>JAXFQS010000089.1:0-28134 GCA_034178815.1 Kiritimatiellia bacterium | reverse complement strand
CTCTTGCTGCAAGGGGTTTTCGCGGGTGTCGACGGGTGCCACCGCTTCGGTTGAAACAGCCTCGGCGAAGGCGACAGAGGCGGTCAAGGGGTCGCCGACGGGGGTGCCGTCGGAGGCGTAGGTCTGACCCTCAGACGGGCGTCAACATTGGCGTGGGTCGCCGACGGGGGTGCCGTCGGAGGCGTAGGTCTGATGGATGAGCAGGAGGCTCGATGGCACGCCTTCGGGGAGGTTGAAGGCGTATGTCCCGGACGCTCCGGCGTCGGTTCGGGCGACCTGGTTGGTTGTCGCCTGCGCGGTTCCGGCTTCGGCCACGAAGCGAATCTCGACATAAGCGGAGGCTGGGTCTGCCGACTGGGCGTAGGCGGGATCAAAGGCGAGTTGCGCCGAATCGATTACGAGCCTATGCGGGGAGCAGTCGATGCCTGCGGGTTGAGTCCAGGCCTGCGCTAAAGGCGTCTCTTCCTGGGAGCAGGCAATCTGAGCCGCAAAGCAGATCACCCCAACGCCCATCCATCGTTGAAATCGTTCCATCTGATGTTCCTTTTTAGAAGTTTCGGGGTCGAGAGGAAGTGGGGCTTTCCCCCGCTTCTTCAAGATCACACGAAACGAACAAGTTTTGTATGCACTACAGCACTTCTTGCGGTGGACAGTCAAAGCAATTCGGGAAAAATCAATAAATCCCCGTTTAACCCTAAAGGGGAAAATCGAATTGATTCCATACAAAAAGAAGTCGTCCTTCCGCCCTGTTGGACGGATGTGGCGTGGAGTCCTATTCAGGGCGGGAACGGAACACTTCAGGCGGCGACCTCCACTGCCATTTTCGAGGGAGCGTGCCGTCTACGACCGCGCACCGCCGAGCGGATTCCTCCATTCGAAGGGGGGATTGACTGGCGCCGTATTCCCGTCCGCACACAGCCATCGCGGGTTGGCAGGAATAGGGGTGGGAGGTGCCAAGGAATCAGAGGGAATCGTGCCTATCAGGCAGACTCCATCCTACCTACCTTCTGGGGGCGGGGGTAGCAATCTTCAAGCCCCCGGAAGCGCTCAATCCGCGCGGCGGAAAAGACGCCCCCAAAACCGCTTCCACCACCCCGGACCAAGCGCGGGCGGGGCAGGCGTAAAAGTATAGTGTTCGCCAGGAGCCAACAGCAAAACAGGCGTCTTCGGAAAGTCCGGATTGCCCAGCCGATCCCTCCGGTAAAAGAGTTCCTGCCACGATTCGCGGTGGGAAACCGAGTGCCCCATCTCATTGTCGTGACCCGGAACCAGCACCAGCGGACGATTCCCCGGCGCCTTGAGCGCGGCGCGGGTCGTCTCCGCCAGATGGTTCCAGCAAGCCGTCAGAAGCAGATCCGCGCGAGGCAACTCCGCAAGTCGGCGCTCGGCCGCCAAATCGTAATTATCCCCCGTATGAACCAGACGGTGCGAGCCCAAGTCAATCCAGTAGACATTGCACGGCACCGACCCCTGATGCCCGCGGAAAACCGCCAGCCGGAGCCCGCCAATCTCACGCGGGACAGGCACCGAATTCGTCAGCAGAATCGTAGACTTTGAAGTCAAATCCACCCCCCCACTTGAGATGCGACAAGGCAGCATCACCGGCTTGCCCAACCGCTGCATCTCGCGAATCAAAGGCACATTGTAATGGTCTCGGTGCGGATGCGTCACCAATAAAACATCCAACAAATGCGCCAACTTCTCGGAGCGCGCCACATCCAACGCATATTCCACCCCCTTGAACGCCCCATCCTTGCTCCGCGGCAAAGTCGGGAACGCCGGCCGCCCCGCAATATCGATACCCACCGTCTTCCCCGGCGTGCAGACGATAAACCCCATATTATACAGTTTGAAGAGCCGCAGACCGCCATCCGGCACCGCTTCCCCAAGCCCCGAAATCACCCCGTCGAAACGCCGCCGGAACCAACTCAATACCGGCGCATTGAACGCCTGAATACGCGGCGAATCCAACCACGCAAAGTTGTCCACATGCAACGGAAAATCCAACACCCGCAACACCTCGCGCCGCCGCCGCTCCCCCTTCCCGCCGCTCAAACACGGCGGAACCTTCCCCAATTCCGCATCCACCCAGTCCAACGAAGCCCCAATCCACCTGTCATTTCCCGGCAACACACCTACCAACCCAAGCCCCTCCAGCCGCCCCCTCAACCGCTCCGACGGCTGACTGCGCCAGTCAAACGCACCTAGCCCCAGCGGCACCCCCAGCAAAACAACCCATACCGCCCGGCGAAACACCATCACCGCCCCAGTTCGTCACCCCTGCCCCCATACACCAAAAGGCGGCAATCCCGCGCCCCATTAACCAGTTCAACCGCCTGATCCGCCTCAAGGCCGATGCGTTTCGCCAGCTCTGGACTCCCCGAGAGAACCAAAGCAGTCCACTCCGGGTGAGCCTTGAACCACGCCCCCATCCGCCGATAGACCGGCTCCAGTTCAATCTCGCCGGCCGGACGATCTCCTGCATCAGGATTTAGGAAAATCGTACCCGCCCCCGACGGCAGCGCCGTGTCGGCAAAATCGCACACCTCAAAGCAGATGTCCGATGCCACCCCGGCCGCCAAAGCATTCCGCCGCGCCGCAGCAATCGCCTCCAGACTCTTGTCCGAAGCCACAATCGCGGGCAAACCTTCCGTCCGCGTCTCTTGCTCGATCTCCCGCACGACCTGCCGCCAAATCTGCTCCGGAGATGCCCCAAAACGGCACCGCATCCCATCCTCCAGCCGCTCTCCGGGGATGATTGTCCCGAACCCCTTTAGCATCTGGAAGGCGAAGACGGATCTGAGCAGCCCCGGCGCCCGTCGGCGCGCCATCAAGGCGGCCTCTATCGCGACCGTTCCGCATCCGCACATGGGCACCGCCAGGGGCGAAGAGGCGTCCCAGCCGCCCGCCAAGAGGGCTGCGGCGGAGGTTGCTTCATTGATATTCCCCCGCCACTCTGCTTTGTGGTAGCCGCGCTTGGCTAAGGGTCTGCCGGTTGTGTCGAGGTAGAACTTTGCGAAGTCGCCTTCCCAGTAGAAGTAGACGCAGGCGCCGTCTGCGAAGAGGTCTTTGTCGTCGGCATCCGTTTTGCGGCCGCAATGGTATCTCATGCGGGCGGTGATGGCGTCTTTCGCTCTCAGGTTGGGCACGCGGGAGTCTCGCACGGTCTGGTTTTCGACGGTGGAGTTGACGAGCACGGGGCGTTCGGGGTCGAGATAGGCTTCCCAGGGAATCTGGCCTGCGAGGCGCTTGAGTCCATCCAAATCTCTCGCGGGGCCTTTGCCTACGGGGATGAGGACGCGGTTGGCTGTGCGGAGGGTGAGGTTGAGGCGGAAGATGTCGCGCATGCCGTGCAGGCCGGTGATGCCGACCATGGTTGCGGGGGTGTTCATTCCGCAGACGGTGTAGCCGAGGGTGGCGAGTTCCTGGCTGAGTATGGGGCCGTTTTGAGAGGGGCAGGAGATGGTTGCTTCGGAGAGGTTCCGCCAGATGTCAATGGGGGGAATGGGGTGGGGCGGGCGGGAGGCGTTGCGGCGGGGGAATGGGCGTCTGGGGCGGGAATCTTGGGGGTGGCGGGGCGGTCGGGAATCGCGTTCGGACATGGGGTTCTTTCGGGGGCGTGGGTGTGGGTGCGCGGGGTTCAATCGCGGGTTCGGAGTTCGCCGACGAAGGCGGCGATGCGGTCCATGGCGAGTTTGAGGTTGTCCATGGAGGTGGCGTAGGAGCAGCGGATGTAGCCTTCGCCGCTGGGGCCGAATGCGGTGCCGGGCACGACGGCTACTTGGTGGCGGTTGAGGAGGTCAAGGGCGAATTGGCGGGAGTCGAGTCCGAGGCCGGCAATGCGGGGGAAGGCGTAGAAGGCGCCGGCGGGTTTGTGCATGGGGAGTCCCATTTCGAGGAAGGAGGCGTGGACGAAGTTGCGGCGGCGGGAGTAGTGTTCGATCATGCGTCGCATGTCGTCGATGCCGTGGTTGAGGCCTTCGAGAGCGGCGCGTTGGGCGTTGGTGCTGGCGCACATCATAATGTACTGGTGGATTTTCACCATGGCGTCGGAGAGTTCGGCCGGGGCGCAGACATAGCCCAGACGGAAGCCGGTCATGGCCCAGGCTTTGGAGAAGCCGTGGAGGAAGATGGTGCGCTCGCGCATGCCGGGGACGGAGAGGAAACTGGCGTGGGGATGGTCGTAGGTCAGTTCAGCGTAGATCTCGTCACTGATGATTAGCAGGTCATGCTTGATGACCAATGCAGCAATCGCTTCGACTTCTTGCTTGGAAAGGGTGGCGCCGGTTGGATTGTTCGGGTAGTTAAGGAGTATAGCTTTTGTCCGCGGGGTCAGTTTGGCCTCGAGCATCCCGGGGGTCAGGCGGAAAGAACCGTCGCAAGAGGTCTCGACAGGGACGGGCACGCCGTGAGCCATACGGATGACGGGGGCATAGGAAACGAAGCAGGGTTCGTGGTAGATGACCTCGTCCCCCGGATCGAGAATCGCCCGCAAGGCAATATCCATCGCCTCGCTGACGCCGGCAGTGACGATAATCTCCCGCTCCGGATTATACTCCGCGCCAAAGTTGCTCCGGACATAGGTTGCTATGGCCCGGCGCAATTCGAGCAAACCCCTGTTGGCCGTATAGTGCGTCTCGCCGCGCTCAAGGGAGAACATCGCCTGCTCGCGCATCCGCCAAGGCGTGTCGAAGTCAGGCTCCCCCACGCCCAGGGAGATGACATCCTTCCGGGTGGAGACAATGTCGAAGAACTCGCGAATGCCCGACTTGGGCATGTCGACAATCTGCCTGGCTATGCGCTCGCGCAAAGATCTCATATCAAGGAGTCACCGCAAGCCGCTCGTCCGGGGCCGGAGGCGCCATCAACACGCGGTTGCGCTTATAGGTCTTGAGCTGGAAATGGGTCGAACAGGAGAGCACCCCGTGAATGGTCGAAAGCTTCTCGCTGACGAAATGCGCAATCTCCCGGAGATCCTCGCCCACCACAAAAAGCATCAGGTCGAAACCGCCGCTCATCAGGTAGACATCCTGCACCTCGGGGAACTGCGCCACACGATCCGCCACACGGTCGAAACCGCCGTTTCGCTCGGGCGCAATCTTGACCTCGATAACCGCCGTGACGCGACGATTGGTCTCAATCCGATCCTCGTTGACAATCGCCTGATAGCCCCGGATTACCCCGTCGGACTCCAAACGGCGGATGCGTTCGTTGACCTCGTCGACACCCGTGCCAAGCATCTTGGCGATTGCCTCGCGCGGCTCAAGGGCATTGGTCTGAAGAATATCAAGAAGCTGGTTCATGGCTACTGGTTTGGTTTGACGACATTCTTCCCGCGCACCTGTATGTGCAGCTCGCGGAGTTGCTTTTCGGTGACCTCGGAAGGCGCGTTCATCATCAAGTCCTGGGCCTTTTGGTTCATGGGGAACGCAATGACCTCGCGAATGTTCTCCTGGTCAGTCAGCAACATTACCATGCGGTCGACACCCGGGGCGACGCCGCCGTGAGGAGGGGCGCCGTACTTGAACGCGTTGACGAGGCAGCCGAACTTTTCGTAGACGGTCTCTTTCGGGTATCCGGCGATTTCGAATGCCTTAAAGAGAATCTCCGGGCGGTGGTTTCGGATGGCGCCGGAGGAGAGTTCGATACCGTTGCAGACAACATCGTACTGATAGGCGAGGATGTCTAGGGGATTCTGGTTGAGCAGGGCATCGGGGCCGCCTTGGGGCATCGAGAAGGGGTTGTGGGAGAAGCAGACCGCGCCGGTCTCTGGGTCGGTCTCGAAGAAGGGGAAGTCGACAATCCAGCAGAACTTAAAGACATTGGGATCGATCAAGCCGAGGTCTTTGCCGAGTTTGATTCGGATATCGCCGGCGATGCGGGCGGCTTCGGCTGGTTTGTCGCAGACGAAGAATAGGACATCGCCGTCTTCTGCGCCAGCCATGCGGGCCAGTTGGACGAGTTCTTCGGGCTTGAGGAACTTGGCGATGGGGCCTTTGACATTCTCGCCGTCCCAGACGAGGTAGCCGAGTCCTTTGGCGCCGATGGTCTGTGCATACTGGCCGAGTTTGTCGAAGAAGGAGCGGGGCTTTGATTTGATGTTTTTGACCGGGATGGCACGCACGACGGCGCCGGATTCGATGGCTTTGGCGAAGGCGTTGAATGCGGAGGCGGCGAAGAGTTGGGTGCAGTCGAAGAGGACGATGGGGTTGCGCAGGTCGGGCTTGTCGGAACCGTATTTGAGGATGGCTTCGCGGTAGGGAATTCGGATCCAGGGGGCGGAATCGACCTGTTTGGTGGAGAACTTGGCGAAGGTGTCTCCGACGACTTTCTCGACGACGGCGAAGATGTCGTCTTGGGTGGCGTAGGACATCTCGATGTCGAGCTGGTAGAACTCGCCCGGCGAGCGGTCGGCGCGGGAATCTTCGTCGCGGAAGCAGGGTGCGATCTGGAAGTATTTGTCGAAGCCGGAGACCATCAGGAGTTGCTTGAAGAGCTGCGGGGCCTGAGGCAGGGCGTAGAACTTTCCGTGGTGGACGCGGGAGGGGACGAGGTAGTCGCGCGCGCCCTCCGGGGAGGAACAGGTGAGGATGGGGGTCTGGTATTCGTTGAACCCGAGGGCCCACATCTCTTCGCGCAGGAAGCGGATAATCTGGGAGCGCAGGAGAATGTTCTTGTGGACGCGTTCGCGGCGCAGGTCGAGGAAGCGGTAGGTCAGGCGAAGGTCTTCGGAGGGTTCCTCTTCGCAGGGGATGTAGATGGGGGTGGCTTCGGCGGCGGACTCGACCAGGCAGGCGTCGGCGACGAGTTCGACTTCGCCGGTGGGGAGTTCGGGGTTGATGGTCTCGGGAGCGCGGAGGACGACCTCGCCGGTGAAGGTTGCGACGCTCTCAAGGGGGAGTTTGGCGATGGTCTCGAAGAAGTCGCGCGAGGGATGCACCACCACCTGCGTCACGCCGTAATGGTCGCGCAAGTCGATGAAGAGAATCCCGCCGTGGTCGCGTTTGCGGAAGATCCAGCCGGAGAGGCGGGCCTGCGTGGCGGCATCGCTCGAACGGAGTTGACCGCAGGTGTGGGTTCGGAAGGTGTGCATGGGAAATCGTCTTTCGTTCAGATTCGGAAAAGAGAAGTATAGCAAATCCGCGGCGAAAGGGAAACCCCAAAACCGCGTCCGCGCCGCGAATCGCCTCAAAAGGTTGCCACCTCCCGAACTGTCTCCAGCCAACCGCTGCCCCCAGAAGGTACCAACCGCCCGTCCCCGAAGGTGCCCATCTGCCGCCCCAAAAGGTTGCCGCCCCCGTCCCGAGAAAACGAAAGCCGGGACGCCCGAAGGCATCCCGGCCGCGCCGGAAGGCGAATCGTCCGAAACCTACTCCTTGAGCAGCGCCCCGTCGTCCACCGGCTCGGCAGCACCCGCCCCCGGCGCCACCTGACGGCAGGCCCAGCCGCCGCCAATCGATTTGTAGAACTGCACCAACTGGATCGCGACCTGACCTTGCGCCTTGACCAGCAGTTCCTCAAGCGAAGTCAAGTCCCGCTGCGCCAGCAGCACATCGTTGAAACTCACCAGCCCGCGGCGGTACAAATCCTCTGAAATCGTCACCGCCCGGTGCGCCGCCTCGACCGCCTTCCCAAGCCGCTCCACCCGCGCCTCGCTGTTGGCGTAGCCACTGATGGCGTCCCGCACCTCGCGCAGCGCCGTGAGCAACGCCGCCTCATAACTGTTGAAAGCCGCCGCGTGCGCCGCCTCCTTCGCACGGACATTGTTCAATATCGACCCGCCGCGGAAAATCGCCCAACTGAACTGAGGCCCGAAACTGTACGCCAACGACCGATGCCCGCCATCGGCGAACTTGCTCCACTTGAGGGATTCAAGCCCAATCGAACCATTGAGCGCGAACTTCGGATAGAAGTCCGCCTTCGCCACACCAATCTCCGCCATCGCCTGCGCCACGCGCCGCTCCGCCGCCCGCACATCCGGACGCTCCCGGATGAATCCAGCCGGCACCCCGCACAGCGTCTGCGAAGCAACCGAAGGAATCGGACAGCGCGAGGCAAGCCCCTCCTGCAAATCCCCGGGCGTCCGCCCCGTCAAGACCGCCAGCGCATTCGCATACTGCTCCAGTTCGAACCGAATCAGCGGCAATTGCGCCTTCGTCTGCTCCAAATTGTAAGTCGCCTGCTGGAGCGGCAGATCACTCACCAGCCCCGAACGCGTCTGCGAACTGACCAATTCCCAAGTGTTCGACTGAATCACCACATTCGAACAGGCAACCTCCCAATTCGCCTGCGCCGTGCGATAGTTGATATAAGTTGCCGCCACCTCCGCGCCCAGTGAAACCATCGCCGAAGCATAGTCCGAGACCGACGCCTCGTAGCCCGCCACAGCCGACTCGATCGCGCGCGAATTGCCCCCGAAAATGTCAATCTCCCACGCCGCGTCAAACCCAGCCTGATACTTGTTCAAGTCGTAATTGTTCGCAAAATAGGGCGAACTGCTAATCGAAGTCCCGTAGCGCGTGTAGCCCCCCTTCGCATCCAACTGGGGGATTTGCGTCGCCACCGACATACCCACCAAAGCCCGCGCCTGGCGGATGGCGCACTGCGCCGCCAAAAGCGACCGGTTCGTCGCAAACGCCTGCCAGACCAAGTTCGTCAGCAACGGATCGTTGAACTGCTCCCACCAGAGACTCGCGCGGGCAAAAGTCAGATTCGTCGACACCCCAGACGAAGTGAGCGCCCGGGCCGCCGCCTGCGCATTCGCTTCGCTCCAAGTCTGCCCCTCGTCATAGTCCGGCCCGACACGAATCACCGTGCAGCCAGCCACCACAACCACCGCCGCCAGCAACGCCGGCGTCCTTCCAAACAAGCCTGTCCGCTTCTTCATCTCAAAACCCTCCATTCTCACGCATTCTGCCCCGCCGCGACCGCACGATCGCGTAGCGTCTCCGGCAACGGCGCACCGACCATCGCATGGGCCCGTTCACGCAACCACTGGAATATGGCATACAGTCCCGGCACCAGCAGGATGCCCACACAGGTCGAAAGCGTCATGCCCCAAAGCACCGTAATGCCGATTGCCTGCCGGCTCGCCGCACCCGCACCGGTGGCAATAGCCATCGGCACCATGCCCAGCACGCAGGTGAGCGCCGTCATCAGCACCGCGCGCAAACGCTCCCCGGCGCCGGCTTTCGCCGCCTCGATGATGCTCAGGCCCTCCTCGCGCTTGGTTTTGGCAAACTCCACGATGAGAATCGCGTTCTTGCTCGAAAGCCCGACCAGCAACAGCATCCCCAACTGAGCATAGATGGAGAGCGCCTGGCCCGAATACTTCAATCCCATCAGAGACCCCAAAGCCGCCACGAAAATCGAAAGCATCACCGGCAGCGGAATCGTCCAGCTCTCGTACTGCGCCACAAGGAACAGGTAGCCGAAGACGATTGCCAGCAAGACCAGCCAAATCGCCTGATTCCCCGTCTTGTTCTCCTGGTAGGAAAGCCCCGCCCACTCGTAATTGTAGTCATTGTTCAAGGTCGCGTCCAAAACCCGGCGCGTAGCTTTCATCACCTCGCCCGAGGGCACGCCGGCCTTGGGCATAATAGTGATGGCGGCGCTGGGATAGAGGTTAAAGCGGTCGACCAGCCGGGGGCCGAGTTCCTTCTCGATTGTGATGAGCGAACCCATCGGCACCATGGCGCCGGTGTTGGACTTGACATAGAGCCGAAGCACATCCTCGATCTTGGCGCGGCCAATCCAGTCGGACTGCACCTTGACTTTGTTGACCAGCGTGCCGAGGTTGATGTCGTTGACATAGCGCGACCCCAGATAGTTCTGCAGGGTGGAGAAGACCGTTGCGACGGGTACCTGGTAGAGTTCCGCCTTCGTCCGGTCGAGGTGCACCCTCAGTTTCGGGGTCTTGGCCGTGTAGGAGGAGAACGCGGCGAGGATTTCCGGCTGCTGGTTGAGTTTCACGAGGCACTCCTGCAAAATCGCATCCAGCGCGTGCGGGTCGGTGGAGCGGAGCGACTCCAAACGCACATCGACACCGCCGTTCGCGCCCAACCCGGGAATGGCCGGAGGGATGAACACCTGCACCTTCGACTCGGGCAAGGTCGCGTTCATGATGCCCGTGTACTTCCTGATGAGCGAGGAGACATGTTGTTCGGGCAAGGGGCGCTCATCCCAAGACCTCAAGTCGAGAATCAGCGACGAAAGCGATTCGGCCCGACCGCCCAGAAGGCTCATTCCGTTGATGCCCAGAAGCGAGCGGACATTGTTGGTATCGGTCAGCGCGACCTGGGTCGCCCGCTGGGTCAGTTCGTAGCTCTTCGGAAGGGTTGTGCCCTCTTGTAGTTGGGATGTGATGAAGAGCACGCCTTGGTCTTCGTCGGGGAGGAAGGAGGTTGGGATGCGCTGGAGGAAGAAGACGCAGCAGAGCACGACGCTCACCAGCAACAGACCGCTGAGGGCTTTGCGCCGCGCCAGGCCTCCCGCGATGGAGATGTAGCAGTTCTGAAGCAGGCGGATGAAGCGGTTGAACCAGCCAAACGGTCCGCGCTCGTGCATTTCGGGCTTGCGGAGCATAACCGCGCAGACGGCCGGGGATAGGGTCAGGGCGTTGACGGTGGAGAAGCAGACGGCTGCGGAAAGGGCAACCGCGAACTGCTGGTAGATCTGCCCGGTCATACCGCCGAGGAAGGCAATCGGCACGAAGATGCCCAATAGCACCAAGGTGGTTGCGATGACCGCTCCGGTCACATCGGACATAGCCTGTATGGCGGCGTAGCGGGAACTCAGTCCCCGGGTCTCCATCAGGAATTGGGTACGCTCGACCACGACGATGGCGTCGTCGACCACGGTGCCAATGGCCAGAACCAGTCCGAAAAGCGTCAGGGTATTGATGGAATAACCCAACAACGCCATCACAAGGAAGGTCGCGCAGAGGGAGACGGGGATGGTCAGGGACGGGACAAGGGTCGCGCGCCAGTCCTGCAGAAAAAGGTAGCAGACGAGCACGACGAGCACAAAGGTGATCAGCAGGGTCGAGATAATCTCCTGGATGCAGACGCGCACATAGGTCGTGGCGTCGTAGGGGATGACCAGTTCCATATCCTCGGGGAACTTCTTTTTGAGTTCCTCGAACTCCCGGTAAATCTGGTTCATCGTCTCAATAGCGTTGGCACCGGGCTTTTGCTGGAGGGCGATGGAGACGGCCTCGCCGCCGTTGAAGTAAGCTGAGAACCCATAGATCTCTTCATCGAATTGGACTCGGCCAATATCCTTGATTCGAACGAGACCGCCTTGTGCCTCGGAGCGGACGACTATCTCTTCAAAGTCCTGAGGCGAGGAGAGCCGGCCGGTGGCAATGAGCGAGAAACTGAGTTGGCTCCCGTCGCCGGCAGGCGCGGCGCCGATGGTGCCGAGGGATGCCTGGATATTCTGCTGCCGGATGGCGGCGACGACCTCCTCGGAGTTCATCCCCATAGCAGCCATTCGCTGGGGATCGAGCCAGACGCGGACGCCGACGCGAGGGCCGTAGACATTGGCCTCGCCGACGCCGGGGACGCGCAGGAGAACAGGCCGGATGCTGGTGTAGATGTAGTCGGAGAGGTCAAGCCGGGAGTGAGTGCCGTGCGGGGAGATGAGTGCGACGAAGCCGAGCATGTCGGAGGAAGCCGCACGCAGGGAAATACCGTACTGGGTGACTTCAGAGGGGAGTTTGGGCTCCGCCTGGGCAACACGGTTCTGGACGCGAACCATATTCATGTCACGGTCCGTACCAACGGCGAAGGTTACCGTCAACTGGTAGCGTCCATCGTCGGTGCAGGAGGAGGACATGTAGAGCATGTCGTCGACACCGTTGACCTCTTCCTCGATTGGGGTTGCCACGGTCTTGGCGACCTCCTGGGCATTGGCGCCGGGATAGGTTGCCGTGACGGTGACCTGCGGAGGGGTGATGCGCGGGTATTGGGATACCGGCAGGCTGACCATTGCCATGACACCGGCGATGGTCAAGATGATGGAGATGACGAGGGCAAGACGGGGGCGTTCGATGAAGACGCGGGAGAAGACCCGGATGCCGTCGATGGCTTTTTCTGCGGCGGTCATACTGGACCTCTTTTCTCTACTTGGCGGGCTGGGCGGCGGGTACTTGAGCCGGTGTGACGGGGAGACCGGCAATCACCTTGTGGATGCCGTCCTTGACGATGCGGTCGCCGACTTTGAGGTCGGTCTCGATGAAGGTGTCGGTGCCGACGGTGGCGATGACCTTGACGGGGACGAGCGCGGGAATGTTCTTCTCGTCGAGTTTCCAGACAAACGAACCTTTGTCGGAGGTGAGGACGGCAATCTGGGGCACGGTCTTGAGGGTTGGCGGCTGGATGCGGTCAGTCAGGAGTTTGACATAAGTATTGGGCACGAGGATTCCGTCCGGGTTCGCGAAGCGGATGCGCATGGCAATGGAGGCCGTCTGGCTATCCATTGTATTGTCGGCAAATTCCCACTGGCCTTCGCGGGCATAGATGGTGTCATCGGGGAGGCGAATACGCTGGCGATGGGCGTTCTCTTCGCCCTTGATGGACTTGGCAAACTGGCGGGCGATTTCGACATATTTGCGGTCAGTCATAGGGAATGCGACGCGTATGGGATCGGTCTGGACGATATGCGCAAGGGCGCCGCTTGAGGGCATGACATAGTCGCCGACATTACAGCGGGTCTTGCCGATTCTCCCAGATATGGCGGCGACGATTTTGGTGTGCTTGAGGTTGATACGGGCGAGGTTGAGGGTGGCCTCAGCCTGGAGCACCTGGGCCTTGGCGGAAAGGTCGTCTGCGATGGCCTTGTCCATATCGATTTTGGAGACGGCGCGGGCGTCTGCCTCCTGAAGGCGTTTGAGGTAGAGGGCGGCGCGGGCGACTTCGGCCTTGGCCTTTTCGAGGTCAGCCTCGCGGGCTTTGACGGTCGCGACATACTGTTCGTCGTCGATGGTGTAGAGGATGTCGCCGGCTTTGACGGTGGCGCCTTCCTTGAAGTTGACGGCGGTGAGGTAGCCGGAGATCTGGGGCAGGATGTCGACCTCCTGGATGGCTTCGACATGGGCGACATTTTCTTCGACGGGGTTGTAGACGGCGCTGCCGATGGTGCCTTCGACGATGAGTTGTCTCGGAATGGCGAGACTGGCGGCGGGGCCCTTGTCTTTGGCGTATTTGGCGACGAGGTCGTGCCCGAAATAACCGATGGCGGTGAAGCAGAGGGCGGTCAGCGTCCAGCCGAACGCGGCGGCTGCTTTGCTCTTGAGGGTGGATTGTTCTTGTGCCATTTTACTTCTCCCTATAGCGGATGAACGATGTCTCCATCGCATCGAAAACCTTGCCGACCATCGCCGGCAAATCAAACTGTCTGTTGTGGAAAAACCACCCTTTGACGATGCCGAACCAACTGCCGCTGAAGGAGACGGCGAGTTCTTCCGGGGGCATCAGCAAGTCGGCCTCGCCGCTCTCGACAAGGCGGTTGAGTTCCTGGCTGATGATTTCGTGCGGCCCCTGCGTGCGGTTGCGCAGGCGCTGGCGCAGTTCCAGCAGAAGTTCGCTCGAAAATTCGACCTGAAATTCGAAGAGGTAGAAGAGTTTCCGCGCGAGCGGGTGCTCCACAATGTGGCGCGCCCACCGTACGAAGTACTCTTTGATGGCGCCGCGCGGGAAGACCTTCGGTTCGCCGAGCGCCTCCAGGCGCAACTTCGTTGCCAGAAGAATCAATTCGGTCAGCAGGTCGGGCTTGGTCTTGAAGTGCCAGTAGACCGCCCCTTTGGTCAACTCCAGCCGCTCGGCAATGTCCTCGAAGGTGGTGCGCGCATACCCCTTTTCGGCAATCAGATCGACTGCCGCCGTCAGAATCCGGTTGCGCGTCTCAAGCGCCTCTTCCTTCGATTTCCGTGCCATAGTGACTGGCGCGAATTATACATACTTACCGGTTGGTATGCAAGCAATTTCGCCTATCCGCCCAAGAAAAAGATGCGTACTGCCGGAAGCCCATCCTAGGCACCTCCGGATGGCGAACCTGCCAAGGAATTCCGGTAGCGGGTGCCTACCAGTCGCGCCCATTCCCGACTACCCGTTGCGCGCACGGATGCGGCTGAAGGCGATTGCTCCCCTAATGTAGGTGCTAGGCGTAGAGAATAATGATGGCGGCTAGGGTCAAGGGCTCGTGCCCATCGTTGCGCAGCGCGTGCGACTCCCCCTTCCCCGTGAGAATCGCATCACCCTCCGAGACCGACTGTGCCACGCCCTTTTCATCCAGCACCGTCCCCGCCCCCGAAAGAATGAGGTAGATTTCATCCTCCCCCTCGTGGCGGTGCAGCCCAATCGAACTCCCCGGCTGGAGCGTCAGGCGGTTGCACATGCGCACCTTCGCCCCAAACGCCTCCGGCTTGAACCACTTCTCCACCAGAACCGCCCCCTCGCCGCCCCGCATAGATGGGCTAATCGACGATTCCAACTGATTCGACTTCGCAATCATTTTCAACCTCCTGTATCAATCCAAGCGCGCTAGAAGCGGGCATTGAAAACCGGCATAAACGGCACCGCGCCGTCAAGATAGAGGTTCACCAGTCCCACCTGCACGCCCCGCCCGAAACGGTTGATGTTGACCACGCCAATCTGCAGCGAATCCCCGCCCGCGGCATAGTTGACCGCCCCAATCTGCGTGCCCGAGAAGTTGTCGCATACATTGACCGCGCCAATCTGGACACCCGCCAATTTGTTGGCATTGTTCACCCCCGCGACCTGCATTCCCCCGCCCGCTGCGGCATAGTTGTAGATACCCGCCGTCTGGATTCCATAGAGCAAGATGTCATCATTGTAGAGCCCCGCCGTCTCGATGCCGTACAGAGCCTGGCAACCACCTCCGACAAACAAGTTGACCCTCAGACCGCACACCATCTGCGCCGACGGCAACTGCGCCGCGTCGACCAGACCAATCATCAACGGCGTCCAGGCAATGTGCGCGTTGGAGAGCGACGAGACGGCGGCCGCGCCAACGGCTCCTATGATGACGCCCGCCGCGGTGGCGGCCAGCGCGTGGTCGTGATGGTGGCGGGCCTGGAGCGTCGGAGCCAAAGCGCAAATCGTCAACAAGACAAGCAGTCGTTTCACGGGTTGATTCCTTTAGGGATTGTAGGGTTTATGATAGACTCCGTGGGCATCGGGGTTGACCAGTTGGGTGCCCTCAAGGTGGCGCACGAGGGGTTTGCCCTGCTCCGGAAGCCCGACAACCTCGACAATGTCGCAACGGTAGAGAAGCCCGGGAGAAAAGGCCTTTCGGAGGAATCCGCGAACCGCGCGGGAGATATTCCGCCGCTTCTCGGCATTGACCGCATCGGCCGGACGGATATACCGCTCATTGCGCCGCGTCTTGACCTCCACGAAGGCCAAAAGCCCCTCCCTTCGTGCCACCAAGTCGATTTCCCCGTGCGGCGGCACGCGCACATTTCGCCCGAGAATCGCATAGCCCTCTTCGCGCAGATGCGCGGCGGCAATGCCTTCGCCCCAACGCCCCAGCCGGACTGTAGGGGTGGCATCAGCCACCCGCGGCGACTGCCTAGAGAACCACCATTTCATACCAACCAAATTACCACATTCCCAAGAATCAGGCAACCACAATCCTTCCAACCCCCACGCACAAGTCTTACCCGCCGTCCGAACGGGAAATGCCCTTGACACAGGCCCTCGGCTGTGATACCTTTTTAGGGTCGGCACTGGAAGCCGGCCACCACATCAACCAACAGGGAGTTCCTCGTGAAGATTCAATCCACCCTTCTCATCGGTACCCTCATCCTAGCTGCCGGCGTTCAGAGCGCCCAGTCACCAAACTGGGACACCCTCAACGCCGCCGCACGCCAAGAAGCCCTCGTTCCCCTGCGTCCCGGAATCCCCGGCACGCGCCCATTCTGGAACGCCAACGCCAGAGCCTACATCCACCCTCCGGCCTTCGACATCAAGGAGATTCCGGGCACCAACTCCTACACCTGCATCCTCGGAGGCGACTCCGGCCTGACCAACACCTGGACCGCGCTCAAACCCTGGCACCCGATCCCGTCCGCCATTTGGGACAAACTCCCCTCCGACTACTATACCCTAACCGTCGCAGGCGCCCGCCGCCGCTTCTGGCGCGCAGCCGTCTTCAAAGGCCCCTACAACCCCGCCAAACAAGACTATCGAACGACCGCCGCACGCGTCTATGCGGCCGTCTTCCGCCTGCCCTATGTCCAATCCTGGAAAGAGGGAGCCAACCCGCCCGCCGGATATTACCTCTACTCCTATCCCTCCAAAATCATCAGCTCCATGATTGAAGCCTTGGTGCGCCACGCCAGCCTGAACGAGACCAATCGCGCACCAGCCCTGGCAAAAGCCCGCATCATGGCCGACTGGCTCATCGCCCACAGCCAACCCGCCGACGCCCCCCTCGCCCACTTCTCACCCACCTACTGGGGTGGGCGCAACCCAGTTTCCAGAAGACTCGCCGGCCAGAACATGCTCCTCTATCCCGCCCACGCCGCCCACGCTTGGCTCGACCTCACAGAAGCCACCGGAGATCCACGCTACCTTGAGGCCGCCGTCAAAACCGCCAAGACCTATATGCGCCTCCAAGGCGAAGACGGAACCTGGCCGCTCAAAGTCCGCGAGAAAGACGGAAAAGTACTCTGCCCCAACAGGCTTATTCCAGACCGCAGCATCCTCGGACTCTTCGAACGCCTCTCGAAACGGGACGCCGATCCCGCCTACACCAACGCCGCCGCCCGAGCCTTTGCCTTCGTGCTGAACGGCCCCTGCGTCACCTGGAACTGGGATTCTCAGTTTGAAGATGTCGATCCGAAGCCCCCCTATGTCGGTCTTCAAAAAGGCTTCGCCGTCGATACGGCCGTACGCCTTTTCAAGGACAAAAGCCAACTCCCCCTAGCCCGGGAACTCATCTCCTGGAGCGAAGACCAATTCACCATTTGGGGCTCGCCACTGCATCACTGGGGCTGGAAAGAGTGGTCGCTTCCGACCGTGCTCGAACAGTACGAGTTCTACACACCGGTCGACGCCTCCATGGGCGATATGATACGCGGATTCGCCGCAGCCTATGTCGCCACGCGCGAACCGCTCTACCTAGCCAAGGCCCAAGCGCTGGCCGACAATATTACGAGATTCCAACGCCCCGATGGCACGATTCCCACCGAGTTCCCGCGAGGCAAATGGACGGACTGGATTAACTGCACCGTTTATGTCGCCCGCTGTCTCGAATACTTGGCCGACTGCATCGAGGCAACCGCCAGCGAACCCCGTCCGTAATCCGCCCAACAGTCAATGCTAACTGCCGGAGGCAAGACGCTACCACCCGCCTCCGGCAGTGCTGGCGGAACTACTGAATGTCGATGCGTTGCCAGGTTCTCGGCGGCAGCGTCCCATTGAACTCACCCGCAGGCGCGGAAACACGCCACTGCCGCGGTTCACTCGTCCAGTTGACCACGATTAGCCCCTTCCTGCCGTCTGGAGCGCGCCAGAAGTTGTGCTTGACCGCGGGCTGACGGGAGGGCGCAATGTAGAGGTTCTTCTCGCAGGTGTAGATGCCGCGGATGGCCATATTGAGGGGCTTGATGTCGCACTGCATCCGACCGGGAGCCAGCAACTCGCCATCGTAGAGCAAGTCGCGGTTGGCGTGATAGAAGCGTGCAGTCTGCTTGACGAAGGTCCAGTCCGCCGCCAGTTTAGGGTCTTCGATTTGCTCCAGTGTCAAGTTGTGCACGCACGGCTGGATGCCCATCGAAGGCCCCGTGGCGAACTCTAGAGCGAACTGGTCTTGCGGGTAGATTTTCGCCCAATAGGACTCATCCTTCCACTTGTTGTGGGTCGGCCAAGTCGGATCCCAAGGCGTCACCCCGCCCATGATTGCATAGGAACCAAAGAGGGCTATTTCGCCGTGGTGCAACGCCACATAGACCGGAACCGCCTCGCAGGCAGGCGCCCCGATGTCAAAGAGACGCTCGGGTGTCTGCCACAGGCTGATGGCGGCTTCGTTGCAGTCTAGGTACTCCTCGCTCGGTTCCTCGCTGGAGAGTAGCAAAGTGGGACTTTCCCGTTTCACGCGACGGAAAAAAGCCCGATAGCCGTCAGCCTGCGCCGTGCCCCCGCCTTGGGGATGCGAATGGGCGGGATTCCAGCACGAGGCAAGCGTGCAACTGGCGATCATATCCATATACAAACCATCCAGTCCGCACGACGCTAACTGGCGCGTGAGGTCTACAAAAACATCTTGGTAGCGCTTGCCTTCGCCGCACATATACGCCAACGCGTGCCCCGTATGCGTATTGAACACATGCCGCTCGTAGGCCTTCGACCCGCGACGGCTGATAATCACGCTCTCCAGCCCTCCCTGCTCGGCGAACGAAGGATCGTCACAGTCCCAAGTCATGCCGTTGGTGTAGACTTGGGAGAAGATTCCCCGCCGCTTCATCCGCGCCACCGCCTTGCGGAAAGCCGCCTCGCCCTCGCGAGGAGGCCAGAAGTTGGGATAGCCGTGGTCGTAGGGGATTTTATGCCACCAATACCAGTCAATGGCGGGGTTGAGTCCCGTCTCATCCTGGAAACGCTCGGCAGGGGAGATGACCTGTTCGGCGCTACCGCGGTTCCACATCCACAGGGCTATGTCCCTCAATTTAGGCGACACCGGCCGTTCGCGGGCGGCCTTAGCCCAGTCTTGCGTCCGAACCCACTCTCGGTAGATGCGCGCGGCCTCGTACCAGCCACCCTTGTAGGCGCGGATGGTTCCGCCGAAGGGGAGCGAACCGGCGCTGTTTGCGCCGTTGGTGAGCGCCATTTCGTGCAGGGCAATCAGGCGTACGGTATTGGGTTTCGGGCCCTGGCGGGCAATCATCTTTCCTGCGAAGCCTCTCGCGCCGCGTTCGTCGAGATAGACGGAGGTGGAGGCCTCGTCGTAGGCTGCGATGAAGCGGAAGGCGTGGGGGACGGCCTCGCAGACGAAGCCGGAAGGCGGAAGGGACTTCCAGGCTGGGCGGCGCACCTGCCCAATCATACGGGGGAAGACGATTGCGGTCTTGTCTGTGCGCGGCGCATCGAGTATGGGGAAGACGATTTGCTCGACATCAAGGTTGGTCGCGATATTCCCCTGATAGGCGAAGTTCCAAGACCAGCCGCCATCGGGCTGAGCGTCGAAAACGGCGGTGACGACAAAGTTGCTTCCGCAGAGTTTATGGCCCTTCCAGGTGGCGGTCAAACGGGTCGAATTGGTCTGGACTTGCAGCGAGAGCATCTCGCCGTGGTTGAAGTACCGGTTGGCGACGCCCGGACGGGCGAATCTCATTCCAAAGCCAACCTCGAAGGCTCCCAGTCGCACGGGCTCGGCGGCGAGGGCTACCCCTGAAATCAGCCCGGCGATGGCAACTAATTGGTTCGATAGTCTCATCTTCTGTCTCCCTTTTCCATACTTCCCCGCGGCCAATCCGAAGGGCTCGTCCTAAGTATATCGCTTCACCCGCGGGATAGGCAAGCAAAAGTCCCTCTATCCGCCGTAAAAAGGGCTCAGCGGCGACTGAATGGGGGCTTTCTACGCTACCTTTTCCGCCTTGGACGCGCCGGCATCCTTCCCATCATTGGGGCGGCTTGGGCGGCGAGGCGCGGTCGGGGAGGATGGCAAAGGTATCGCGTTGGGGGCCATTGAGGTTCATCCAGGTGACGGTGAACTCTCCCTTGCTGTTCCAGCCGCCGCTGAGGGCGAGGTTCCACTTGCCGACGGCCGCGAAAAGGGGTTCGATGCGGCTTCCGGAGAAGACCCATTCGTTGCGAATCCAGCGGTTGATGCCGACCTTGAGGGTACGCCCGCCAGTCTGCAAAAGCCAGGTTCCGTCCGCCTTTTTCTCAAGCGTGCAGGCAGCGATTCCGAAGCGGTTGGTGGCGGCGGTTCCGGTGAAGCGGACGGGGGACTGGTCGGGTGCGACGGGGGGCGGCGGAATGGCCAACGCGGCGAGTTTTTGCTGGAGCGCGGCGTAGGCCTTGGGGTCTTCCGGAAGGGGGCGATCCTTGAATGCGGGGAGGAGATTCTGCCAAACCTGATTGAGTTCGAGCTGCATAGGGCCGAGTCCGGCGTGGACGCTCAGAACGGCATCGCAGTGGGGCATGACGAGGGTAAACTGTCCGCCTGCCCCATCGGCCCGGTAGCAGTCGTGGCGGCAGCGCCAGAACTGGAAACCGTAGCCCTGATCCCAGTCGGAACCGCTGTCAGCTGTGGTACGGTTGGGGCCGGAAGCGGTATGGCGAGCCGTGGCGAGGCGAACCCAACTTGGGGAGAGAATGCGCCGACCGTTCCACTCCCCTTCCCGCAAGTAGAGCAGCCCGAAGCGGGCGAGTTCGCGGGTGGTCATATACATTCCCCAGCCCCCGCAGGCAACGCCTGTCGGGGAGACGGTGCTCCACGCCTTTTCGATGCCGATGGGCTTGAAAAGGCGTTCGGCGAGAAAGTCCATCAGGGGGCGCCCGGTGCGTTTCTCGACGATGGCGGCAAGCAGATGGGTGGCGGCTGAGTCGTAGCGGAAACGGGTGCCGGGCGGGTGGTCGATGGGGTTGTGGAGAATGGCTTTGACCCAGTCTCCTGCAATGTCCTTGCGCTCGGAATCGGTGATATCCGCGCCGGTGTTCATCGTCAGCAAATCGCGGATGCGAAGGGCTTGGAGGTTGGCGCTCGGGGCGGCTGGAATCTGTTCGGGGAAGAGGTCGACAAGACGCTCGTCAAGGTCGAGTTTTCCCTCGTCGGCAAGCAGTCCGACGGCGGTGGAGGTGAAACTCTTGCTGTGCGAATAGAGCATATGCGGCTCGCGCAAGGTGTCGTAGGGCGCCCAGGAGCCTTCGGCGACAATCTTGCCGTGGCGCACGAGGACGAAGCCATGCAAGTACTGCAGATTCCGTTCGCACGCCTCGATGTAGTCGAGGATGGCGCGCGAGGAGATGCCCTCCGCCTCCGGGCTCGACGCACGGGGAAGCGCATTGAAATCACCCTCCGCCCAGGCAATACCCGAGCCAAGGAGCAAGATGCCTACCAAACAGTTCCACTGCTTCATACTTTCATCCTCCAATCCTGACAACCGCCGCCTTGCGCAGCTACACATCTCCAAGGGCGAATCCTTGCAACCTAACTTCGCGGGCTACATCCTCCATTCACCAGCCATCCCGTCAACCGTGCGCTTCAGCCCCCGCCCGACGAACAGCCTCGCGTGGATAGCCCCGCGGTCGACGCCCGAGAAAAGAATCGGCGGCGGGCACGGCTTCGGAACACCCCGAGAGAAGGCCGCACCCCCACGCGAATTGAACGCCAGAGCGCACCACGCACGCCGCCCACGGAAATCGCCGGACGGCGGCAATAGGCGTTGACGACTCAACCGCAGCGTTCGAACGGTTGTGGCGCGGCGAACTGATTACGCCGAAGATTTCGCAAACGACCAGATCCGCCAACCAGCGCCGCACGGTCAAAGCACCCGCATCGTCGGAGCCGCTGGCTCTGCCCGTATCGAGAATGACCTTCTCAGGCGGGCACATCCCAACCAGCCAAAGAAGTCCGACGAGCGAAGCGCGCGCCGCGGCCGCCTGCACGGGAAGCATCCAGCCCGACAGCAGGAACGAACGGACAAGCGGACGAAATCGGAGGAGATTCATAGCAATCTCAGGGTCTCGGCGGTGGCTATCAAACCGCTTGGATCCTGCCCAAGAAAAGGGCCCGCGGATAGGCACCCACCGGAGACCATCGTAAGAACCTTTCGGGCGCAGACCTACACACCGGGCGCTCCCGCAGGTGCGCGGGAACCCGGCGCGCGGGCACAAACTAGTTGTCCTCGACCGTACGCGGCGCAGCGAAGATCGCCTTGAACTTCTCGGGGGCGAACTTGGGTACCCGGTCGTAGTAGTAGACCCCGTTCTGCTCCTGCTCGACATCCGTCAACTGGGTGTAGCAGAACCCCGCCAAACGCTTCATTCCCAAGAGCAAATCGACCTCGTCCTTGAGAATCTTGAAGAACTCCTCTTCACTCTTGATGCCCGCGCCGTAACCCCAGGTATTGTCCGCCGCCTTCTTGCGTTCTGGGCCGATCCAGCCCAACCCGCCAAACTCGTCGAGCACATAAGGCTGACCCTGATAGCGGTGGTAGACGACATCCTGCCAATGGGCATGCATGCACCAGACCTTGTCTTTCGGCACATCGATTTCCTTGAGTTTCGGTGCCCGGCTGTAGTTGTGGATTGCCCAAATGTCGGTCATCGACATCAGGTCGCCGCTCGCGGTATTGACCGGGCGGGTCGGATCAATCATCTTGGTCAGCAGGTAGGCGTCATTCTGAATCCGCTGATGTTGGATTAGATCCCGCACATCCCAAGTTTCGTTGAAAGGAGTCCACGCGATAATGGAGGGGTGGTTACGGTCGCGCGCGACGATTTCCGCCCACTCGGGGAGGAAGTTGCGGGCCGACAAGGGGTCATTGACATTCAACCCCCAACTCGAAGATTCGCCCCAAGTCAGGTAGCCAAGTTTGTCAGCCCAGTAGTGGAATCGTTCCTCGAAAACCTTCTGGTGGAGCCTTGCACCGTTGAAGCCCGCAGCCATGGAAAGTTCGATATCGCGCCTAAGCGCCGCATCGCTCGGTGCCGTCCAAATGCCGTCGGGATAGAAACCCTGATCGAGGACGAGGCGTAGGAAACAGGGCTCGTTGTTGATGCAAATCCGACCGTCGACTATCGAGACCTTGCGCAGTCCGGCATAACTCTTGACGGTGTCGAGCACCTTGCCATCGGGGGCGACGAGTTCAAAGAGCACCTCGTAGAGGTAGGGTTTGCCCGGTTGCCAAAGGCGGGGGTTTTTGAGGTCGGCGATTGCCGGGACTCCGGAGAGGGCCTTGGCTTGGGCGCGGGCGGCGACTTGCCCGTCTTCGTCCTTGAGGGTGGCGCGGAAGGTGGCGGCGGGGTGGCTATCGCTCCAGAAGGTGGGGGTGAAGATGAAGCGCGAGTTGTCGACATCGGGGACGATCTGGCACTGTTTGATTCCAGCTGGGTGGACGGCTTCGAGCCAGACGGTCTGCCAGATGCCGGTGGTGCGGGTGTAGTGGCAGCCGGCGGATTTGAAGTGGGAACTCTGTTTGCCTCGGGGCTGGTGGCTTTCGCCCCGGGTTTGGTCTTTGACGCGCACGACAAGGTCATAACTCTTGCCGGCTTGGGCGTAGGCTGTCAGGTCGACGGTGAAGGAAGAGGTACCGCCGAAGTGGAAGGCGACGGACTTGCCATTGAGGTAGATTTCGCTTTCGTAGTCGACCGCGCCGAAGTGGAGCAGGATTTTCTTACCTTCCCAGGCGGCTGGAAGGTCGAGTTTGCGGTGGTACCACATAGCGGGGATGAAGTCTTTGTGGCCGACTCCAGAGAGGCTCGACTCGGGGCAGAAGGGGACGGTGATTCGCTGGGCGAAGCCTTTGCTGCGGAAGAGTTCGCGCCCGGCGTCGCTCCCGGACTGGCCAAAGTCGAAGGTATAAGTCCAGGCATCGCCGTTAAGGTTGATCCAGTCGGCGCGCTCCAATTGCGGGCGAGGATGTTCGGGGCGCGGGATGCCAGAGAAGGCCATCGTCGCGCAGAGCAGTGCGGTGGCGGTGACGAGTTTCATTGTTTTGAGTCCTCCTGTTGGGTGTTTAGGATTCAGCGCGACATCTTGACTGGAATGATGTCGCCTTGTTCATTGAAAATGAGGCGGTCGATACACACCTCCCGGTGGTTGCCGTCGCGGCCTCCGACGGGGCGGCGGTGGTAGCAGATGTACCATTCGTCGTCGGTGCCGGCCTTTCTGAAGACGGAGTGGTGCCCGGCGCCGGTGGCTATCTCGGGCTGGTTGGTCAAGATGGCGCCCTTGAACTCGAAAGGCCCCAGCGGGCTCGCCCCGACGGAGTAGTTCACGCGGTAACTCGCGTCCGTCCAGTTGCCGTGGGAGTACATAAAATACCAGCGTCCCTTGCGCTCGAAGAGGACGGAACCTTCGGTGTACTCCTTCGGCGTGAAGGGCTTCCAGAGCGCTCCGTCTGGGAAAGGAACCAAGCTCTTGAAGTCGTCCGCCAGCCGCACGAGGTTGCAACGCCCCCAGCCGCCGTAGACCATATACCACGAGCCTTCGTAGCGGAAAACGCACTGGTCAATCGGCTGAGCGCCATTCCAAAACCGATCAATCAAGGGCTTGCCGAGGAGGTCGCGATAGGGGCCCTCCGGACGGTCGGCGACAGCCACGCCGATGCCACCATACTTCGCGTGCCCAAACGGTCTCGGGGTGGGATCGGAAAGCCCCTGGAGCGCGCTCAGATTGGGCAACGAATCACTCTCGACAGGATAGGGATCGTTGGCCGAGAAAAAGAGGTAGTACCGCCCATCCTTCTCGACCGCGTCGGGCGCCCAAATGGCAGCGTGCGCCCAGGAGATTTGGTCGGCGGCGAGAATGTTCTTGTGACGAGTCCAGCGGCGCAGATCCTTGGAGGAAAAACAGTTCAAATAGGTCTGCTCAGAGAAGGGGCGGGAAGTTGTCGGGTAAATCCAGTAGGCCGAACCGTAGAGGCGGATTTGCGGATCGGCATACCAGCCAGGGAAGCAAGGATTCGCCTCGTCTGAGGAGACCTCGAACAAATCCATCAGCGCATCGGCAAAGAATCCCATCCCCTCCGCGTCGGGATGATTGATGTTGTTGACCAGCAAAGGCAAGTACGGACGCCCCTCACGCCACAAATGACCCCACCGCAATCCAGGCACCGCACGGGCAATATTGTGTCGCCCCACAAAGGCCTCTTGGCGCTTGACTAGGTCGCGCGCATCAGCATCAAAACGGCATCCCGTGCTCGAACTCGCCCCCATCCACTCGGGCTTTGAAAAGTGCGGGGAGAGAATAATCCACTCGATCCCCTGCGCCCCGAAGGCGCGGCGGATGCATTCGTAAGTGCGGTCGAACTCCTTCTGGCTCATCCCTGTGTCGTTGATGAACTCGCTGATAACTAGATCGGGCTTATGCGCCAGCACGGAAGCGCTGAAGTTATGGTTAGTGTCGGCTTGCGGCGCATTGAGGAAGTCGATTGAGCGCCGCCCGCCCCAGCCGTTGGAGACCAGTTCGATGTCGGCTTTCGGGAAACGCTCGCGCAGCCTCCTGATAAACTGGTTCTGCCATTTGTCCCGTTCAGGGAGGTAGCCGCATTCGGTGACGGAGTCACCCCAGGCAAGTATCTTAACCCTATCGCCCTGCAGAAGTTTTTCATAGGTTCGCGGGCAGGTGAAGCGAATGGCACCGACGCCGAAACGGGGGACTTGGGATGGCTCTTCGAGTTTGGGGAAAAGGGCCTTGGCATCAAGGCGGGAAATGCCGGCATAGAGGTAAACGGTGCCGAGAAAGGTCTTGCCGCCAAGGTCGGGGATTGCCGGCACGGCAACCTGCTCCTTGCCGCGCAGAAGTTCGAGGCGCGCGCCGCTACGGACGATGGCGTCGATACGGCAGGAACGGTAGGCGTAGTCGACCAGCACCTGGGGATTCTGTTCGAGCCGTCCGCCTTTGAGATAGCCTACGATTCCGAGTTTTTCGTCCATTTCCCAGTCGACGCCGCGTTGGCAGATTTCGCCGTCCGGAGTGGAGACCTTGACGCTCTGGGGGTCGATGGCTCCTGCCACGCTGCATTCTTGGGCGCCAAGAGCCTTGAGGTGAGTTCCCCGGGCCTGTTCCCAAGCATTGGGGGTCCACGGTCTCAGGCGAACGGGCTCGGCGGTAATGCGGCGGAGCGCGGGGCGATCGATGTCGAAAGTCCGTTCGATTCCATCGCATTCGACGCGAAGACTCCAGTCGCCCACAGGGGTGAACCGTGGGGCGGCGGCGAGGGCCAAGGGTAGTGCCAAAAAGGTTAGGAGCGTGGTCTTCATGAGGGGTCAATCTTTGTTGCCCAGCCGGTCGACGCGCAGCCAAATCCAGTACGCCAACGCACCCCAGCCAAGGAGGGCGAGGGCGTAGGCAATGAGGGGGGCTCCGGCGTTGACTGGGGTGGCGGCGAAGCGCGTGGTCCAGTCCGGGATGTCGGTATAATAATATTGTCCGCAACCGAAGTCAAGCCCTTCCATCAAACCTGCGCCGCGGGCCATCAGGAAGGCGGCGCAGAGGGTGGCGGCTACCATCGCGAGGGCGGTGAGAAGGGCTATCGGGCGGGGCATGGGCGGCTAGGCGGCGAGTACGGGAATGGGGAAGAAGCGGCCGCTGAGCAGGAGCCAGCAGACGAGGAAGGTGAGGATGAGGTTGAAGATCTGCCCGACGATATAGAGTTGGAAGGGTTTGCCGCCTTGAACTTGGGAGCAGAGTTCCTTGAAGTTGGTCTCCAGCCCGATGGAGGTGAAGGCGAGGGCGAAGGCCCAGTTCTGGAATTCCTTCAGGCTTTTGATGATTTCCTTAGTTGCGCCTTCGCCGCAGGCGGGTATCATAATGAAGGAGAAGATGAGGGAGGCGGCGACGAAGCCGAGGATGAATTTGGGGAAGCGCTGCCAGATTTCGCCAATGCCGACGGCGCCTTTTGCGGCGGGATCGCGATCCACGCGGGCGGTGAAGAAGATGGCGATGGCGAGGGCGACGAATCCGATGAGCACATTCTGAATCATTTTGACGAGGGCGGCGACCTGTCCGCCGAGATCGCCCAGGGCCGGGCCCGCCAAAACGACCGCTCCGGTGGAGTCGACGGTGCCGCCGATCCACGCGCCGCCAATCATCGGGTCTACCTGCACGAGTTTGATGAAGAAGGGCATACCGACCATCATCAGCACGGTGAAGATGAGCGAGGTTCCGACCGCGAAGGCGAGGTCGGAACGCTTGGCGCGGGCGGCCGCGGCGGCCGCGATGGCGGCGGAGGTGCCGCAGACGGAAGTGGCGGCGGCTATGGTGATGACGAGGGATTTCTCGCGCATCTTGAGCAGGCGGGTGCCGAACCACCACATGAAGATGATGACCACGGGGGTCACGCCCCAGGCGATTCCGAGCCCGTAGAGTCCGAACTTCTGGATGTTGCCGAAGAGGACTTGCGCGCCGAGGATGACGAGCCCGGTCTTGATGTAGAATTCGGTGCGCAGGGCGGGCTTGAGCCAGGCGGGAACTTTGACGGTATTGCTCACCAGAAGTCCCAACAGTAGCGCCCAGAAGGCGTATTCGAGGTAGCGGTTGAAGGTGAACTCCGCCGAGAGCACGCGCACCACCGCGACGAGCGCGAAGAGCCCCGTGAAGGCCGCCAGAAAGCGTCCCGCGGGCTTGCGCTCAAGCCAGTTGCCGACGGTGAAGATGGCCGCGAGCGAAAGGTAGGTCAGGAGCAACTTCGCCGCCAGCGGACGGGTGAAAATTCCCAGCAGGGAGCAGACCTTCCCCGGGTGCGCCGCAACCTCGGAGGGGAAGCCCCAGGTGGCGAACTTCGCGGCGGAAAAGTCGAACCCACCCGTCAAGACTCCTATCGCCGCCGCGCCAATGACTAGGAACGCCCCCCAGATGGAGAGCCAATCCTCCTTGCTCCACAAATCGCGCCACTTGAAGCGCTCCGCGACGACGACATCCTCTTGACCTTGCTGACGAGACATAGAACTCCTGTGGGATTATTAAACGAAAGACCTCACGCCCACTCTACCATATCGGACGCGGCTTTTCAAATAAAATTCCTTCCCCCGCCCCGCCGCGCCCCTATTCCCTCTATTCGCAGGCTGCCGCCTCGCCAACAACTCCCCGCCGCCGCGCAAATCCTGCCCGAGAACACCCTCCGAGACTTGACACCAAAGGGAGGGTATGGTAGATTCCAATCAGGTTATGTTATAGAAAGGTATCGTCGTGAAGACTATGCTCGTTATGTTGCTTGCCGCCGCCGCGCTCTGCGCCCACGGCAGCGAATTGACGCTCGCCAAGGCGGGCGAAAAAGAGGCCCGGTGCGTCATCGTCGCACCACCGACCAAAGATTCCAGACTCAAAGCCTCCATCGCAGACCTCGCCCGCTGCCTCGGACAAGTCACCGGACAGAAAATAGAGATCGTCCAGACCCCCGAAGAGGCCAAAGGCCGCATCCCCATCTGCATCGGAGAG
>JAXFQS010000058.1:0-6697 GCA_034178815.1 Kiritimatiellia bacterium | reverse complement strand
AAGGGATGCTCGAAAAGCCAGTCGGGAGCATAGCCGGGAATGGGCGAGAGGATGAGCACCGGCGCGGCAGGAGGTTGCCGCCAGCGGGGGTCGCCGGGGGCAATGTGGGGAATGCGGTGGAGGGCAAGAACGGGGGCGGCGGTCGTGTCGGCGTAGAGGGGATGGTCGGGCACGCCGAGGGTGCGGGCGAAGGTTTCGGCGGAGGCTTCGTCGTGCTTCCACGGGAGGAGCCAATAGCGGGCTTCGTTGCGGAAAGGTAGGTGGCGCGGGCGCCGGAGGTGGCCGTCGAGGATGGCCAATGCGCTCAAGGGAATGGCCACGGAGAGGGTCAGCACGAGGGCGTGCGGAAGGAGCCGGAGGCGGTCGAAAGTCGGCATCCCCAGCCCCGCGAGAAGGGCGAGAATCCAGAGGGTCGGTAGGCCGAACATAAACTGATCGCTGACGCCGTAGCGGACGAAGAAGAGGCTGGTGAGGGCCAGGGCGGCGAGCAGGTAGCGGTCGAATGGGTTGCTTCGCGGCCGGAGCCGGGTGCGCAGGATGGCGAGCCAGAGGGGGTTGGCCAAGGAGAGGGAGAAGAGCGCGAGGTTGGCAATCCAGAGGGTTGTGTTCTGAGGAATCAGGCCGCAGACTTGGGAGCCGTAGGAGCCGACGAGCAGGTCGCCAAGGGGGATAGCGTTGGCCCGAGCGAAGAGGTAGAGCGGGAGCGCGCCGGGGAGCAGGAAGGGGGCGCTTCGAGGGGCGGCAAGCAGGAGCGCGGGAAGGGTCAGTAGGGTGAGGTTGTGCACGCCGAGGGAGATGCCGGCGAGGAACCAAGCGAGGGGCCATCTGCCTTGCGCCGCGGCGAGCGTCTGGACGGCGAAGAGCCCGAGCCACAGGGGATAACTCTCGGGGATGGTGGCAAGCCACCAGGGCAGGTGGGCGCACGCAAAGAGGAGGCTCGCCAGAGTGGCCGTGCGGCGGGGCTTGCCGAGTTGTTCGAGGATGATTCCCAGGAGGGTCGCCGCAAGAGCCATCGGAAGGGCGCTAACGAGGGCGCAGCCGAAGAGCCCGAAGAGGCGCGTGGCGAGGTGGCTCAGGAGGATATAGAGGGGGTGCGAGCAGGCGCCGCCGTGGGGGCCGAGGAGGTCGCAGGCGAGACTGCGCAGTTGGTAGACACCGCTGTCCTGCCACGCCGCGCCGCGCTGGGCGGTCAAGGCGTAGAGCAGGGAGAGTCCCGCGAACCAGAGCCCCCAGAAGGTGGGTTGGAGCCGCCGCCGGAGGTGTCCGGGACTGGGTGGGGCTGGTTGGTTCGAGGGGCTCACGGTGGCGCTAACGAGTCTCCCAGTGGCCTTCAACCCAAGTGCGGCTGATGGGGCGACCGTTGGCATCGTTGGTCACGCGCCAGTAGCCTTCGACCCAGACTTGGGTGGGCTGGGTGATGACGGTTGGGGTTGGCGTGACGACAACGGGCGCGGGGGTGACAACGACGGGCGCGGGCTGGACATAGGTGGTGGCTGGGGTGACAACGACGGTTTCGCGCACGATGGGCGGCGGGGGAAGTATGGCCCGGGTGGCGGTGCCGATAAGCACGCCGGCGCCGAATGCGCCCCAGTCGCGGCCGTGCCAAGTGTGGCCGCCGCCGTGGTGACGGGGAGGAGGCGGGGGCGCGTAGCCGTGTCCGCCGCGTCCGCCGCCGGGTCCGCGTCCGCCGCCGGGGCGGGCTTGGAGGGGGGCGGCGGCAAGGAGGGCGCCGAGTCCGAGCAGTGCAATGGTCATCCGTTTCATAGGTCTACCTCCGTGGTGTGTCGTTGCGTGAACTATAGAACATTTCGTGCGCGAGGTCAAGTCCAACTCGTACCCGAATGTCCCCGTGTTTGCTTTCTTGAACGCAGGGGTTTCGACTATATTGGCCACAAACATTCCTATAGGTATGTTTTTCTTCGCAGATGGCTTGTCTGGGGGCGACGGGCTAGTCGAGATTGAGGGTGGTTCCGGTGTGGGTGAGCAGGAGTTTGAGGGCGATGGCGCGGGGGGGCAGGCGGGTGAGGGCTGAGAGGGCGTCGCGGTAGAGGCGGAGTTGGGGGGTGTAGAGTTGGGCGAGGCGGTGGTGGAACTGGTCGAGGGTTTCGCCCGGGCGCGGGGTGTTGGATTTGTAGTCGAGGATTTCGGCGCGGTCGTGCCAGATGTGGGCGCGGTCGATAATGCCGGTCGACCAGTAGCCGTCGGGCGAGAGATACTCGAAGGGGTGTTCGCGCCAGAGTTCGGCGGGCGGGTTCTCGGGACGCAGGAGGGCGCGGCGCAGGGGGGTATTCTCGTGGGCGGTCTGGGGGAGGTCGGGTGGGAGCGGCCCGGGACTGTCGAGCCAGTCGATGCGTTCGAAGGCGGCGTGGATGCGGGAGCCGCGGTCGGCGGCGACGGGGGGGGCGAGGAGGGTTTCGGCGGTGCGGTCGCGTTCGATGGCGTGGGCGGAGGGGGTGCGTGTGCGGCGGGGCGTGAGGTGGATTGGTTTCGCGGCCGGCGGTAGGCAAGTCTGGGGGTCGGTCTCGGGCAGGTCGAGGTACCAGTCTCGGGCACCTATCGCACCGCCGGGGTGGACGGCTCGGACGAGGTCTTGAAGGCGGACGGTCGCGGCGGGTTTCTTCGCTTCGGGGGGCGGTGGGGCGACGAGGAAGAGTTCGCGCCGGGCTCGGGTCATCGCGACATAGGTGGTGCAGAGTTCGCCGAAGAGTTGCCGGAGGGTGTCGGTGTGGTCGGCCTGCTGGAGGAGGCGGCTTTGGGCGAGAATCTCCTTGGCGGGGCGCAGGATAAGGGTCTCGTCGTCGATGGGAAGGGGCTCGGTGGTGCCGTGGCGGACGGTGGTGAAGCCGAGTTGGGATTTGAGCGGGAGGCAGACGAGATCGAGGGTGGCGCCTTTGGAGTGGTGGATGGTCATCACGCGAACGGTGCGGGCGTCGCCTTGGCGCTTCTGGAGGTGGCGGGTGGCCTTGAGGACGAAGTCGGAGAGGGTTTCTTGGGGGGCGGCGGAGGCCTCCCAGGCGGCGGCGAAGTCGACCAGCCGTCGAAGGGTCAGCAGGCTATAGGCGTCGGTCTCGGGGTCGAGGCGGAGGGCTTCAGACCAGTCGGCGATGGCGGCCGCAAGACCCGTTCGGGCGATGGCTCCGGCGGCCAAGGAAGGGAAGGCCTTGGCGGTGGCGCCAGCGGCCTCGGCTAGGCGCGAAAGGGGCGTGTGGCACAGGCGGAAGCGGGCCAGCGGGTCGGCGGGATGGTCGATGAGCCAAAGCAGATCGAGCAGGGCGGTGGCGACCGGCGTCGGGGCCAGTTGCTCGTCACCTTCGAAGAGGGCGGGCATGCCCTTGGCGCGGAGATAGTTGGCAATGGCCCGGCCGTGGTCGTTGGAACGAACCAGCACGGCGGCGGTCAAGCCGCGGCGCCAAGGGGCGACTTGGAGCAGGTGCTCGGCAATGGTTTCGGCGTAGGCATCGATAGGCGGGTTTTGGCTGTCCGGCTTGCCGTATCCGGGGGCGGTTTCCGCGAGGATGACGCAGTCGCCGGTGTCTTTCGTCCCGGGCTTGGGTTGGCGGTGGCTGGTGTGGTGGGGCCACAGCTCCTGCCAGCGGTCGAAGAGTTCGGCGTAGTCACCGGATGGGTCGGCGCGGCGGAGATTGGCGGCATCGAAGAGGCGGTTGAGGAAGTCGGCGATGACGGGGCCGTAGCGGAAACTTTCGACGAGGTTCTCGCGGGTGAAGGCGAAGGTGGGGTTGCTTTGGAGGCTGCCGAAGATTTCGCTCTTGCCGCCGCGCCAGCCGTAGATGGCCTGCTTGATGTCGCCAACGAGGAAGAGGGTTCGGCTGGGGTTCTGGGGAATCTCTTCGACGAGGGGGCGAATCATATTCCATTGGATGAGGGAGGTGTCCTGGAACTCGTCGAGGGCCCAGTGGAGCAGTTTGCCGTCGAGGCGGTAGGCGAGGTCGGAGGCGTCGTCGAGGAGGGTACCGACGAGGCGGGTGACATCGCTGAAACTGAGGCGGCCTTCGCGTTGGAGGAGGTCGGCGCGGCGGGCTTGGACGAGGCGGACGAGTTGGATGAGGCCTTGGGTCTGGCGGAGTTTGTGCCAGAGTGCGGTCTGGAGCAGATGGTCGCGGAGGCGTGCGAAGAGGGCGCAGTCGGAGTCGGTATAGGGCGGGGTGCGGCCTTTCTCGACGAGGCGTTGGCGTGCTTTGTGGTCTTTGTCGAGGTAGTTGTAGGCGCTTTGGAGGGGTTCGGGGGCCTGTTTGGGGGAGATGGGGCAGTTGCCCTGGCGGAGGTAGTTGAGCGCGGCGGGCCAGTCGGGGTTGGGGTGGCGTTGGGCGAGGGCTTGGAGTTCGTCGAGGAGGGGTGCGAGTTGGGGTCTGGGGTCAGACTGGAGGCGTTCGGGGAAGGGTGGTTGGGCGCGGGGGCGGTCGGCGAGGGTTTCAATCCAGTCGGCGAGGAGTTCGTCGAGGCGCGCGGCGAAGGTCTTGCGGTTTTCGCCGAGGGTGGCCGATTCGAGGGCGTTGGCGATGGTGCGGCGGTCGGACTCGGGCAGGTCGGTCTGGACGAGGATGTCGGCGAGGGCGCGCTGGTTGAGGAGGCGGTCGTCGGACTCGATGGCTAGGCCGGACTCGGTGCCGGTCTCCAGCGGATAGGCGGCGAGGGCGCGCAGGGCGAAGGCGTCGATGGTGCCAATGAGGGCGAGGTGCTGGTTGGCGAGAAGGGTTTGCAGGAGTGTGTTGGCGCGGGAGGGAGAGCAAGGTTGGTCGAGGTGGAGGTCGTTGGCATCTATTTCGCCGGTGGCGAGGTCGGTCAGGAGCGCGACGATGCGGTTGAAAATCTCGCCGGCGGCGAAACGGCTGAAGGTGAGCGCGACGAGGGATTGGGGGGGCTGGCCGTGGTTGAGCAGGTTGATGAGGTGGGCGGCGAGGCGGAAGGTTTTGCCCGTTCCGGCGGAGGCGCTGATGTAGATGCAGTGGGCGTTGGGGGCGGTTTCGGGGGTCATCGCGGGCGGCTCCTAGCGGGCTTGGTGGGCGGCAATCCAGTCGGGGTCGAAACTCTTTTGGGGGTCGCCACCGAGAAAGAGGCCGGGGAAGGTCTGCTCTAGGTATTTGCCCTTCGGCGGCCACCAGCGATGGGCGTGGATGGATTGGAGGAGTTGGGCGGCCTGGTCGCGCGCGTCGGGGAGGGGAAGGCTGGGGGCGACGGGCTGGAGGGTCGCATCGGAATGGTCGGCGGCGGCGAGCGGGAGAAAGAGGAGTTGGGCGTCGGGAAGGCCGGCGAGCAGGGCGTAAATCTGGAGTTGGAGGGAGTCCGGGTCGGGCTTGCCGGTCTTGTAGTCGACGAGGCGGATTTGCCCGCTGGCGGCGTGGCGGTCGATGCGGTCGATTTTGCCGGCGAGGGTGAAGCCTTCGAGTTGCCCCCGAATGGAGGTTTCGCTCGCCTGGATGCGCCAGCCGTCGGCGGTTTGCTGCGCCTGCCAGCGGGCGAAGGTGCGCAGGCGGCGGCGGAGCAGGTCGCATTGGAGATCGAGCACGGGGGTGCGGGAAGGGAGCACGCGGAACTGTTTGTCGAGTTCCCGCAGAAGGAAGGTTTCGATGTCGTGGGCATCCTGGGAGTCGACCGGGCCGTGCTTGGCGAAGGCCTCAAGGATGGCGTGGGCGTGGGTGCCGAAGGCGCGCTCGTCGAGTTCCACGGCGCGGTCATCGACGCGGCCGCCGCGTATGAGAAGTTGCAGCAGGAAGGTGAGCGGGCACTGGCGGTAGGTGTCGATATCGGTCACTCGGAGCGGTTGGTCAAGGTCGGGTTCTGGCGGGGCCAGGAGCCACTCCCGGGGGAGCGTGGCGGGGGGCTCCGGCGGTGGGGACGGCGGGTCTTGGTAGAGGCGTCGGACGCGCTCGGGGAGGTGTGCTCCGGCAGAGGCGGTCAGTAGGCGGGATGGCTTGAGGGGGTCGCTTTGCTTGTTGAGCGTGGCGAGCAGGAGGTGGACGGCACCGCTCGGGCGGGAAGCGAGGATGGCGGCGAGCAGGGCGGTGTCGCGGCGGAAGCGGTCGTCGTTGGTGATGAGGTGGAGGGCTTGGCGGAGCGAGTCGGGCAGGAAGGGGTGTCCGACGATGGCGTCCGGGACGATGCCTTCGTTGAATCCGAGGGCGATGAGGGTTGGCTCCGGGCTCCAGAGGAGTTCGAGCCAACCGGCGGTGACGAGTGCGTCGGGTCTGTCGGGTTCGGTGCGGAAGTGGGCGTGGGCGAGGCCGGCGGCGAAGAGGGTGTCGGTGGCTTTGGGGTCGAGTGCGGCGAGGGGTTCGGAGGTGGTCTCTTGGTGGAGTTCGAGGAGGCTTGTGGCTGCGGCGGCGAGGAGGCGGTCGGCGGGTGTGGCGGCGAGGGGGCGTGCGGCGAGGACGCGGCGGAGGCGTTGGAGATGGTCGGGGAGGGCGAGGAGTTGGTCGAGGGCGTCGAGTGCGGCTTCGAGGGCTTCGGCGGGTTGGTTTTGGGCGCGGCGGTGGAGGCAGGCGTGGCGGAGGTCGGATTGGGTGCGGGGGAGGTAGTCGTTCTGCAGGCGGTCGAGTTGTTCGAGTGCGCGGTCGACGGGTATGGTTTGGCTGGCGAGATAGCGGCGGATGTCGCTCTGGCGGAGGCGTGCGGCGAGGAGAGGGTAGTCGGGGTCTGCGCCGTCGGAGCCGAGGAGTGCGCCGAGGCGGCCGAGGGGGGT
>JAXFQS010000119.1:0-2708 GCA_034178815.1 Kiritimatiellia bacterium | reverse complement strand
CAGCAGGAAACCCTCGACCGCAGCCCCCCGGTCTTCGCCGAGGCAGGCCACCGAAAGATCGTTGAGCCGGCGCGCCAAGTCGCGACAGAGCAGCCGCTTCTGGTGCCGAAGATACCCCGTGCCGCTCTGGTCGATCTCATCCGAAAGTTCAAGAAGCGCCGTTGCCATCGCCTGCCGCTCCATCGCCAACGCACCCGCCGCGGTCGGATGCTCCTTCACCGAAAGCCGGGACGCCAACCCCTGCGGAATCTCCGACACCCAACCCAGCTCACCGCCCGTAAAAAGCACATCCCCGCCCCCCTGCGACCGCCTCGAACAGACCCCGCCGAACGGCACCGGGGTGAACCCGTCCAACACCACCAGCCGTTCCGAGAGTTCCGGCCGCAACAGCAGCCAGACCGAAAGAAACGCATCCCGATGAGCCCCATAGTAGACCCGCGCCACAGGCGGCATATTCGTCGACAGAGCCGCCGTCTGATCCATCTGCTGCACCACCGTCAGCCCCAACGGTTCCACCAGCGGCGCAAACCGAATGTCCATTCCCCGCCGCAACGCCATCAACCTCATATTCTCCCGAAGCACACCATCCCCGAAGACAATCGACCCCGGTTCCAGCCGCGACAGCGCATCCTCCGCCAGCCGATCCGCAAACGCCCCGCTCCGGCCGCTAGCCACCCCCAAACGCCACCCGAGCGAAGCCAACGACACCACCAAAACCACCCACGCCGCCACACTCCCCGCAATCCCCAGACTCCGATGATCACTCTGCCCCTCATAGTCCGGTTCGTCGAAAGTCCGATACGAAATAGGATCCCGCAACAGCATCCACGACGCCACCACCACCCCCACCACAACCGCCGGAACCAGCCCGTCGAGCAATGATACCGTATCCACCCCCGCCAACGCCCCCGCCAGACGCATTTGCCGCCCAAAACAGAAAGAAAGATTGAAAAGCGACGGCACCACGCACCCCAACAGCCCCGCCTGGAAGAGAAACATCCACCAGTTCCGGCGGCGGAAAAAGGCAAACGAGAAAATCAGCGACAGACTCAGCGGCACCACCCCCTGCACCAGCATCTCAACCCAGCACCCGTGCGGAATCCATCCCGCCAGTTCCTCCCCGAAACGCTCGAGAATCCCGTGCACCAGACCGCTCGCCGGCAACCCCCAAAAGCACGAATTCGCCGCCCACAAAGCGCACCCAGCCAACACAATCCCCAGTAGCGACGGCGTCGCAAGAGACCAAAGCGGCGGATGATCGTCGCCATTGCGCTGAGCCATCAGAATCTCCCTCCCGAGAGCCAGCGCCACCACCGGCATCGCCACCCAAAAGACGACCGACTCCAAGCTGCAAAGCATCAGCAGGAAGAACGCCCCGCAGACATCACGCGTGTTGAGCACCTCTACCGCACTCAGCGTCAGGTTCAGGATTGCCAGCAGCATCATCGCCACGAAGGGGTCGACATAGAGCCGCGTGCCCATGCACCAGAGCGGCACGCTCGTGGCGAAGAGGAAGCCTGCCGCCGCCGCGCCGCAAACCGCCGCCGTGACCGACCGCTGGTTATGCCGCACGACGCCGGATTCCATTCTCCGGACGGGCTGGTCGCTCTCCTCGTCGAAAATCAGGTCGCCGGCTTCGTCTTCGCGGGAGCACATCAGAAGCCACTGGAGTGCGAGGAAATAGAAGAGCCCTGCGGAGAGGGCGGTGCAGGCGGCGCTGAAGAGATTCAGCACGAGGGGGAAGTTGCCGGGGACGATGCCGGAGAGCGCCCGCGAGAGGAGGTGGAAGATAGGTCTGGCGGGGGCCCATACGGGCAGGTCGAGGCCGACGACGGCAGCGATGGTGCGGGCGCTTTCGCCTGGATAGACGCCGGTCGAGAGGGTGAAGCAGTAGAGGAGGAAGGATAGGATAGCGATGGCGGCGCCGAGGGGAAAGACGAGTCGGGGGCGTACGCGCCAGGCGATGCAGTTGACCATGTTCTACCTCTTTTCTACGCGGCGGAGGAGTTCGTCGTCGGAATACTCTTTGAGGCTTTCAACAATCCAGTCGGCCTGTTTGACGGCTTCCAGGGGGACTTCTCGGTGGCGGAGGGCGACGCACATTGCGCCGGCGGCTTTGGCAGAAGCGACGCCTGCTCCGGAGTCTTCGAATACGACGCAGCGGGCGGGGTCGACGCCTAGGAGGCGGGCGGCGGTGAGGTAGCCGTCGGGGGCTGGTTTGCCGCGGGGATAGTCTTCGGCGCCGAGGAAGAGTTGGATGTCTTGGTGGGCTCCGGCGAGGCGGGCGCCTTCGATGACATCGTCTCTAGGGGAGCCTGAGACGATGGCGGTGGGTTTGGTTTTGGCAAGGCGGCGGAGGAGTTGGGCGGAGTCTGGTATAAGGAGCCCGCCGCTCTGTGTCAGGCGTTTGAATTCGTCCCGGGCGAGTTGGGCGCAGCGTTGGATTCCGAGACTGGCGAGGGGCGGAGCGAGGGCGAGGAGGGCGAGGTGAACATCGTTCCAGGAGCGTCCGAGGACGATGCGGAGCATCTGGTCTTCGGTGCAGTGGCCGCCGTGGTCTTGCACGAGGCGAATCATGGCGCGGGTCCAGACTCGTTCGGAGTCTAGGAAGGTGCCGTCCATGTCGAAGAGGTAGGCGGCGATGGGCATGGGGGTGGTCAGGCGGTCTTGCCGCAGCATTTTTTGTATTTCTTGCCGGAGCCGCAGGG
>JAXFQS010000051.1:0-17072 GCA_034178815.1 Kiritimatiellia bacterium | reverse complement strand
GAAAAAGAAGAAGGATGATGCGCCTTGCTGGTAGCCTAGGGAAGATGGCTTGCTTTTCTTCTCTTGGTGAGTCGGGATGCCTTCGGGGTGTGTTGGGGGCGGTTTGGGGGTAGGATGGGGTTGGTGAGAAATATATCGGTTGGCGGAAGTGGTTGAGGATAAAGGGGTTTGTGGTGGGGGGTGGATATTTTTGGGTGGAGGGGTATTTATGGGCTTGCAATGGCGCAATATTTGGTGTACTATTCTCTTATCCGCCACAATGAGTTGTGGTGCTGGCTGGATGGCCACAAGGGATAGTGATGGTTGGAAACTCGTGAGTTGAAAGGGTGATTGTCGATGAAGGTGATGAGTATCATCAAGCGTAGCGGGCAGGAGGTGCCGTTTGATATTTCGAAGATTGTCAATGCGATTCGTAAGGCGTCGCAGGCGGTGGATTACCGGAATGCGCTCTCGGAGGGGCGGATTCGGTTGATTGCCGAGGAGGTGGCGGGGGTCTGCGAGGCGCGGGATCGGGCAATGACGGTGGAGGAGATCCAGGATGTGGTCGAGAATAAGATCATGGAGATGGGGTCGCCCGAGATTGCGAAGAAGTATATTGTCTACCGGTATCAGCGGGCGCTGGCGCGCAAGGCCAATACGACGGATCAGCAGATTCTCTCGTTGATCGAGTGCAACAACGAGGATGTCAAGCAGGAGAATTCGAACAAGAATCCGACGATCAATTCGGTGCAGCGGGATTATATGGCGGGGGAGGTCTCGAAGGATGTCTCAAGCCGTCTGCTGTTGCCGCAGGATGTGGTGCAGGCGCATCGGGACGGGATTATCCATTTCCACGATATGGACTATTTCGCGCAGCATATGCATAACTGTGATTTGGTCAATCTGGAGGATATGCTGCAGAATGGGACGGTCATTTCGGGGACGATGATTGAGAAGCCGAAGAGTTTCTCGACCGCGTGCAATATCGCGACGCAGATTATCGCTCAGGTGGCGTCGAACCAATATGGCGGGCAGTCGATTTCCCTGACGCATCTGGCGCCGTTTGTCGAGGTTTCGCGGCAGGCGATTGCGCGTGAGTTGCGGGCGGAGTGCGAGGAAGCGGGGCTCAAGCCGGACGAGCAGGCGTTCGCTCAGATTGTGGAGCGGCGCGTGCGCAAGGAGATTCAGAAAGGCGTCCAGACCATCCAGTACCAGGTCGTCACGCTGATGACCACCAACGGGCAGGCTCCCTTCGTGACCGTCTTTATGTATCTCGGAGAGGCGAAGGACGAACGGGAACGCGCGGATTTGGCGCTCATCATCGAAGAAGTCCTCCGCGAGCGTATCACGGGGGTCAAGAACGAGCAGGGCGTCTACATCACGCCGGCCTTCCCGAAACTCATCTATGTGCTTGAAGAGCAGAATGTCCGCGAGGGCTCGCCCTACTGGTACCTCACCGAACTAGCCGCACGCTGCACGGCCAAGCGCATGGTGCCCGACTACATTTCCGAGAAGAAGATGCTCGAATACAAAGTCGACAAGAAGGGCGACGGGCACTGCTACACCTGCATGGGATGCCGCTCATTCCTCACCCCATATGTCGACGAAAACGGCAAGGCCAAGTACTACGGGCGCTTCAACCAAGGCGTCGTGACGGTCAACCTGCCCGATATCGCCCTCTCGGCGCACGGAGACGAAACCCGCTTCTGGCAAATCTTCGACGAGCGTATGGAGTTGTGCCACCGCGCCCTGCAGAGCCGGCACGAACGCCTCTCAGGGACGCTCTCCGACGCCGCCCCGATCCTGTGGCAATACGGCGCGCTCACCAGGCTCGGCAAAGGAGAGAAGATCGACAAGTACCTCCACGGCGGGTACTCGACCCTCTCGCTGGGCTATGCCGGCCTCTGGGAGTGCGTGCTGGCGATGAACGGCAAGAAACTCACCGAACCCGAGGGCGAAGCATTCGGACTCGAAGTGATGCGCAAACTCAACGAGTACACCGCCAAATGGAAGCAGGCCGAGAACATCGACTATTCACTCTACGGCACCCCCTTGGAATCCACCACCTACAAATTCGCCAAGAGCCTCCAGAAGCGCTTCGGCATCATCAAAAACATCACCGACCGCAACTACATCACCAACTCCTACCACATTCATGTCACCGAGCCCGTCGACGCCTTTACGAAACTCTCCATAGAGGCCAAGTTCCAGAAACTCTCCCCGGGCGGCGCGATCTCCTATGTCGAGGTCCCGAACATGCAGAATAACATCCCCGCGGTCCTCTCCATCATGCAGTTCATCTACGAGAACATCATGTACGCCGAGCTCAACACCAAGAGCGACTACTGCCAAGTCTGCGGCTTCGACGGCGAGATGGAAATCGTCAAAGACGCCGCCGGGAAACTCCTCTGGCGCTGCCCCAAGTGCGGCAACACCGACGAGACCAAACTCAATGTCGCGCGCCGCACCTGCGGCTACATCGGCTCCCAATTCTGGAACCAAGGCCGCACCCAGGAAATCAAAGAGCGCGTCCTGCACGTCTCGTGAACTACGCCCAAATTAGGACTTGCGACATCGCCAACGGCGACGGCGTCCGCGTCTCGCTCTTCGTCTCCGGCTGCACCCACCACTGCCCCGGATGCTTCAATCCGGAGCAGTGGGACTTCGCCGCCGGCAAACCCTTCGATGCCGCCGCCCAAGCCCTTGTGCTCGACGCGTTGGCGCCTGCGCACATTGCCGGACTGACCCTGCTGGGGGGCGACCCGATGGAGCCCTCCAACCAGCGCGCGCTCCTGCCCTTCGTGCGCGACTTCCGCACCCGCTACGGCCGCACCCGGACGCTCTGGATCTACACCGGATGCGAACTCGAGTGCGACCTCCAATCCCCCTCCCGCTGGCGAACCGAGGCGACCGACGAACTCCTGGCTCAGACCGATGTCCTGGTCGACGGCCCCTTCATCGAACGCCTCAAAGACCCCTCCCTAGCCTTCCGCGGCTCGCGCAACCAGCGCATCATCCGCCTCCACGCCTGACCCCATTGGCACCCACCTTCCGCCCCTGCCCTTAGCCACCGACATCCCCCGCGCCTAGGCACCTCCACGCCCCCAAGATGAGCAGGCTCGAAGGCGCAAGGTGTCAACCTACGGGGCTATTGCCAAACTATTTTCGCGTAGCCGTCACGCTGGACGCCGCGGGCGTAGCGCACGGCGGGAAGACCGAAGAGCATCGCGTAAAACGGGGTCGTGCGGCGAATCCCGGAGGTCGCCTCCAGCAGTTCCGGCACAGCCGACTGCACGAGCCGGAGAAAGCCGCACCAGCAAGTCCCCAGACCGTGGGCGTTGGCCAACAGTTCGAACGCGCAAATGGCGGCGGCGACATCTTCGTTGGGGGTCGTCACATCCGGATTCCGCTCGTCGGACGAGATGATGAGCATCCCCGGCGCGCCCCGGAAGAAGAGGTCTTCCCCGCCCCGCCGCATACGGATGGCCGGGGCCGCGAGCCAGCGCGGAAGCACCTTGGTTCCGTCCCGGTGCGCCGCCACGGCAGTCAAGAAGCGCTGGCGGAAGGCATCCATCGAGACCCGGTCGGGATAGCAGGTGAAGGTCAGCCCGCGGGCGTTGCAGCCGGTTGGCGAGTTGCCCAGCGTCTGGAGGATTCGCGTGAGCAGGGCACGGTCAACATCTTCCCGGCGAAAGTGGCGGATGCTGCGCCGCGTGCGCAACCAGTTCTCCGCTGCCGCCGCCGTCGGCAGTTCCAGACCGGCGAGGGGAACGGAATCCTCCGGCCGGCGTCCGTCGAAGACGATGGCGCCTTTGGGGCAAACCGCCAAGCAGTGCTGGCAGCGCATACATTTGGCTTCGTCCGGTAGGTCGGGCCGCCCATCGTCGCCGCGCCGCAAGGCCTTGAAGGCGCACTCCTTCACGCAGAGCCCGCAGGCAATGCACTTCCCGCGGTCTAGTTCAAACAGTCTGCCTGATTCCATCCGGAAACTCCTTCCCTTCTCGGCAACCAAAAAAGGCCGGAGCCGCCCAGCGACTCCGGCCGCATCAATCTGGCGCTAGGCGCGAATGAGCGCCAGCAGTTCGTCTCGCCGGCGCTCCATCTCCGCCTGGGTGGTTGCCTCCAAGTTGAGGCGGACGAGCGGCTCGGTGTTCGAGCAGCGCACATTGAACCACCACGCGTCGAACTCCACGCTCACGCCGTCAAGTTCGAAACAGTTGCCCTTCGAACCGTAGAGCGATTTGATCTTCTCCAGCACCACCTTCGGATCGCCGGAGACCCTGCTGTTGATCTCCCCGGACGGGTAATATTTGCGCAGCGGCGCGACCAGTTCCGAGAGCGTTTTCCCGGAGGCCGACACCATATTCGCCAGCGCCAAGGTCGCCATCGCCGCGGACTCCGCCGTCGAATTGTCCTTGAAATAGTAGTGCCCGGAGAGTTCCCCCGCGAAGAGGGCATCGTGCTCCCGCATCTGAGCCTTGATGAAGGCGTGCCCGACGCGGCTCATCATCGGCGTTCCGCCCGCGGCCTCGATGACCTCTTTGACCACGCGGCTCGAACGAAGGTCGTAGAAAATCACCCCTTTGCGCGTGGCGAGGATGTCTTGCGCAATCAGCGCGGTCGCCAAGTCCATCGCCACAATCTCGCCCTTCTCGTCGACGAATCCGGCCCTGTCCGAGTCCCCGTCGAAAGCCACCCCGAAGGCGTATTTGCCGGGATTCTCGCGAATCAGTTGCTGCAACTCCGCGAGGGTTTCGGTCTTGAGGGGGTTGGCCTCGTGGTTGGGAAAGCGGCCGTCGGGGGTATCGTAGAGACCGTCCCAAGTCAAGCCCGTGCCGACGAGCGTCTGGGCCTCCCAAATGCCCATACCGTTGGCAAAGTCGATGGCCAGGTGGAGCGGGCGCTTGAGGTGCGCGAAGGTCTGCACATGAGCCTTGTAGGCGGGCAGAATGTCGAGCGATTCAACCTTCCCGGGCTGCGGGGGGAGCGCATCGAATGCGCCGCTCTCGACAATCTGCTGAATCTCTAGGATGCCGCTCGCGCCGGAGATTGGTACGGCGTTGGCGCGGCAGAGTTTGAAGCCGTTCCACTCCCCGGGATTGTGCGAAGCGGTAATCATCACGCCGCCGTCCGCGCCGCAGTGGGCGTTGGCGAAGTAGGACATCGGGGTCGAGGCGTGCCCGAGGTCAATGACATCCGCGCCCTGCTCGGTTGCGCCTTTGACGAAGTTCTGGAAGAGGGGTTCGCTGTGGGGGCGTATGTCGCGGGCGACGACAATCTTACGGCATTTGGCGAAGGTGACATAGGCCCGTCCGATGCGGTAGGCGAGTTCGTCGGTGAGGTCTTTGCCGTAGACGCCGCGGATGTCGTATGCTTTGAAGATTCCTGACATGGTGGTTGGTTTCACTCCTGATTCTTGTCTGAAGCGGGGGGGGTAGGTTGGGGCTCCGCCGGGGAGTAGCCAGGGAGGGTGACGCCTTTGGCCTTGAGGATGGCGGAGATGATTCGGTTGGCGGTTTCGGGGTGTTTGGAGAGGTAGTCGGCGGCGGCGACGGAGCCTTGGCCAATCTGTTCGGATTCGAATGAGAGCCAGGAGCCGCGCTTGGCGATGACTTGGGCGGAGAGGCCGGCTTCGATGACGGAGCCTTCCCAGGAGATGCCTTTGGAGTAGATGATGTCGAATTCGGCTTCGGTGAAGGGGGGGGCGACTTTGTTTTTGACGACTTTGACGCGGGTGCGGTTGCCGATGATGCCGCCGGCGGTCTCTTTGATGGTGCCGACGCGGGCAACATGGAGGCGGACGGAGGCGTAGAATTTGAGGGCGCGTCCGCCGGGTGTGGTCTCGGGGTTGCCGAACATGACGCCGATTTTTTCTCGGATTTGGTTGGTGAAGATGCAAAGGGTCTGGGTCTGGGCGATGGCGGCCGTGAGTTTGCGCAGGGCCTGGGACATGAGGCGTGCCTGGAGGCCGACATGGGCGTCGCCCATATCGCCGTCGATTTCGGCCTGGGGTGTGAGGGCGGCGACGGAGTCGACTACTATGAGGTCGAGGGCGTGGCTTCTGACGAGTTGTTCGGCGATGGTGAGGGCTTCTTCGCCGGAGGCGGGCTGGGCGACGAGGAGGTTGTTGACATCGACGCCGAGTTTGGCGGCGTAGGTGGGGTCGAGGGCGTGTTCGGCGTCGATGAAGGCGGCTTGGCCTCCGGCCTTCTGGATGTTGGCCACGACATGGAGGGTGAGGGTGGTTTTGCCGGAGGATTCGGGGCCGTAGATTTCGACGATGCGGCCGCGGGGGAGTCCGCCGACGCCGAGGGCGAGGTCGAGGGAGAAGGCTCCGGTGCTGACGACGGGGATGTTCTGCGAGGCCTTGTCGCTCATCTTCATAATGGCGGTCTCGCCGAACTCTTTGCGGATTTGGGCAAGGACGGCGTCGAGTTGGGAGGGTGCTGGGGCGGCTTTCTTTTCGGCCATGGGGTTCTCCGGGGGGGTGGTACGGGGCTTAGTATACCATTTTTGGGGGCGAAAAGCAAAGCCGGAGGTGGCTGGCGGGCGTTTTTCGCTCGGGGTTTCTGGTGCGGGGATTGGCGGGTTGGAATGGGGCCGGCTGGTGGCTGGGACGGGCTCCGGGGGGTGTTTAGGTTCCGGTTCGGTTGGCTGACAGGTTCGGGGGCGGGAGGTTAGCGCAGGGTGAGGGTTTTGCCGGGTGTGAGGGGGATGCGGTAGGTGCCGTCCGGCCCCTTGAGGGGTGCGGGGCCGTCGGTCTTCGGGGGATGCGGCCAAGGGGTGATGAGGGTGCCTTGTCCCCGCGGGGCGGGGGTGACGGTGAGGGTCTTGCCGGTGTGTTCGACGGTGATCTCGCCGTGCGGGGTCGGGACTTTGCCTTTCATCCACTTGAGGCCGCCAAGGTTGGGGCGGACTTCGTAGGTTGCGTAGCCGGGGGCGGTGGGCGCGACGCCCAGGAAGTAGCGTCCGAGGAGGTAGACCGGGCCGGCGCCCCAGGCGTGGCAGAGGCTGCGTCCGTAAGGGCGGCCGTACATAGCGAGGTGCTCGTTTCCGCGCTCGTTGGGGTTGTAGAGCTCCCAGAAGGTGGTGGCGCCGAGTTCGAGCATACCGCCCCAGTAGGCGCGCAGGTCGCGAAGGACTTCGCGGTGGCGGCCGATGGTGCAGAGGGCTTCGAGTTCGTAGAAGCGCATATAGGGGGTGTGTATGGGCATGACGGCGGGGTTGAGGAGCACTTGCTGGGCGACCTGGCGCGCTTCTTCGGGGGTGAAGTAGCCGTCGAAAAGGGCGAAGAGGTTGGCGTAGCGAGTGAACTCGGATACGGTGCCGTTGGGCTTGAGGAAGTGCATCAGCCCGCCTCGCTTCGGGTTCCAATAGACCTCGCGGATGCGTTTGCGGAGGGCATCGGCTTGGTTTTGGTACCGTTCGGCGGCGGGTAGGTCTCCGGCTCGGCGCGCGGCGGATGCCATCACGCGGAGGGCTTTGGCGAAGAGGATTTGGACGAAGGAGGCGGCGCCGCCGTTTTTGCTCATGGGGGCGGGGGCCCAGTCGATGAAAACCCAGTCGCCGGGTTTGTCGTAGAGGAAGCCGTCGGGGCGGACTTGCTTCTGGCAGTAGTCCATCAGGGTCTGCATGCGGGGGTAGAGTTGGGCGAGGTAGTCGGCATCGCCGGTGAAGAGGAGATAGTCGTCGAGGGCGGTGAACCAGAAGAGGGAGTAGTCGAGAATGGTGTTGATGTGGGTGTAGATGGGGTCTTTTCCGCGCAGGAGGTTGGAGGTGCGGCGGACGATGGGGCCGTCGAAGAAGGTGTAGTAGTTCATCAAGTAACTTTGGGCGGCATCTCCCGACCAGACCCAGCGGTCGCGTTTGATGCCGTCGAGGAAGAATTCCCGGGCGGTCAGTTCAAGGGTTCGTACGCAGGTCTGGTAGATGCGGTTAAGCAGGAGATCGTCACACACGAAGGCACCTTTGCAGGTCAGTCCTAGGCTCTCTTCCTCGGCAGAGATGGCTTGGACTTGGACGCCGGTGTCGAGGGGATGGACGGCAATCCAGCGAAAGCCCCGGGAATCGGGGAGGGGATAGGCGTCGGTTTGGGGAAGGTCGAGATCGAGCCAAATGTCGGCCCCGTCTTTGTCGCGGGCTTCGGCTTCAGACTCGGCGAAGACAAGGCGTGCGCGACCGGCGCGGGCGATTCCGCGGAGGGTGACAAAGCCGAAAGTTTCGCGGCCGAAGTCGGCCAGCAGCGTGTCGCCCTGGCGGATGATACGGGCGGGTTTGATGGGCACGCGGCGCATGGGGAATCGGGAGGCAGGGGTGTCGAGGACTTCGGCACGGACGGTGCGCTTGTCCTGTAGCGAGACCTCCCAGGATGCATCGCTCCAGATCTCGTCGCCGGAAACCTTGAGACAGGGCGGGGTGCGGGAGTTGAAGACGGTCACGCTCAGGCGGTTGGTTCCGGCAGGGACGGTGATGGTGCCGTCGGGCGCACGGTCGAGGGTGAGGTGGCGGGTCGCGGCACGGTAGCCCCCTTCGGCTTCGATGCGGACGATTGCGGGGCGCTCAAGGACGAGGTCTTTGGAGAAGACCACGACGGGGAAGTGGCCGTACGCCGGCCAGAAGGTCGCCCACGGCTGGCCCCGTTCGATGCGCCGAGCCTGAACCCCGAGCCCCATCCAGATGTCCCGGTCGCCGGGATAGACCAGATAGGCCCCCTCTTTCGCCCAGCCCGCGAGCGTCAGCGCCAATGCGCCCAGAACCAGCCAACCTTTTCGCCTCATCGGTTGCAACCTGTCGCGCGTGTCGGTGTCAAAGAAAGGGGGCGTCAGGTGTCTACCCGCCGCCCCCCTTCGCGCTACCGTCAGTCCCGCTCCGGCGTCAGCGGATGGACGGGGTCGATGCCGAAGGGCATCGGCGGAAGTTCCCGCGAAGCCTCCCTCAGACGGCGCATCCACTTGGCCATCAAATCCATACGGCACGACTCCGGAGAGTCCTTCCCCTCGGCGTTCTTCACCGGCGAGAACTCCTCGTTGCGGTCGAAAGCCAAGTTGACCACCGTCTGGGCGTCGGGGAGGACATCGAAGATGAACTTCTCGAACTTGCAGGCGTTGGGCTTCTCGGGCTTGACGGTCGACCCGTCCTCCGCGCAGTAGGGTATCTTCTTGTGCGCGATGTGCAGCGGCATCTCCCCGAGCGCCTCGCGCTTGAGGAACGCTCTCGAAAAGACATGGATCGCCACGCTGCCGAAGCGATAGTAGAGCGCGCCCGATATCGTCCGGCGGTTCATCTGCTCAGGCGTCAGTTCCGAATACTCCACCATTCCGTAGCGCCCGTCGGCACGCTTGACCACGATTCCCAGCCCCTCCGACGGCTCGCGTTTGGCGCAGACCTTGATTGAAATATCCGCCCCCCTCAGGTCGTGCAAGCCCAAGAAAGCCGGGTCGCAGATTTCCACCATCGGGTTGTCCACCTGGAAGAAAAAGAGCGTGTCCACGCCCCGCTTCTCCATATCCTCGATGGCACCGGAGGCTGCCAGTGCCGAGAGCGTCCCGCCGTGGCCGTCGGGCGACATAAAGACATGTCCGGGCCTGTCGAGGATGATTTTTCCTTCGGGGTCGAGCGCCGGCCACATGCCTTGGACGAAGAAGAAAACATCCTCCTCGGGGAGGCCGAAGAAGCCATTCTGCCGGAAGTGTTCGCGGGTTGCCTCGTCGTTGGTCTCGCTCGTCATAATGTAGAACGGAATGCGCACGCCGTAGGCCTTGTCGAGCGCGAGGACTTTGCGGGCGTGGTAGAAAAAGAGGGTGCGGTCTTTGATGGGGCCGACGGGGTAGGCGCCTTTGGGGCCGTCGAATCCAAGCCTTGAGCCTTGCCCGCCGGCTACGAGCAGGACGCCGGCGCGGCCGGCTTTGATGAGGTCTCGTCCGTGTGCGGCGGCCTGGGCGCGCGCCGCGCCGGAGAGTTCCTCGACGGGTGCCGGGGGGCACTCGTGGCGGGGGGTGTCTTGGGGGGCGGCTTTGAGGAGCGCGCGCATACGGTTGATGGCGGCGAAGTCGAAGGTTTCGATTTGAGCCAGGAGGGCATTTCGTTCGTTCGCGTCGAGGCGATCCCAGAAGCGGAGGATCTGTTCCTGGTGGTTTTCCTGGAGGAGTTTCTGTGCGGTTTCGAGGGTCATTTTCTTGGAGGTCTCCGTGTCGAGGGGGTGACTAGGCGCGGGTGCGGCGTCGGCGCACTTCGTCGTCCCAGTCTTGGTCGAATTGGCGGGCTTCGCGGCGGCGCCGACGGTCGATAATGTAGTAGGGCAGGATGAAGATTGCGGCACCGCCGAGGAGCAGGGCGGTAGCTAGGGCGAGGAGTGGAATCATTTCGTCTTGGGGGGCGTGGGTCGGGTTGCAGGGGCGGCGTCGGCAAGGGCTTTTGCCTGGACGAGGGTGTAGTATTTGGTGCGCATGAAGTCGCATTCCCATTGGGGCATGGTGCCGGCGCGGAGGTAGCGGATGAACTGTTCGGTGGCTTGGGCGAAGTGGGCTTCGTGGCCGTTGCGGTAGGTTTCGGGAATGAGAATCTGGTAGCCTTCGGGGGTGGGTTTCATAGCCACGCCCGGGTAGCGTTGGTTGATTGCTCTGAGGGCCTTTTCAAGGCACCTTCGGGTCTCATCGGCGGGTACCTTTCCGGTGGGGAGTACATAGAGTTCGGGGCGATAGTTTTCAACCTTCCCCTGGCGAATGAGCAAGGTGGCTTTGGAGCCGCGCAGGCAGGAGTAGTGGGTGTCGCCGCCGCCCTCGGGGGGCTCGAAGTCCCAGACGACGGAGATTTTGGCGTGGATGCCGCGCAGGGTGTAGGTAAACTCGCCGTTGGCCATCACATCGATGGCGTCGCGCCCGGGGGTGCGCACGGGATCGAGCGCGAGCGGGAAGTCGTCAAGACCGGTGGACTTCCGGTACTGGTCGCGGGTGATGCGGGTGGGCCACTTGGCGGCGTGGATGAGATGGACATCGGCAGGCTGGAGGGCGGCGCCGGGGAAGAGTTCGTATTGCACCAGGTCGACTAGGTGGGTGGTGACATCGACGATGCCTTCGCCCTGGCGGGTGACATCGTAGTACCACGCCGGCCGGCGAAGGGGTTTCCCCGCGACGCTCTTGCAGAAGTGGTGGACGGATTCTTTGGTGACGGCGGGGTGCTCCGGCGTCCCTTTAAGTTGCTCGCCGTAGACCTCCGGGAAGCGCGCCAGAAGGCCTTGGAGGATGGTGGTGATTTCGTAGCGCTCGGTCATTATGTCGCGCAGAATCAACCCCTTCTCGCGGGCGATGGCCATCGCGTTGGTGAGTTTCGCGTAGGCATCCCGATTGAGCGCGATGGGCTTGTCGGTGTGGATGTTAAAGCCAGCCTTGACGCCCTGAAGAATGTAGTCGGCCTTGCGCGAATTGTCCCCCGCCAGCACCAGCGTGTTGCCCCGCTTCTCGCGCAGACAGCGCTCCAAATAGGTCTCGCCCGCGAAGACCCGCTCGTTCCACCGCGTCGGACTGTCAGAGCGCGAGTTGAACTGGCGTATGGCGTCTAGATGAGCCTCCAACTCAGCCCCCTGTGGCGCGTAGACCGCCACCTCCGGAGAGACCCCCTCAAGCATCCGCTTCTGAACCAGATAGGCGTGAAAATGGCCCGGATCCAAAGTCACCAACCGCACCAGCGGAGGCGGATCGAGCGGACGAAGCCTACGCGCCGCCTCCGCCATCGGATCCGCTGGAAGCCCGTCGCTCCCGCCAACCTCCGACCCCGCCAGAAAGCAACCCCCAAGAACCACACCTGCCAACCCAATCAATCCGATTCCGCGCATCTCCGACTCCTAAACCTTGCTACCCAACAGCGTGCGAATCGAAAACGGCTCGCGCGGACGGTACGCCGTCAACTCCTCCGCCCGCGCATTCCCCACAATCCGTCTCGCGACCGGATCCCACCCCACCGCCTGCCCGCTCTTGAGCGCCGCCCAAGCCAAGATGCACGCCGTGTTCGCCGCATTCCCCGCCTCGATATCCGCAATCGGATCCCGCCGCGCACGAATCGCCGAAAGCCACTCCTCCTGATGCGAGAACTCGCACGGCCCAAACGCCGCCTCCCCCTCCGCCAACGGCTTGAGAATCTCCGGCGAACTGGCATCCAAAGCCTTCAAAACCTTCCGCGCGCCAAACCCCTCCCCGCCCTTCAGCCGGCAATTGTCCCGCCCGACAAACAGCCACCCCTTTTCGCCCGAAAAGAGAATCCCGTTGAGAAACTTGCTCGTCACCTGAACCTTGATGCCATTGGCATAGGTCAGCACCGACTCGAACGCCCCGTGCACATTCCACAGCCCCCCGCTCAAGAACTCCGCCTTCCCCTCCGCACGCACCGGCTCGCCGCAATCCATCGCCCACTGAGCAATGTCGATATGGTGCACCCCCCAGTTCGCAATCATACCCAAGTCTGCCGCTTCCCACCGCATCCAGCCCGGCCTCCCTAGTCCGTGCCGGGGATGGCAGCGGTCTTCCGTGTAGGGCACCGGCTGCAACGGCCCGAGCCAGCGGTCGTAGTCGAAACCCGCCGGCACCGGCATTGCCTCCGCCCGCCCTCCCGGCTTGTCCACCGGTAGCCCGATGCGAATCTCCCGCAACTTTCCAAGACGCCCCGCGCGCACCAAGTTTACCGCCTGCCGGAACTGCCGCAACGAACGCTGCTGGGAGCCGACTTGCACGACCAACTTCCGTTCCCGGACAAGCCGCACGAGGGTTTGCCCCTCTTCAAGGGTGTAGGCCAAAGGCTTCTCGATGTAGAGATCCTTGCCCGCCAAGGCGCAGGCGGCAGCGCAGTACCCGTGCTGGAAGTCGGGCACGGCAATGATGACGGCATCGGTACGACCTTCCTTGAGGAAAGCTTCAAGCGAGCCGAAGACCTGCGGCGCTTCTGGGGCCCTTCCGCCGATATCGCACTCGTCGGAGACTTTCTGGGCGGCGCGGCGGGCGCGCTTGAGATCGACATCGCAGACGGCGGTGATTTGGGTGCCGACGAGTTGCGCGACGATGGAGAGGTCGAAGGTGCCCATCCGGCCGCAACCTACCAATCCGATGCGGATAGGGGGCTCGGCAGGCTCCCCCTTGCAGGGGCTTGCGGCGGCGAGGCCGGTCAGCAGGCTGGACTGGAGGAAGGCTCTTCGGTTCATATGGGGTGGTGGATTGCCGTGATGCGGAATCTCGGCCGTACACTTAGGGTCGAGATAGGCTTGAATTATAGCAAAAGGGCGTGGTGGTGTCCAGTGCGGGCGGCGCGGGAAGGGGAAAATTCGATTGGCGCGCGGGGGTCAGCCGAGGTCGAGGGATTGCTGGCTTGGGGGCGGTTGGCAGGTTTGTGCGCGTGGGGTTGGCTGGTCGAGATTTTGTTGGCAGGAAAGGTTGGTTTTCCATTCCTGTGCGCCCTGTCGGAGGAGGTCTTCTCCGCCAGGGGAGTCTTGGGGTTCTGGGTGGCGGAGGACGAAGAGGGGGCGTGGCGCGGGGTGCTTGAGTTCGTTGATGGCGCCTTCGTAGGTGCCGGAGTTTTTGCCGGGCGTGGAGCGGGCGGATTGTGCGACGAAGGCGGCGTCGGCGAGGGCGTAAATGTAGGCGTTTCGCTCCATGGCGACGCGGCCGTAACTGAAGGGGTCTTCGTCGGGGTCGTGGGCCGAGAGGAGCAGGAGCCGTCGGGTTTCGAGGCCTTCGCGGAACTGGTCGATGGCGAGGCGTCGGCGGGCTCTCCAGCAGGGAATGGCGCCGATGACTTCGCCTCCGCAGTCGAGACCGGCACGCATGGCGGTCTGGTCGGCGCCGCGGGCGCAGCCGGATACGATGCGGTGGCCGAGTTGGACGCATTGGGGGACGATTTGGCGAATGGCTTCTTCGGCGAAGGGGCTCAGGTCGCGGGAGCCGACGAAGGCGATTCCGCCGGCGTCGATCAGGCTGGGGTTGCCGAGGCAGTAGAGCAGGGGCGGGGCTTTGCTTTCGCCTCTTCCGGTGGGGCTGGCGAGGTGTTCTTTGAGGCGGACAGGGTAGTCGGGGTCGGTGTAGGCGACGAACCAGAAGCCCATCTGGCGCCAGCGTTCGAGGGCAACGCCTAGGGCGGCGCCGTGGCGCAGGAGGCGCAGGAGGCGTGGGGCTTCGAACTTGGGATCGCGGGCGACGATATCGTGGACGAGGGTTTCATCGAGCGCGCCGTAGTCGTCGAAGAAGTCTTTCGGGGTTTTGCCGAGGTCGGTGAGGGCGCGCAGCAGGCGGTGGAAGGCGGAGGGGGTGAGTGGCGGGGTGGATTGGGGGCCGGAGATGCCCAAGTCCGAGCAGAGCAGGAGGGTAGCCTGGGCGTCGGGCGATGGCAAGGGTGTGGCGGTCATAATTAGTTGCTTTCGTTGGAGGAGTCGGCTAGGGCAATGGGGCGGACGAAGGTGGCGCCGGCGCGTCGCAGAAGGGCGGCGGCGATGGTGAGCGTCCATTTCGAGTCGACCATATCGTCGAGCAGGAGGCAGCCGCCTTGGGGCAAGGGGGCGGTCACGGCGAAGGCGCGGATGATGTTCGTCTGCTGGTGTTCGGAGTTTTGCATCTGCTTCTGAGGGGCGGTCTCGGCGGTTTTAGAGAGGGCTTCGATGCAGGGCAATCCGATGGCTTTGGCGAGGCGTTGGGCGAAGTCGAGCAGCAGGTGCGGATCGCGGCGGGAGGGAATGGGGACGAGGTAGGATGGCTTGGGCTGCGGATCCCACTCTCGAAGCATCGTGGCGAGGGCCTCGACGAGTTCGTCCGAGAATCGCGCGGGGGAGCCGTCCGGTGGATATTTTCCTTTCCGGACGAGGCGGCCCCACGCGCCTAGGCCGTACGGAGTCAGCGCCCGGCCTTCCTCCATCTGGAGTTCCTCCGGGATGGGGAATTTGGCTGGAATGCAGAAGATTTCCGCCGCCGATTCGGGCTCGCCCCAGCGTTTGCGGGGCTCGATGGGTTGGTAGAGACGGCGCAGGAAGGCGGCCGCGTCCTGCTCCAGTTCGGGGTTGACTTCCGTGCTCAGGGCTAGTTCGGGGGCGCAGACCGAGCAATGTCCGCACCGCCCGGCGTCTAGGGGACTTTCCAGTTCGCGGCAAAGGAATCCCATCAGGCAGTCGCGGGTGTCGACATAGGCGTCCATCACCGTTTTTTCGCGCTGGCGGATGTCATTGAGCCGGGCGATTCGTTCCCGCGGCATTTGGTAGTCGCTGGCAGTTGCCGAGGCGTAGTAGGAGGAACCTTCCTTGAAGACAGGTGCGTTATCTTCGGTCGAGAGGAACTTGAGAACCTGTTCGAGTTGTCCCTGCCTCAGGTTCAGTTTTTGGGCAATCTCCCTTAGCGTGAGCCCGGTTCCGTTGGTGCGCAGGAGGTCAATGACCTGCTGGACGACCTGTTCGCGGGGGAAGGCGTTCCGAATGAAGTAGTCGGCTATCTTGTCGTCTTCCTCGCCGTTGAGCAGTACGCCCCAGGCTTGGTCGATGGCACGCCCGGCGCGTCCGACTTGCTGGTAGTAGTCGACGACGGATTTGGGCCTCTGGTAGTGGATGACGAAGGTCAGATCAGGTTTGTCGAAGCCCATTCCGAGGGCGGAGGTGGCGACGAGGGCGCGGATGCGGTTGGTGAGCAGGAGGGTTTCGAGGAATTGGCGGTAGCGGGCGCGTTTGGTCTCTGTTGGGTCGTTGTCGCGCCAGCCGGGAAGGGCTTCGAGTTCGCGCTTGAGAACGGGGGCGAAGTCGTCTTGAGGGGGGAGGGAGTCGCTGGCGTAACTGTAGGCGGAGATGCCGTTTTTCCGGAGCCATCGTGCGACCATTCGGGCATCGCGGATGGTCAGGGTGTAGATGATTCCCGAGCCGCGAATGTGTTGCGAGAGGGTTTGGGCAAGCCAGGCGAGGCGGGCTTCCTGGGAGGGGAGGCGGAGGTTTTGGAGGGTCAGGGAGTTTCGGGCGAGGGGGCCTCTGGAGATGGTTAGTTTGCCGAGGAGGGTGTCTATGTCCTGGATGACGCGGCGGTTGGCAGTGGCGGTGGTGGCGAGCACGGGAATGCCGGGCGCGAGGTTGACGATGCGTTGAATCCGGCGGTAGTCGGGGCGAAAGTCGTGGCCCCAGTCGGAGAGGCAGTGGGCTTCGTCGATGACGATGAGTCCAAGGGTTCCGAGGATTTTGGGAAAGGTCTGTTTCCGAAAGGTTGCGTTGGCGAGCCGCTCGGGGGAGATGAGCAGCAGGTCGACCTGGTCTTGGGCAAGTTTTTCTTGAACGCTGTCCCACTCCTGGACATTGGAGGAGTTGATGGTTTCGCAGCGGATGCCGACGCGCTTGGCGGCGTCAATCTGGTTGCGCATCAAGGAGAGCAGGGGCGAGAAGAGGAGGGTTGGCCCGTTCCCCTGGTCGCGCAGGAAGCGCGTGGCGAGGAAGTAGACCATACTTTTGCCCCAGCCGGTGGCTTGCACGACGAGTTGGCGGCGGCCGGCGACAACGGCCCGGATGGCTTCGAGTTGGCCCTCCCGGAAGGCGGCATCGGGTCGGTTCGTGGCGATTCTGAGCCAGGCGAGGGCGCGGGCGTCGAATTCGGCTGTGGTCTCGGACGATTGGCTGGGCATAGGATGGAATCGGGGAGATTTAGCGGAATTGTAGCACAATGCGCGGTGGGGCTCAATGACAAAATCGGGAGGTTGGCACCTTGGGGGGCGGTGGATTGGCTTCTTGACAGGGCGTGGGCGGGTATGATAGGATGGAACTTATGAATAAGATTGTGCTGATATTGTGGGCAGGTCTCGCGGCGTGGGGCTATTGCGGAACGGAGGTGGCGGCGATTTACTATCCGCACTGGCATCCCTATCCGGCGGGGGAGCGGATTTTCGGTGCAGGCCGCTGCGAGTATGATTTAGTGCGCCGCCAGAAGCCGCGCTACCCCGGACATCCGGTGCCAATCCAACCCTCGATGGGATATTATGATGAGACGCATCCGGCTGTCGTTGCCAAGGAGATTGACTTGGCCGCCGATGCCGGCATCGGGGTCTTTCTCTTCGACTGGTATTTCTACGGCCGGGAGCCGATGATGCAGGAGGCGCTCGAC
>JAXFQS010000041.1:0-21535 GCA_034178815.1 Kiritimatiellia bacterium | reverse complement strand
CTTGCAGCAAGAGGCCGATGCCCAAGTCGCGACCGTCCCGATCGCCTACGACAGCGCCTGGTTCGAGCACCTCTCGCCTGCCAAACTGCGCCTCGTCGGAACCACCTCCCGCCGCAAAAACGATGAGATTTTCGACACCCTCTCGGTCACCTTGCTGGAGACCGATGTCCCCGCCGCCGGCTCGCAAATCTACGCCTTTAACTACGCCCGGGGCGGCGAAACCGAACTGCAACTGCTGCCTCTCGACACCGATGGAAACCCCCTAGGTTCCCCCTTGAGTGCAACCTTCACCCTGCCCGTCAAATGGGGAACCTGCATCTTCATCTACTGACCCGACAAGAAAAAGGAAAACGCAATATGAAAACCCTCCTCGCGATCCTGACCTTCTGCTCCGCAGCCCTCCTGCAAGCCGTCGAAATCTCCTCCGTCACGGCCAAGCAGCGTTGGCCCTGGAACAACCTCGTCGACATCGACTTCACCCTCTCAGCCCCCGCAGGCGAAGCCTATCGCGTCCGCGTCGAAGCCAAGAACTCCGACGGCTCCAAGACCTACCTCGCCACCCAATACGCCAACGACCCCATCGCCGTCAACGGCAAGAACCGCATCACCTGGAACTTCGGCGCCGACTATCCTGGTGTCCGCGCCAATGACATCAAGTTCGCCGTCAGCGTCTATCCCTACAACGACTCCACCGACCCGCTCTATCTTGTCATCGACCTCTCCGCAGGCCCGGATGCGGCCAAATATCCCGTTCGCTACTCCACCAAGCCCCCGGCACATGTTCGCGGCGCGACGGGAGAACCTTGCCAGACTACGGAACTATGGTTCCGTCGCGTTCGCCGCCCCCTCTCCGTCCAGTGCCTCGGCTGGGCTACCGACGATGTCAACTCCATCTTCGCCACCCAGACCAAGGACTACTACATTGCCGTCTTCGAGTTGACCCAAAAGCAATTCGCCCTCGTCACTGGCCTCTGGCCCTCCAAGTTCGCCAATGTCTCCTGTAGAGACTCAAGACCCGTCGAGAATGTCATCTACAAAGACCACTTGACCGGAATCTTCAAGACCATCCATAGCCACGCTGATATGATTTCCGCGGACAGTTTCTTCGGTCGTTTGCGCGCCCGCACCGGGCTTCCCTTCTCCTTGCCGACCTACGCTCAGTGGCAATGGGCCGCGCAGGGCGCTATCCCGCCCAAGGGCGAATTCTATATCTACTATGTCAACGGTCAGCAACCCTCCCTCGGGGATGTTGCTCGCTGCGCCGCCAACTCCACGGGCAACGCCTCCTCGACCGATTCCGACCTTTCCGCCGGCACCGCCGCAGTCGGCACTTATGTCCCCAACGACCTAGGACTCTACGATATGCTCGGCAATGTCGAAGAGTGCACCGGCGAAGTCCTCGAGGTTTGGAACAAGCACGCCATCGCCGATGAGCAAGCCTGGCTACGCGAGACAAAAGGCGATGCCACTCTCGGCACCAAAACCAACCCGTTGGTCGATCCCGCAGGCCGTAGCGACACCGAATCAGTCTATCTCCGCGTGATGGGTGGAAACTACGAGGGTGATTCCGAGAGCATTACGCTTTGGCGGACTGATGTTGTCGAGTCTGGTAATTGGAAGGATAACAGGAAGATCGGCGTGCGCCTATCTTTGACCATCGAATAAACGCCGATGCCTTGCCGTCTTCTGCCATCCTTGGCGGTGATTTCCTGTCTCGCCGCCAACTTCGCTGTTGCGCACCCAACCGCAGTGCAGTCGGACTTCGTCCCTCTGATGCCCAAGGGGCGCGTCTACCTGCCGATTTCCGTGCAGGGAACCTCTGCCGGCAAACAACCGTTGGCGGACAGACCGGAGAGTGTCACCGCCGCCTGCGTTCCGGACTTCGCCATTGATGGCTCGCGAAGCAACCCGATCTGGGAGACGGCACCCGCCCATTCGCGCTTTTGGACTCCGGGCGAGAACCCCAAGGAGTTCCCCTACAAGAGTGATGTTCGCCTGCTCTATTCGAAGACGGCGCTCTATATCGGAGGCGTCTGCCGTCAGCCGATGGAGCAGATGACCGCGCGGTACGACCAGAATGACCTGTCGGTGTGGGAGGATGACTGTGTCGAACTCTTTTTTTACCTGCAGGATGCCTCGGATCGGCGGCATCTCTACCAGTATGTCATCAATCCGCTCGGGGCTATGGCGGACTTGTGCGACAGTGCGAAGGGATTCCACGCAAAGGGTTCTCAGGTGCGTGTCCGGCGTTCGTCCGACGGCTGGAGTTTCGAACTGAAGATTCCCTTTGACGGGATTCCTGTAGACCGGCCGTTTGGCGGCGATGTATGGGGGATTCGGCTTTGCCGTTCGGTTCGGGCGACGAATGATAGCGGGACATTTCCGCATCTTGTTTCGGGGGGCTATGGGCAACAGAAGAACTTCGCCCGTTTGCAGTTTCTGCCGCCTTCGGGGGCTTCGTCCGAGGCTGTGGCGGAGGCGGAAGCCTACCGGAAGGAGATGTCGCTTCGGCGTTTTTATAGGCGTTTTGAGGCGCTGTCGGCGCACATACGGGAGGTGCGGGCGGCTACGGCTTGTCTGGACAGACGGCTTGAGGTCTATGGGGAGGCTTTGCAGGCGGTCGAGCAGGTTTCCGGTGCGTTGGAGGCGTTCGAGGCGAAGCACCGGGAGACGCTCGCGGGGAGGCGTCTGCCGCCGCGGGAGGCTATCGACGGGCTGTTTTCGGAGTATGAGGGGTTTTGCCGTTATGCTTCCAGTCAGGCGTATCTGGTCTGGGAAACGGACAAGTGGGCGACGGGCTCGCCTTCGGATGAGCCTCCTGCCCGTGCTTCGAGCGTGGTATCGCTTGCGTTTTGTCAGGCTGGGAACGAGCGCGAGGCGGTCTGCTTGAATATGACGGGGTTGCTGTGCGGGCTTCGGTTGGATTTGCGGCTGGTGCCTCAGACGCTCCGGAAGAATGGCAAGTTTCTCTCGTGCGATGCGTTCGAGGTCTACCAGGAGCCGTTCATCCGCTATGGCAATGGGGTGATTACGGCGCCGCTGATTCGTTGCGACGGCAACATTGTCACGCTGACGCCGGGGTGTTCGACTCGGGTGTGGGTTGTGTTCAATTCGCGTGGCGTCAAGCCGGGGGAGTACTGTACGGGGATTGCGCTCAAGCCGGCGTATGAGAGCCGTGTCGCGGTGCGCACGCTTCCGGTTTCGGCGCGGGTATGGAACTTTTCGCTTCCTGAGCCCCGGGAGTGGCCGCTCAAGTCTTTCTTTTGGGGGCCGCACCAGTGGAATAATGATGAGGTGCAGGTGCTGGAGCGGATGCATGATTACCATGTTTCGCACGGTTGGACGAAAGGTCATCTCTACACTTACGGGTTGACGGAGCAGGATTGGTATGCGCCGCCGCGGGCGAAGTTCGCGCAGGATTTCGATCCGGAACTGGCTCGGACGGCGAATGAGGCGTTCTTTCAGGCGGCGAAGCGGCTGGGAATGAAGTTTGTCTTCGGGTGGAGTACGCCATCCTCTCCGGAGTGGTTCAAAATAATGTCGGATCGGCTCTATGCAATGGGCTTTAAGGATGGCGATTTCATCTTCAAGTCGCTCATTGCCGATGAGTTCCGGAAGGACGATATTCCCAAGGAGGCTGCCCGGCGTCAGGCGGTTTGGAATGTCTGTACGAACTGGTGGTTCCAGAATGTCTGGCTCTCTGTTCCGCCGCCGCACGGGGCTGCCATCGAGGACATCGAGCGGGCCGGGCTGGCGGATTTCTATCGGCAGTGGACGCTGATACACGATCTCTGCAAGGATCCTCAGCGGGGGCCTGAGGCGATTGGCTATCTTCGGCGGAAGGGGTGCGAGGTGTGGAGTTATCAGTGCTGGCTTTATATGCAGTCGCAGGATCTGCTCTCGTACTACCGTTTGTGGTTGTGGGAGTGCTACCGGATGGGGCTCGACGGGGCGGCAATGTGGTGTTCCGGCGGGCGCGAGGGGGATGATGGGTTCGACTCGTCCGACGGCTATGATGATGGCATTATGTGGGTCGGGAACGACCGGAAGTTTGTCACGACCAAGCGGTTCGAGGCGTTTCGCGAGGGGCTGGAGGATGTGGCCTATATGGATCGCCTCAAGCGTGAAATCGCCCGTCTGGAGGCTAGCGGCAAGGCTGTTCCGCGCCAAGCTCGCGTGTTGCTCGAGGCCTGCCCCGGAATCATCCAATCCCCCTCCCAGAAGCGAGTCGATTGGTGGCGCAACGCCGTGGGTGCCTGCATCGACCGTTTGACCCGCGAGTAGCCCGCCTTAGGTTTCACGCCTCGCCGCCCATCGTTTGGAGGGTTCCACGGCCGCCGGTCGTGGGGAGAGTTCGCCGTTCTGGCAGAGGGGGCGCGGAGCGGAGCCGAAAGGTAGGCACCTTCATCCCCGGAGGGTAGGCACCTTGGAGGGGCTTGGGTGTCTACTTGTTGGGGGAATTCCTGCCTTAGCCCGCGTGATGGAGGATTGTCACTTGTTTTTCAAATTCCGAAAGGGAGACAGGTGGCATTAGCGTATGGGGGGCAAGCACAAGTTGTGGAAACAGTCCATCCCTCGGCAATAGTGAAAAAGTCTGAGGCTAAATAAAGTCCGCTGTTCCACCCATCATCCGTTCAGCAACGAGACAACTTAAGCCGGGAACTTGGGTTCAGGGCCTTGGGGCAATGTGCCGCATAGCCCCGGGAGCAAGGTGTGCTGGGGAGGCGTCAAGGTTTTTCGAACGGGAGTTTTACCTAGCGTCAATCCGCCAAAGACGCTTTAATTATGTCTAAAGACGGATTAAGAGGAAACAATGCTGCACGATTCGACATCGGGAATTCCGGCTGCAACTGACAATGTGACATCTCGGTTGGGGGATGCTATAGCGAATCTTCTTGTTGAAGACGCTTCGGTGTACATCTCTTCCTCGGCGTTCTCACTGTCTGCCTTCGAGTACCTGGCCGACGAACTGGAACGAGTACGGTCTGTTCGCTTCGTATTTTCCGTCCCCGTATTTCAGACGCAGATCGCTGCCAAGGAACGCATTCGGAAGGAGCGGCGCGAGTTCTTCATCCCCGGCGTGGGCTAGGCGAGCCTTTGGGGATCCGAGTACGAGATCCGCCTCCGCAACCGATTGATGCAGAAGGCAGTAGCCAAGCGATGCGGAGCGTGGATTCGGAGTGGCAAAGTCAAGTTCGCCTCTGTCGCCGAGTTCGGCCAGATTCAGGATGTGGTCATTGTCGTTGAGACGGCGGCAGGCTGCATTGGCTATCATCCGCTAAACGGCTTCACGGCCGAGGCGCTCGGCTACGAACGCGGGAAGTATCCTTCGGCGATTTCGACGCGTGTGAACGGAGCGGCCGCCGCGATGTACAGAAACCGTCTCGTGGAGGTCTGGGCGAGCGGGACGCTGCGGGATGTGACGGAGCAACTGGCTGAGTTGATCTCGACTGTCTATTGCGATAACGCGCCGGAACTGGTCTACTTCCTTGTTCTCAAGTACCTCTTTGAGGACGCGTTGACGGACTTTGACGAGGACACGATGCCCAACGCCGCCATCGGCTACGAGGATTCGCTGGTGTGGAAGAAACTCTTTGACTTCCAGCGTGATGCGGCGATTGCCATCATCAACAAGTTGGAGAAGTATTCAGGCTGCATTCTTGCGGATTTTGTCGGGCTTGGAAAGACCTTTACGGCGCTCGCCGTCATCCGCTACTACGAACTACGGAACAAGAATGTCCTCGGCCTCTGCCATACGGATGTCCAGCGTGAACGCGGGCACTCCAACGGCCTTGACCTCGCCAAAGTCAACTGGGGCGGCTACGACCTTGTGGTTATCGACGAGTCACACAACTTCCGCAACGACAGGAGCGACTACCTCGACCGAGAGACGCGCTACCAGACGCTGATGCGCAAGGTGATGCACGAAGGCGTGAAAACAAAGGTGTTGATGCTCTCCGCGACACCGGTCAACAACCGCTTCACCGACCTTCGCAATCAACTCCGCCTTGCCTACGGTGGAGGGGCCTCCGAGATGAACAAGGTTTTGGGGACAGGCAAACGCACCGTCGAGGCTATCTTCAGGGACGCGGAACGCGCCTTTGATAGTTGGGCGGAGAATGACGAGGGCCCGCGCACGGCGGAGGCGCTCTTCAAGGTTTTGCCATCGGACTTCCTTGAATTGCTCGATGCCGTCACCATCGCCCGCTCGCGCAAGCACATTGAGCGATTCTACGATACCTCAGCCATCGGCAAGTTCCCCACCCACCTATCCTCGCAGAGCGAACAGTGGCCCATTTCGACCGACCCCACAGCCGTCAAGATCAAGGAACTGAACGATGCCCTCCTTGCTTGTTCCTTCTGCATCTACACGCCGACCGCGTACATTCTCCCCAGCCGCAAGGCGTACTACGACGACCTCACGGTGACGCACACCCGCCGCGGCGGCACGATTCACCAGGAAGGCCGCGAATACACAATCAAGAACCTGATGGTCATTAATGTCCTCAAGCGTCTAGAAAGTTCGGTCTTCTCCTTCCGCAAGACGCTCACGGGCATCCTAGCCAAGAACGAGGCGCTACTGAGCGCGTTGACTGGCGGTGGCAGAATAGATGTCGGCGGCGAGGATGCGGATGGTTTTGAGTTCGCCGTCGCGGCGTAAGGCTCCCAGAAAGCGCCTATGGAAACTACACTTGGGGGCTCTCCGCCGTGCCCTTTACCGATTCTCGATCCTATCCGAAAAGCAGAAGAGCGCCGGATATTCCGACGCTCTCTTGCTTCATTTCAAGTTGGCGGAGAGAGAGGGATTCGAACCCTCGGTACCAGTTTGACCCGATACGGCGGTTTAGCAAACCACTGCCTTCAGCCACTCGGCCATCTCTCCAAGGTCAAATGTAGATTGGGGTTATTATCTCAAAAGGCGGGCGGGAAAGCAAGTGTTATGTGGCGCGGCAGGGGAGAAAGTGGCTGGGCGCGTGGCGTCGGGGACGAATGGTTTGACGCATGCGTCCCGGGAGGTAGGCACCAAGAGGGCGCAATCCTGCCTACCTGCCGGAGGAAATCCTAGGCAGGTTCGGCTAAGGGAGGTTGAAACGAATCGCCCCTCCTGGTGCGCAGGGGCAGATGGGCTACTTGACGCTCGCCCAGCGCTGCATAAACGCCGCCGCAGAGCCGCCTTCGCCCAAGTGTTTGACCAGCGCGGAGCCAAAGATGACCGCATCAGGTAGGCAGTCGCTCGGGATGTCCTTGAGTTGCTCGGGGGTGGAGAGACCGAAGCCGAGCGCAAGTGGAAGGCTAAAGACCGAACGGGCCCGGCGCATCGTCTCGGCGAGATCCGGCGGCATCTCCTTGCGCACGCCGGTGACCCCCATCGAGGAGACGACATAGACATAGCCGGTCGCGACTTTCGCGTACTGCCGCATCCGCTCCACGGGCGTGTTCGGCGCCACCAGGGCGATGAGATGGATCCCCGCACGGGCGAGGATTTCGCGGTACGGCGCATCTTCGTCGAGCGGCAAATCGGGAATAATCAGACCATAGATTCCCAGCCGCTTGCACCGCTCGGCCAACGCCTCGAAACCATACTGCAGGAAGGGGTTCATATAGCCCATCAAGACCAACTTCGCCCGCGTCCGGCCGAGTTCCTCCAGCAAGTCCAGAATGCGCCTGAGCGATGCCCCGTTCTGCCGCGCCACAATCGACGCCGCCTCAATGACCGGCCCGTCTGCAACCGGATCCGAAAAGGGAATCCCCACCTCGATGACATCCGCCCCGTTCGCGTCCAGTTCGCGCAAGGTCGGCAAGAATCCCTCCAGCGAAGGGTAGCCAGCCGTGATAAAAGGTATCAACTTCATAAGACAAATCCCGCAATGGAAACTAGAGAATTTCAGGCAGGCACCGGTGAATGATGCCCATATCCTTGTCCCCCCGCCCCGAGAGGTTCACCACCACATTCTGCCCCGCCGCGAAAGCCTCCCGGTGCGCCAGAACCCACCCCAGCGCGTGCGATGACTCCAACGCCGGCAAGATACCCTCCTTGCGGCACAACTCCTTCACCGCCGTCAGCGCCTGCCCATCATACGCCGCGTGATATTCCACCCTCCCGCACGCCTGAAGCATCGCATGTTCCGGCCCAACACCCGGATAATCCAACCCCGCCGAAACCGACGACGAGTCCAGAACCTGCCCGTCCTCGTCCTGCAAAAGAAGCGTATACTCCCCGTGCAAGACACCCGGCGTTCCCGTCGTCAGAGAGGCTGAACTCGCACACCCAGGTTCCCCGGAACCGCCCGCCTCGACACCAATAATCCGAACCGATTCGTCCGGCACAAACGCGTGAAACATGCCAATCGCATTGGAGCCTCCACCCACGCAAGCCACCACCGCATCAGGCAACCGCCCGGTGCGCTCCAACATTTGCGCGCGGGTCTCCTTGCCTATGACCGACTGGAATTCGCGCACCAGTTCCGGGAATGGTGCTGGCCCCGCGGCGGTGCCGAAACAGTAATGCGTGGTCTTCTGTTCTACCACCCAGGCCCTCAGGGCGGCGTTTATGGCATCCTTGAGGGTTCGGGAACCCGTGGGGATGGGGACTACCTTGGCACCGAAGAGTTTCATGCGTTGGACATTGGGCGCCTGGCGCTCGACATCTTCCGCGCCCATATAGATGGTGCAGGCCATGCCGAGGCGTGCGGCTGCGGCGGCTGTGGCGACACCGTGTTGTCCGGCTCCTGTTTCGGCGAGGAGGGCGGTCTTGCCCATCTTTTTGGCCAGGAGCGCCTGACCTAGGGCGTTGTTTATCTTGTGCGCGCCGGTGTGGAGGAGGTCTTCGCGTTTGAGGAAGAGGTTGAAACCGAGTTCGGCGGAGAGTGTGGGGCAGTAGGTGACGGGGGTGGCGCGGCCGGCGTATTCTTTGAGCAGTGCGTTGAGTTCGTCGGTGAACGCCTTGGTGGGCAGGATGTTCTGCATGGCGGCTTCGAGTTCGCGCAAGGGGGGGATGAGGACTTCGGGCACGAAGCATCCGCCGAATTGTCCGTAATAGCCTTTATTCATGGTAATCCTTTAGTTGTTCAAGCAGGTTGGAAAGTTTGCGGTGGTCTTTTATTCCGGGGGCGGTTTCGACGCCTGAGTTGAGGTCGATTCCTGCGGGGTTGAGGATTTGGAGCATGGCCGGGACGGTGGTGGCGTCGAGGCCTCCTGCGATGATGAAGGGTGTGTTGGTATGGGGGAGGTTGTGCCAGTCGAGGCAGCGGCCGGTGCCGTATCCGGCGTCCATGAGGATGTAGGGTGTGAGGGGGGCGTGGAGTGGCCAGGTGGTGGCGGGTGTCCAGACTCTTATGGTTCGGCGGGGGTCTATCTGGCGGATGAGTTGGTCGGTCTGGTTGGCGTGGAGTTGAATCCAGTCGAGGCGTGCGGTCTGGGCATCGCGGAGGATCTGTTCGGGGTCGTGTGTGGTGAAGACGCCGACGCGGCGGCAGGTGTGGCTGTCGAGTTGTCCGGCGGCCTCCGGGCTGATGTAGCGGGGGCTGGGACGGTGGAAGACGAAGCCGCAGAGGTCGACTTTGAGGCTGGCGCAGAGGTCGAGGTCTTGCTGGCGGGTCAGTCCGCAGACTTTGATCAGCATTGGACGAGTCTCCGGAGGGCGTTTTCGGGGGAGGGGGCGGCCATGAGGGCGGTGCCGACGAGGGCGGCGTCGTAGCCTTGGGCGGGGGCGAGGGTGTCTTGGATGCCGCTGGCGGCAATCCAGATTTCGGGCTCTTGGCGGTGCTGGATGAGGGTCTGGGCGCGGGTTGGGTCGACTTCGAGGGTGTCAAGGTTGCGGTTGTTGACCTGGATGATGCGGGCGCCGGAGGCGCGGGCGATGTCGAGTTGCTGGCGGCTGTAGATTTCGACGACGGCCTGGATGCCGAAACTTTCGGCGAGTTCCCGCAATCGGCGGAGTTCCTTGGCCTCGGGGGTGAGCGCAACGATGAGCAGGAGGGCTGAGGCGGGGGTCGCGGCGGTGTCGAGGACTTGCCGCTCGCAGTAGATGAAGTCTTTCCGGAGCAGGGGCAGGCGGGTGGCCGCGCGCATCCGGGAAAGGTAGGTAGGATGCCCCCCGAAATGTTGGCACTGGGTGAGCACGGAGATGGCAACGGCTCCCCCCCGTTCGTACATACCTGCGACCTCCTCAGGTTCGTACCTGGTGCTGATGACGCCGCGCGAGGGGGACTGGCGCTTGTACTCGGCGATGACCTGCACGCGCTCGGGGGAGCGCCTCAGAAAGGGCGGACGCGTCCCCTCGTAGGGCGGCAAGGGCGGGGCGGAAAGGTCGACGGCTTCGCGGTAGTCGGCAATCATCTCAAAGCCCCGCCAGGATGCGCGAACCGGCGCCGGCGGCAACCGCTTCGCGGGCCTTGGCCATGCAGGTGCGCAACTCCAGCCGGCTGTCGTTGAGCAGATAGAGCGCAACCCCCACATTGAGCGCCAGCATATCCCGCATCGGCTCCGGCCCGCGCCCCTTGAGCAGTTCCCGCAACACCCGCTCCGCCTCCTCCGGCGAATGCACCTTCAACGCCTCCTCCCGCCCGCGGGCGAACCCGAAGTCGAGCGGATCCAGAACCGATTCGCTCAAGACCCCGTCGCGCACGAAGGTAATCTCCGAAGGCCCGAGCGTCGAGACTTCATCGTACCCTCCCGCCCCGCAGACCACCGCCCCGCTGCGCACATTCGCCTCCTTGAGCGTCGCCGCCATCAGCGGAACCAGTTCCCGGCTCGCCGCCCCGATCAAGGTACGCGCCGGACGCGCCGGATTGATCAGCGGCCCCAGAAGATTGAAGACCGACCGAATCGCCAAATCCTTCCGGATCGGTTCGAGATTGCGAAACGCCGGATGGTACCGAGGCGCGAAAAGAAAGGCAAAATTATGCTCCGCCAAGTAGCCCGGAACCCTTTCCGGAGCCAAGTCCAAAGGCACCCCAAGACGCTCCAGCACATCGGCAGAGCCGCACTTCGAAGTAATCGCCCGGTTCCCGTGCTTCACCACACGGTACCCCAGACCTGCCACCGTCAGCGCCGTCGCCGTAGAACAGTTGAACGAGTCGTGACTGTCGCCCCCCGTCCCCACCACATCGAACACATCCCCCTCGATTGCAGGCAGCCGAACCGCCCGCCCCAACGCTGCACGCGCCGCCTGAGCCAGCTCCACCGGCGTCGTCCCCTTGATTCGCAACCCCATCAAGAAAGACCCCGCCTGAACCAAAGGAAGTTTCCCGTCCATCAGCGCCTCGAACGCCGCCGACGCCTGTGCCGCCGAAAGATCCTTCCCCTCGGCAAGCGTATTGAGCACGCTCTTCATGCCCACCTGCACCCGCGCATCAGGCAGTAGCGCAGAGGGAAAATTGGCCAGCAACTGCTCCCCGCCCTCCGTAAGAATGGACTCGGGATGAAACTGCACTCCCGCCCACGGACGGTCTCTGTAGCGCAGAGCCATAACCTCCCCTTCTGGGCCTCGGGCGGTCACTTCGAAGGCGTTTGATTCCCCCACTACGAGCGAATGGTACCTACCGGCGCGCATCGGGTTGGGCACGCCCAAGAAGAGTCCGGTTCCGTCATGGACAATGTCAGATGTCTTGCCGTGCATCACTTGGGGGGCGCGCTTGACCTCGGCACCTGCCAGCAGACCGAGGATCTGGTGCCCGAGACAGACGCCGAGGACGGGTACATTGTGGGGCAGACGCTTGAGGAATTCGAGGCAGTATCCCGAGTTGGCGGGGTGGCTGGGGCCGGGCGAGAGGCAGACCATTTCGAGGGCGGGATCGGTGGCCAGTTCCAGCACTCTGGGGTCGTCGTTGTAGAGTACGAGGGGGTCTTTACCGAGGGTTTGGAAGGCCTGGACGAGGTTGTAGGTGAAGGAGTCGTAGTTATCGATGAGCAGGAACATGGGGTTCTCCAGAGATGACATCGCGGATAATGGCGGATTTGTTGCAGCACTCGGCAAACTCTTTCTCGGGGATGGAGTCGAAAACGATGCCGGCGCCTGCCTGCCAGTTGATGGTCTGGTTGCGTATCCAGAGGCTGCGGATGGTGATTCCCAGGTCGAGGCTGACGCTTTGGTGGTCGAGGCCTATCCACCCGATGCATCCGGCGTATGGGCCGCGGGGGCGGGCCTCCTGCTCGGCAATGATTTCCATGGCGCGAACCTTGGGGGCGCCGCTGACGGTACCTGCGGGGAAGGTGGCTTTGATGACATCGACGGGGTCGAGTCCGGGCTTGAGGCGGCCGGTGACCCTTGAGGTGAGGTGCATGACATGGGAGAAACGCTCGACCTCCATGAGGCGTTCGACTTTGACGCTGCCGGGGCGTGCGATGCGGCCGACATCGTTGCGTCCGAGGTCGACTAGCATTAGGTGTTCGGCGCGCTCTTTGGGGTCTTGGAGGAGTTCGGCGGCGAGGGCGGCGTCTGCTTCGTCGGTCTGGCCTCTTTTGCGGGTTCCGGCGATAGGGGAGAGTTGGAGGTTGTTGGCCTGGCAGCGGATGTTGAGTTCGGGGGAGGAGCCCAGGAGGGTGAGTTCAGGGAGGGGTAGGTAGAAGAGGTAGGGGGAGGCGTTGCAGCGTCTGAGGCGTCTGTAGAGGGTGAGGGGATTGCCTTCGAATGGTGCCTGGAAGTGGACGGAGGGGACGACTTGGATGCCTTCGCCGGCTTTGAGGGCTTCTTTGATGTTCTCGACGATGCGGAGGAAGCCTTCTCGGGTGGGATGGCTTTCGACTGGGCCCGTGAGGCGGGGCTCGCGGTTCTCGGGCTCGGCGACGGGGGCTTGGTAGTTGGAGAGGCGCAACTCGGTTAGGCGGTCGTAGAGGTGGTCGAAGAGGAAGAGGCGTCCGGGGAGCACGAGGCAGGCTTCGGCCGCTTCAGGTTTGAGGCTCTTGGCAAGGCGTTCAACGCAGAGTCCGGTAATACCGTATCCGAGGTAGCCGTAGAGTGCGCGGGTGATGGGGGGCAGTTCGCCGAAGCCGTCCGGGGGGACGATTTCGAGTGCGTCGAGCACGCGCCGGAGGCCTTCGAGGTAGTCCATTCCCGAGAAGGTTTCAAGGGGGGCGAGGCGGTTGTCGAAGGTCGTCACCGCGAGGCGCCCCTTGTCGCAGTCGAGCCGCAAGATGAAGTCGGTTCCGAGGACGCTGTAGCGCCCCATACGACCGTCGACCTCGGCGCTTTCGAGCAGGAGGGCGTTGGGGTGTTTGAGGCAGAGGCCGATAGGGGTTTCGGTGTCGGCGGTCAAGCGGGTGGCGGCCTGTTCAAGGTGTATGCGATCCATCGCGGCTCTTTCGGAAAATCCTCGGTTTCGTCGACGCTTTTTCCTCATTGCGTCGTGACAAGGCGGGAGTATAGCAGGGGGCGTGGGGGATGTCAATCTGTTTCTACGCATAAGAACAAGAAAGTTGCAAACGCCCTCTTTTCACCCCTCCCGCGCGGCCATTTGGCAGGCAGGATTGGGGGCTGGTGGTAGGTAGGAATCGCCCCTGGAGGTGTCAACCTTCCGGAGCGCGTCGCGGGTACCTTCGCCCGTCAAAGGTGCCAACCTTTCGCGGCGTGACCTTGACATTACCCCTCCTTTTCTCTTGCTACCAGAGGGCTAATGCCTTATAATGCGCGCACACCGCGCCTAGGAAGGAACCCGTGTGGGAGGACTCTACCCTACAGAGTCAGGGTCGATGGCGCGGAAGGTTCAACGGAAAGAGACAAGATGATGGGAAGAGTGATTGTTTGCGGTGTCGCGTGGGCGTGCCTGTGCGGAGTTTTGGCGGCCTCGGAGGCGAAGATTTCCAGTCCCGACGGGCGGGTCGAACTGACCGTCCGCGAAGGGCGCTCGCTGACCTGGTCGGTCTTGCGGGACGGCCGCGAACTGCTCGATCGCGCGTCGCGCCTCGGGCTCAAATTCAAGAACCGCCCCGAAGCGGTGGATTGGCACCTCGCGGTGGAATCGGTGCGCACCGTCCAAGACGACTTCTTGACACCCCTCTACCGGAAAGATGCCATCCACACCCTCTGCCGAGAAGCCACGATTCGCGCGACCGCTACCAACGGAGAGACCCTCGGGCTGCTCTTGCGCGCCTACCCAAATGCCGTAGCCTGGCGCTACATTCTGCCCGGACAAGAGCCCTACGAGATTGAACGCGAACTGACCACCTGGACCTTTCCCGGCGAAACCGCCGCCTGGCTCTCCTTCTTCGACGCCTGGGGCGACTATCTCTACGGCGGATTGGGCGCAGACGAAGGCGGAATCTTCCGCTATACACTCGCCGGACTCTCAGGAAACGGCGTCGCCGGCGTGCCACTCCTGGTCGAAGGCGATGGCTGCCTGATGGCCCTCTGCGAGGCAGATTTGACCGACTGGGCTGCCCTCTCCTTCGTCGCCGACACACTCCACGGCCGCATCCACCAAGGCACGACCCTCCGCGCCGAACTCGTCCGCGCCAGAGGCTCCGACAGTGCCGTCCGCGGCCGCGTCAGGCGCCAATCTCCTTGGCGCGTGATGCTCCTAGCGCCGGACGAAGTCGCACTCCTTGACGGCACCGACATCCTCCTCGCGCTCAACCCGCCTCCTGCAGGCGACTTCAGCTGGGTCAAGCCAGGCGCCTCCTCCTGGGATTGGTGGGCAGACTCCCCCTCCTTTGCCATCGAACAGACCACCGAACAGACACTGGAGATGGTCGACTTCGCCGCCGAAATGGAGTGGCCCTACCACACCATCGACGCCGGCTGGTACGGCAAAAACGCCAAAGGCCCTGATGCCCTCCTCGACCCGCGCCCAGGTTACGACCTCCCCCGAATCCTCGAACATGCCCGCCAAAAAGGTGTCGGCATCTGGCTCTGGCTCCATTGGACCGCGCTTGACAATGGACGCAACCCGCTGGAGGAAACCTTTGCCAAGTTCGAGCGCTGGGGTGTCAAGGGACTCAAGATTGACTTTATGGAGCGTGCCGACCAGTCTATGGTTCAATGGTATGCCCGCGTTGTCGAGAGTGCCGCCCGCCATCACTTGATGATCAACTTCCATGGCGCCTATCATCCGACCGGAATGAATCGCACTTGGCCCAACCAGATTACCCGAGAAGCCATCCGCGGGAATGAGATGAACAAGTTCTTCGGAACCGTAACTCCGGCCCATATGGCTACTCTGCCGTACACGCGATTTCTTCTCGGCCCCGCCGACTACACACCCGGCTCATTCCATGCCGTCTATTCCAAGGACTTTGTCCCTCAGGTTCGCCGGGAGGCCGCCAATTCCGCCACTCGCGTCTACCCTGAGGAAGTCGGCACCCGAGCCCATGCCTTGGCTCTCTGCATTGCCTACGATTCCCCTCTTGCGACCCTCTGCGATTGGCCCTGCAACTACCGTTCCCAGCCCGGAATCGAAGCTCTTCGCGCCCTTCCGACGGTCTGGAAAAACAGTTGGCCTCTCCCTGACGGAAAGATTGCCAGCCACTATGGTGTTCTGCGCCAGACCTACGATGGGCGCTACTATTTTGCCGCCTTGACCGTCAAGGCCCGCTCGGTCGAGGTGCCCCTTGAGCGTCTTCCCCAAGGCCAATTTGTCGCCGAAATCTACTGCGACGATCCCGCCCGAACCCCGCACGACCCCAACGCCATCCGGTTCGAACGGCGCACTGTCACCCGTACTGACACGCTTCGCCTCGACCTGCTAGCCGAAGGCGGCGCCGTCGTCCTGATCAAGCCCAAACGCTAACGCGCCCCTGCGACCTTTTGCGCCGCTTTCCTCGCCCCCGCCGCGTGGTTCGAAGGTGACGGAATCACATTCGGTCTAGCCGTCATCTGACGGGCGGGCTGCCGCCCCGTTGCTGTACACCTCTTTCCCCCGAAGGTGCGCACCTTTCGGTTCGGCAGATTCCTTTCCGTCCTGGCGCCTTGCGCTTGACATTCGCCCCTTTCTGTGAGAAACTTGGCAGAGAATTGACAAGCAATTGATTGCGCCGAATGCCGAAAAGGAGCCATCCCACCGGGCGCGGGCGAATCCGTCTGGCCGTCCTCCGCAGGTCGGAACGGTTGGTGCCAACCTTATAGTCGCAGACCTGCCTTGCTCCGCCAGCGACACCTTGGCACCTTCGCGCCCCAATCTCGCATAGGAAGCGCACCGGTTCGCTGGCACCTTTCCGACCCTGTCAAACCGACCATCCGACCTCGACTCTGACTTCCTTCGCCCGTGAAAACCTTCCGCCTCATCGTTCTGCTCCTGACTCTCTCCGCAACCCTTCGCGCCCAGCCTTCCGCCGGCAAAGTCTGCATCGAACGCGACGGCATCGCCCTTGCCGAACTCACCCTCAGACCGACATCCAACTCCCTCATCCGCGTCGCCATCGCCATCCCTGGGAAGGAACGCTGGAACGGCAGACTCTGGTTCTACGGCAACGGCGGCGCGGCTGGGAGACTGGACTGGGGACGCGTCGAAACCGCCGCGCGGGCAGGTAGCATCGGCGTCCATACCGATATGGGAACCTCCGTCCCCTGCGAGCGCCTTCCCCCCGAAGTCCTGACCGACTTCGGCCACCGCGCAACCCACCTTGCTCTCCTCTCCGCGAAAGAACTCGTCAAAGAACGCTTCGGACGATACCCCCGCTATTGCTACTTCGAAGGAGAGTCGACGGGCGGCGGACAAGGCATCCACGAAGCCCTCCGATATCCCCAAGACTTTGACGGCATCCTCGCCGGTGTGCCCGCGAATATCAGGCTCCCGCTGCATACCTACTTCTGGTGGTCGCGCCGCGAAATGAGCCGCAACGGTGCCCCAGTCTTCACCCGGTTCGAACTTCAGACGCTCGCCCGAGTAGCCAAGGAAACGCTCGGAAAGAATGACCCGATCTGGTGCCGCGGCAAGTGGCTCGCAGATCCCCGCTGGACGAAGGAACGGGGCGAGGAGGTGCTCGCGCAGGCCATCCGTTTGTTGCCGTCTCTCGGGGAGGGGGACAAGCCCGAACGGCTTCGGAGGTTGCTTGAGGGGCCGGTCTTGGATGGGGTTCGAATCCATTGCGGTCTGCCGTTGGGAGCGGTTCAGGAGGAGTTCGAGAGTCTGCAGTTTTTGTTGAGATGGTATGTGGGGCAGCACCGGAATCTGGACGAGGTGGGGGAGGGCGAGATTCGGGAGTGGATCAAGGCTTGTTCGCCGGAGTTGGATGCGAGTGGAACGGGGTTGGAGAGGTTTTGCAATCGGGGCGGGAAGTTGGTGGTCTGGGTGGGGCTTGAAGACGCTGTGGTGCCGGCGGCTGCGGTTATGGAGTGGTTCGGTCGGTGTGTGGGGGCGATGGGGGTGGATAGGGCTCGGTCGTGCCTGAGACTGTATGCATTGATTGGGCGCGGGCATGTGGCGGGGGGGAGCAAGGGAATGCAGGAGATTGTGAACCGGCAGCGTTTGATTGAGGCTTGGGTGGAGCGTGGTGTGGCGCCGGGGCTTGTGCCGGTGCGGTGCGGGGATGGGCGTATGCGTCCGTTGGAGGCGTACTGGCCGGAGTGAGCGGTTGTTTCGTGTCAAAGGAGAAGGTATGAAGTCGATTGCCGGGCTGATTGTGTGCGGTGCGTTGCTGTCGGTGCTTGGCATCCCGCTCTGGGATTGCTGGGCATCGGAGGGCGAAAAGGTTGGTACCTTGGCGACCCTTTCGAAGGTACCTGCGGGGGGCGGTGGTGCGTTGGAGCCGTCCCCAAAGGTTGCAACCTTGCCTTTGGCAACCAAGCAACCTTCCATGGCGGAGGACGCCGGGAATCCCCCTCCGGCAGACCAGACTCCCGCCCGGGGCGTTACCCTCGAAGCGGGGGGCGGGTGGATTCCATTGACGGCGACGCCCGAGATTCTCCCCGGCAGCGCGCTGGACTTCTCTGCGATGCGCCCGACCGAGGCCCCGGCGGGGAAGCACGGGCGCGTTGTCTGCCGCGGGGCGCACTTCGAGTTCGAGCATCGCAAGGGCGAGCCCGTGCGCTTCTATGGCGTCAACCTCTGCTTCGGAGCCAATTACCCCGAACTCGATGAAGCCAGGAAACTCGCCGCAAACCTGGCTCGGATCGGGTACAACGCCGTGCGCATCCACCACCACGACGGCGGGTTGGTTCAGGAGAGCGGGGATTCCACCAAACCCAATCCGGAGATGCTCAGGAAACTCGATGGTTTGGTGGCATCCTGCATCGAGCAGGGACTGTATGTTACGACCGATCTCTTTGTCTCCCGCCGCGTCCCTTGGAACGAAGTCGGAATCGCCCGCCCCGGGAACCTTTCGCAGGACGAGTATAAACTCGCCGCCGTCTTCCTCCCCAAGGCAAGAGCGAACCTCAAGGCCTTCTCCAAGGCCCTTCTCTGCCATGTCAACCCCTTCACCGGAAGGCGCTGGGCCGACGAACCGGGCCTCGCCTGCCTGGCCCTAATCAACGAAGGAAACCTGATGAATCACGGGGGCAAACCCCTCGCCAAGATGCCCGGCTGCGAGACCGCTTGGAAGGCTTGGCTGGCCGAAAAAAAACGCACCCAGCCGAAACATTACAGCCAAGTCCCCGACTCGATTCCAGAGAACGCTTGGGCCCCTGGCGTGCATACCCCCGCCTTCACACAGTTCCTTCGCGAACGGGAGGTGGAGTTCGCCAAAGACATGAAGCGGTTCCTTAGAGAGGAGATCAAGACGCCTATCCCCATCACCAATTTGAGCTCGTGGTGGAACCCGGTCGTTTACCAGCAGGTGCGCTCGGAGGTGCTTGATTATGTGGACGATCATTTCTATGTCGACCACCCGAGGTTCCTTGGAAAACCGTGGCGGCTGCCTTCGGAATGTTCCAATTCGAATCCGCTTTTGGGGGAGGCTTGTGGCTTCCCGGATGTGGTGCTCAAGCGTTTGCTGGATCGTCCTTTCACCATTACTGAGTACAACTATTCTGGGCCTGGAAGGTTCCGCGGGGTGGGCGGGATTGTGTCGGGGGCGGCGGCAGCTTTGCAGGGCTGGGATGGGTTGTGGCGGTTTGCCTGGGCGCACGGGATCGAGTCGATTCGGTGTCCGGGAAGCCGTCCGATGGGTTACTTCAATATGGCGGACGATCCGCTTTCGCTGGCGGCCGAGAGGGCTTCTATTTGCCTCTATCTTCGTGGGGATCTGCCGGTGTTGGGGCGGCGTTGCGTGGTGGTGTTGGAGGAGGCGTGTCTGAGGGTGCCGGACGGGAAGCAGCGGATGAGTTCCGCGCCTTGGAGGTGGCTTGGCTGGTATGCCCAGTTGGGGACTGTGGTGGGCGGGAAGGCGCCTGAGGGTGTGACCTGGTCGATTGGTTTTCCTGAGGCGTACGAGGTGAAGAGCGAGGCGATTTGCCGTCGATGGCTGGGGTGCGAGCGGCGTCCGGAGGTGGCCGGGGACGGTCATATTTGGTTGGACAATGTGGGCGGAAGTTTCACTATTGTGACGCCTCGGACATGTGGCGGTTTTGCCGAGCGGGGAACGATTCGGGCGGAGGGGCTGGTGGCCGAGTTGGACTCGCCGGGGACGGTATGGGTCTCGTCGCTCGATGGGTTGCCGATTGCCCGTTCGCGCCGTCTGCTGGTGACGCATCTGACGGATCTGCAGAACAGCCGCATGCGCTACCGGGCGGCGGATTTGAAGGTCTTGGAGGACTGGGGCGGTCTGCCCTACCTAGTCCGGAAGGGTCGCGCGGAGGTCTCCCTCGGGGTGGCTCCCGGGGGGTGGACGGTCTACCGTCTCGACACCGCGGGGCGGCGTTTGTCGGAAGTCCCCGCCGCCTGGCGCGGGGGGCGGCTCTGCCTGACGCTCGGAACCGATCTGAACCCCTCCTGCGCCACGATGCTCTACGAAGTGGTCGCCAAATAGGTACGCATCTTCGGGGCCGTCAGGTAGGCACCAATCGCCCCGGAAGGTGCCTACCCCGCCGCGTGAGTCATAGGCAGGAAACGCGTCACTCCGCTGGTGCCTTCCGTTCCGGAGTTCGCCACCAAGCGAGAAACTCGATATTCCCCTCCGGCCCCTTGAGCGGCGAAACCTCCACCCCCAGCGACGCGAGCCCCAGTTCCCCCGTCCCGAACGCCAGAATCTCCTCGACAACCCGCTTGTGCACCTCCGGATCGCGCACCACCCCGCCCGGCACAAACTCCCGCCCCGCCTCGAACTGCGGCTTGATCAGCGAGACCAACTGCGCCCCAGGCTTGAGCACCCGAACCATCGGCGGCAGAATCAACTTGAGCGAGATGAACGACACATCCGTCACCCCAAACTCCGGCGTCCCAGGCAGATCCTCCACCCGCAGATACCGCGCGTTGAACGACTCCCGCGACCACACCCGAGGGTCGCTCCGCATCTTCCAATGCAACTGGTTGCGCCCCACATCCACCGCGTAAACCTGCTTCGCCCCGTGCTGCAGCAAGCAATCCGTGAACCCGCCCGTAGACGCCCCCACATCCAGCGCAACCAACCCCTCGACCGAAAGATTGAAAGCCCTGAACGCTCCCTCGAGTTTCTCTCCCCCCCGCGAAACGAACCTCGGACGGCGCAAAACCTCAATCCCCGCGTCCGCCTCGAACCGATGCCCCGCCTTCGTCGCAGGCTGCCCCTCTACCCGAACCTCGCCCGCCAAAATCAGCCGCTGCGCCACTTCACGGCTCTCCGCCAACCCCCGCGAAACCAGCAGCGCGTCAAGCCTCTCCTTCACGGCTGCCCACCGCTCAAAAGGCCGAAACATTCAGGTCTGTGGAAGTTCAACTTCTCACCAATCGGAGCCCAGCTACCCCAGTGCGGATGCGAAGAATTGTCTGCACACTTATAGAAATTGCAGAGGAATTCCCCCATGTTGCACCCATCGCCCCACACCCGCCGCATAAACTCGTACGGCACGAACGCAGACGCCCGCCAGTTCACCGGCTCGGCAATCTCCGGGTCGATCGGCCCCTTGTGATCCGTCTCAATCACAATATCCGAACTCTCCACGAACACCGCATCCGCCAGACCACCTTTCGGCAATCTCCGCCAGTCTCTCACATGCGAAATGTGCGCCGCGCCTGCTATGGTCATCTCGATGTTGACATATGTCCGCTCCCCGCGCGGTTTGAAGAAAAACTCCACACAGCTGTCCAGGTAGGCGTCCACTTTTGGCCTACCCTGCGCCACCGCCCGCACATAGCGGTCTGCAACTGTGAAGCAGATGAGGATTCCTCGATCGTCCCTAGTGACGATGAATCGGGTTTCGGGGCGATGGTCCGAACTCATGGGATGGAAGTTGGCGATGGTGTTCCATTCGCCGAAACGGCAGGTTTGCATCGAACGGTCTCCTTCAGATTGAAGATTTTTCCATTAGGTTGTGCGTCGCCCGGCGCGTGTCGCGGACGATCTTTTCCTCGCCGGCAACCTTTCGCCGGCGCGTAATCGTGCGTCCTGCGCAGCCTGCGGCATCGAGAGCGTTGCGCTTGGAGGAATAGAGCAGATTGGATTCGGGGTTGAAATTTGCGGCCAGGTGGTGGCGTTTCTTTTCCCGCAATAGGCAGTCGCCCGCGTAGCCTGGAGCAATGTACCC
>JAXFQS010000015.1:0-2458 GCA_034178815.1 Kiritimatiellia bacterium | reverse complement strand
GGGAGGCGTTGGCTGTGGTGGTGGAGACGGTTGACTCTGGTGAGGCGTCGAGTTTGCCGCCGTTGGACTGGAGGGGTGCGCCGAAGGAGGCGGTGTTGGCGCGTTTGGCGGAGACAGGGCTTGTGGGGCGTGGGGGGGCTGGCTTTCCTGTGACGATTAAGCTTTCTCCGCCGCCCGCCAAGCCGATTGACACACTTTTGGTCAATGGTGCGGAGTGCGAGCCTTTCCTGACGGGAGACCATCGTCTGATGGTGGAGCGGGCGTTCGATTTAGTGGCTGGGATTCAGATTTCGCGGGCGATTTTGGGCGGGCCGGCGGTGCGGGTTTGCATCGAGGAGAATAAGCCGGACGCGATAGCGGCGGTCTCCCGGGAGTTGGAGCGGCTGGAGGGGGATGTGGCGCTGGTGCCGCTGCCGGTGCGCTATCCGCAAGGGAGCGAGAAGCAGCAGATTTGGTCGGCGACGGGTAGGAAGGTTCCTCGCGGGGGGCTGCCGATGGATGTCGGGTGCGTGGTGGAGAATGTGGCGACGCTCTGCTCCATTTTTGATGCGGTGGTCAAGGGGTTACCGCTGACGGAGCGGGTGGTCACGGTAGCGGGCGATTCGTTGGCATCTGCGGGAAATTTCGTTGCACCGATCGGAACCCCTTTCAATGTACTTTTGGAGGCGGCGGGTATCAAGGAATCGCCCCTGAAGGTTGTTAGCGGCGGCCCGATGATGGGTTTTGCGGTCGCCGATACGGCTGTGGCGACGCTGAAGACGGTCTCGGGCATCCTGGCGCTCGGGCGTTCGCCGCTCTGCACCTCCGAGCCGTGCATCTCCTGCGGCCGCTGCGTGGAGGCCTGCCCCATGCGCCTTTCGCCTGCGGAGATGAGCCAGTGCATCGAGGCCGACGACCTCGAAGGGGCGAAAGAACTCGGCGTGCGCGACTGCTTCGAGTGCGGTTGCTGCGCTTGGTCCTGCCCCGCCCACAGACCCCTCGTCCAGCACTTCCGCCGCGCCAAGGCCGGTCTCGCCGCCCTAGCCTCCAAGAGCGCCCAAACCAAGAAATAGAGACCCCGCATGGATTCGAATGCCCCACTCCTGCTCGTCAGTTCCTCCCCCCACGCACACTCCGGTTCGAGCGTCAGGAGCCTAATGGTCGATGTCATCGTCGCCCTGCTCCCCGCAACCCTCGCGTCCATCTGGTTCTTCGGCTGGAACGCCCTCCGCCTCATCGCCGTCTGCACCCTCGCCGCCGCTGCTTGTGAATGGATTTGCCGCAAAATTATGCGGCGGGAGAACACCTTGGGCGACTGCTCCGCGTTGCTGACAGGCCTTCTTCTAGCCCTCAACCTGCCCCCCAGTCTTCCCACTTGGATGGCCATCGCCGGCTCCATTTTCGCCATTGCCATCGCCAAACAGGTGTTCGGCGGACTGGGCTACAATCCCTTCAATCCCGCCCTCGCCGGACGCGTCTTTCTGCTCATCTCCTTTACCGGAGCAATGACCACTTGGACGCCCTCTCCGTGGCTCTCCGCAGATGCCCTCACCACCGCCACGCCCCTAGGATGCGCCAAGGCCGCTATCAAAGCCGGGCAGAGCATCCCGTTTGCCTTCACCCCCGACCAGTTCCAATCCTTCCTTCTGGGCAATACCAACGGATCCCTCGGGGAGACCTCCGCCCTCGCCCTCCTCTTGGGGGCAGGCTACCTGCTCTACCGTAGGGTCATTTCGTGGCATGTGCCGGTCTGCTATCTCGGCACCGTGGCGGTAGGAGCGGGCGTGCTTCGCGTCCTCCTTCCGGAGACCTCCCTGCCCGTTGCCTGCCACCTTTTGTCGGGCGGATTGATCCTCGGGGCTTGCTTCATGGCGACCGATATGGTGACCTCTCCGCTGACCCGCTGGGGCCTGGCAATCTTCGGAATCGGTTGCGGACTGCTGACCCTGCTGATTCGCTGCGTTCCCTCCGGTGCCTACCCGGAAGGCGTCAGTTTCGCTATCCTGGTGATGAACGCCTTCGTGCCGCTAATCAACCGCGTGACTAGGCACCAGATCTTCGGCACACGCCCGAGAGGAGCCCGCCCGTGAAGGAAACTTTCCGCCTGCCGCTGACGCTTGCGCTGGTCTGCGCGGCGTGTTCGTTTGTGCTGACTTGCGTGCACCTCAAGACCCGGGAACCTATACGCCAGGCGTCCCGGGCGAAGGCATTCGCCGCGGCGCGGGCGGTGTTGCCGTCGGGTTGCGAGGTGAGCGAGTCGGGGGGCGTGTTCAAGGCTTCCAAGGGGGGGAAGGTTGCCGGCTACGCGACGCTTGGGCGTTCATCTGCGGGGTATGGCGGCGAGTTGGTGTTGATGGTGGGGATTGGTTCGGACGGGCGTCTTCTGGGATATTCGGTGGTCTCGTCGAAGGAGACGCCGGGGCTTGGATCGCAGGTGGGCGGGGAGTCGTTTCGAGGGCAGTTTATGGGGCAGTTGGCT
>JAXFQS010000007.1:0-2028 GCA_034178815.1 Kiritimatiellia bacterium | reverse complement strand
CCACTTCTGGTCGTTGAGGAGGCTTGGCGGCTCGGCGCCAATGAACTTCATCAACGCTGAATCATGGGAAAAGCAGGTGAGGATTAACCGGTCATCGATGCAACGATTGGGTTCGATGCCATACTTGCCGAGATTAACCTTCTCCGCACAGGTTCGGGCGGTAATGCCCCAACCCTTTGCCAACTTCCCGATGCGCGCGGCAAGGTCTTCCATCTCGTCTGGATGGAACTCGCGCGCGCCGGGGACGCATTGCTTGAGGTTGCGCCCGACCTTGATATAGGCCCCAATGTCGATGAAACTAAAGACGAGGCTGGTGGTGTATTGAGCGAGGCTGTCGCCGAGGCGTTCAATCTTCCCGGCGAGTTGCTCTACGCCGATGCGACTGCTCAGCACCAAGGGGTCGAACCGCCACACGACGCGGTCCTTCCCGAGACGCTTGGAAAGTTCCCCAAATGTTGCCACCCGCTCCTCGACAGACGGGACACCAGGCTCAAGTTTCTCGGCAACATAGTCGTTGAGGGTGAACTGGAAATAGTAGTTGATTCCGCGTCGATCGAGGGTCTCAAGATGCCGGAGCAGTGGCTTGGGATTCTTCGACCAGAAGACAATCAGCCGCGTCTTCGCGAAGCCGACATAAAGGGGTTTGTTGTTGAACGGGTTGAACCACTTGACATACCCTTTGTCGAGCCGCTCCATAAACCAATCGGCGTAACACGCGGGGATATCGGTCGAGCGACTGGCCGAGACGATGACGGGCAACTGCGCCTCCGCCTTGCTACCGTCATCAAGCGTAACAGCACCCTTCTCCCAGAGACTCCCGGCCATAAAATCCTCATCCGTGCGATTCAAACAAGCGAAAAGATTTTACCACACCTTCGCTCGCGATACAAATACTTTTCCCCAGAAGTTTGGAAAATAACCTAACTTCGAAACAGCCCCCTGCCGCGCAACCTTCGGCGCCCATTCCCAACGCCACCCCGAGCAGGAAAGATGGTAGGGCAGGCGGGGATCGAACCCGCGGCCTCCGGATTAGGAATCCAACGCTCTGTCCAACTGAGCTACTGCCCTAGAGCGGTTCAGTATAGCATAAACCGCCCCCCCTGTCGAGGTCAAACGACGGCCGGGCGCGGCGGGAAAAGGTAGGCACCTCCAGACTCGGCGGATACCCATCTCCAGAGGCGGAAGATGCACACCACCGGGGTCGATTCCTGCCAATCACCGGAGACGGCAGGTTTCTATGAACCCCGCGGGCTTTTGCGTTGAAACCCGCGCCCCGTTCTGCTATACTGCTCGGTTCAGAGTGGAGAGACCCTATGGCCTATGAAGTGCTGGCGAGAAAGTGGCGCCCGAAACAGTTCGAGGATGTCGTCGGACAGGAGCATGTCACGCAGACCCTGACCCGCGCGATCGAAAGCGGTCGCATCGCCCACGCCTACCTCTTCATCGGCCCGAGGGGCATCGGCAAAACCACCCTCTCGCGCATCTTCGCCAAAGCCCTCAGTTGCGAAAAAGGCCCTACCCCCACGCCCTGCGACGAATGCGAGAGTTGCAAGGCCATCGCCGCCGGCAGTTCCCTAGATGTCATCGAAATCGACGGGGCCTCGAACAATAAGGTAGAAGACGCCCAGGCCGTCCTCGATCAAGTCAAATACCCCCCCGCGCGCGGACGCTTCAAGATATTCATCGTCGACGAAGTCCACATGCTCACCACCGCCGCCTTCAACGCCCTGCTCAAAACCCTCGAAGAACCCCCGCCCTACGCCAAATTCATCTTCGCCACAACCGAGGGCGACAAGGTTCTCCCCACCATCATCTCCCGCTGCCAACGCTTCGACCTTAGACGCATCCAAACCGGCCAGATCGTCCGCCGTCTCGAACAAATCTGCCGCGCAGAAGCCGTCCAGGCCGACCAAGACGCACTCCTCGCCGTCGCCCGCGGAGCCGAAGGCGGCATGCGCGACGCCCTCTCAGCCCTCGACCAACTCATCTCCTTCAAAGGCACCTCCCTCACCGAACAAGATGTCCTCT
>JAXFQS010000146.1:0-25858 GCA_034178815.1 Kiritimatiellia bacterium | reverse complement strand
TATGCGGTCAATGTCAAGGCGGACGGCACTGCACGCGGTCAAAGCCGCACAAATGCCGTCCGCCCGACGCAGGAGACTATAGCAAATATTCGTCGCGCGTGGCAATCTGTTTTTCTGCCAGGGCTTGAGCAGCATTTGGCGTTTAGTGGCAATGAAAGGTTCTCGGTGGGGGCATCAGAGCAGGCGGCCTGGTCGAATCTCGTGGAGCGCTACATCGATGGGAAACTGAATGGGACAAAGCCCTACACGATTCTGAACCGAACGCCGGCGGTGCTGGCTCGTCTGTTCGGGCGGAATGTGCCTATCCGAATCGAGAAGCATATTCTCGACAAGATTACCGGTGAGATACTGACCAGCAGTGGCAGGCGGCACGGCATACCGGCAAGCGACTTGAAGGATATGCTGATTGAACTGGACAACCCGATTGCCGTCTTCCGGTCAAGGAATGAGGCAAACACGGCTGTCGTACTAACGCGCATTGTCGACCGTCAGAACAACGAACGCGCCGTAGTTGTCTTGAAGATGGATGCCAAGTATAAGGGAATCGACATATCCGTCGTGAAGTCCGCCTACGGCAAGGATAATGGCGTCTACCAGAAGTGGATGGATGACGGGCTGTTGCTTTATGTAAACAAACGAGCGCTAGAGTCACCCAATCTACCGCTCCAATTGCGTTTGATATTACAGGGTCAGTCTAGCGCTCGTGAATTGCTCACGGAAGATGACTTCACAGGTGAGCAACTGGGGCTCATTGTGCCAGATTCGAATCCTGGCGTCAACACAAATCTTTCAGTCGGTGGAGGAAATCTCGCGGATACCAGGATGTCGATTTCCGAGAAAGCCCGTAAGACGCGGCTGGATTCCTACGCTAGCCCATTCTGGCAGGCGTTCGAGAATGCGCCAGGGACCGGCGGATTGAATCTGCCGAACCGGATGCTGGCGGCCACTGGCGTCTCGCAGAGGGGTATTTCGCCGAACGAGTTTCTTTACAAGGCGCGGAAGATATTCCCGGAACTGGCCATCAGAAGGACGAACAAGGGGGGGGGGCATCGACATATCCGTGGTGAAGTCCGCCTGCGGGAAGAATAAAAGTGCCTATAAGAAGTGGGCGGATGACGGGCTGTTTCTCTATGTCAACAAACAAGCGCCAGAGCACCCAATCTACCGCTCCCATTGCGTTTGATATTGCAGGGTCAGTCTAGCGCTCGTGAATTGCTCACGGAAGATGACTTCACAGGTGAGCAACAGAGGTTCACTATGCCAGATTCGATTTCGAACATCAATGAAAAACTGTCTGAATGCAAAAAAACGGCGACACGCGGTTCGCGACTGAATCACAGAAGGACAGAACCAGTTTCAACGGCGCGCCAATCGACGAGCGGGAAAGCAATGTCCAAGCACGCGTTGCCGACGGCGACCTATGCCTTGAGCAGACAGGTTGGATGAGGGGGATGGGCGGATAATCCGTTTGCGCTTGAAGTGGTTACGGCACGGCAGAAGCAAGTAAGTGCCCGCCCAGATGCTGGCGTGACAGGTTGGCAGGAATTCCCTCCACGGGTAGACACCAGCCCCCCTCCAAGATGCCTACCTTCAAGAGGTGGAGGTGGCAATCTTTCAGTTCCTCTCCGAGCCACCTCTTTCAGAAGGCGGTTCGTCCCTGTTGCTGAGCGCCCCGAGCGTCTGGAGCAGTCGGGGAGAGAAGGGAAGTGAGTAATTGTCGACAAATTTGTCCGTTTGAAGTTGAGTTGCCCGTACAATTTTGTTAGACTATCCCCCATTCCCCGCCCCAAGTGTGCACGAAACCAGTCGAAACCCGTTTGGCACGCAAACTGCGAGGAAGAAGGCATCAACCGTTCTTCACCCACCTAGCAAGGATAGACGCATGACAAAGGATTCCGTAACAGCCGAGTTCGGCGAGAATGTCTTCAATGTAAAGGTGATGCGCAATTACCTTTCCAACCGGGCCTACCAATCCCTCTCCGCAACCATACTCAAGGGCGAAAAGATTGACCCCTCCATCGCGGGAGAAGTCGCCGAAGCCATGAAAGCCTGGGCTATGGAGCGCGGCGCCACCCACTACACCCACTGGTTTCAACCCCTTACCGGAACCACCGCCGAAAAACACGACTCCTTCTTCAACCCCGACGGCGAAGGCGGCGTATTGGCCCACTTCTCCGGCAAGGAACTCTCCCAGGGCGAGCCGGACGCCTCCAGCTTCCCCTCGGGCGGCTTGAGAGCCACCTTCGAAGCCCGCGGCTACACCGCCTGGGATCCCTCCAGCCCTGCCTTCATCAAGAAGACCGGTGGCGTCAGCGTGCTCTGCATCCCCACCCTCTTCTGCGGCTACCACGGCGAGGCTTTGGACAAGAAAACCCCCCTGATGCGCTCCCAGGAAGTCCTCGCCAAGCAAGTCGAGCGCGTCGCCAAACTCTTCGACATCCCCTGCGTCCGCCGTACCATCGCAACCCTCGGGCCGGAACAGGAATACTTCCTCATTGATGCCGAAGCCTACCGCGCGCGCCCTGACCTGATTCAGACCGGACGCACCCTATTCGGACGCCGCCCGCCGCGCCACCAGCAGATGGAAGACCACTACTTCGGTCGCATCCAGCCGCGCATTCTCTCCTTCATGGCGGATCTCGACCACGAGCTCTGGCGCCTAGGCGTCCCCGCCAAGACTAGGCATAACGAAGTCGCCCCCGCCCAATTCGAGATTGCGCCCGTCTTCGAAGATCAGAATCTGGCCATAGACCACAATATGGTCACCATGCAACTCATCCAGGAGGTCGCCGAACGCCATGGCTTGGTCGCACTCCTCCACGAGAAACCTTTCGCAGGCGTCAATGGTTCGGGCAAGCACAACAATTACTCCATCACCGGCCCCGACGGCAAGAACTGGCTCTCCCCGGGGGATACCCCGCACGAGAACGCGAAGTTTCTCTTGACCCTCTGCGCCATCATCAAAGCAGTCGATGCCCATGCCGACATTCTCCGCGCCTCGGTGGCATCCGCCGGCAACGACCATCGCTTGGGCGCAAACGAGGCGCCGCCTGCCATCATCTCCATCTATCTAGGTGCCCAGTTGACGGACATTGTCAACCAGATTATCGCGGACGGGAATGCGAAGCGGACGCAGACGGCGACGGCTTTGAAACTGGGTGTTTCGATGCTTCCTCCGCTTCCTCGGGATGCCACGGATCGCAACCGCACCTCGCCTATGGCCTTCACGGGCAATAAGTTCGAATTCCGCGCGGCGGGCTCTAGCCAGAGTTGCTCGGGTGCGAATGTGGTGCTCAACACGACGGTTGCCTGGGCTCTCGACGAGTTGGTTTCCGCGATCGAGGCTCGGATGAAGAAGGGGGAGAAGTTCATTGCCGCGCTGCATAAGGTTCTGAGCGAGAACTTCAAGGCGCACAAGCGTGTTCTCTTCGACGGCGACAACTATACCGATGCGTGGAAGCAGGAGGCTAAAGCACGCGGGTTGCCTAATGTGACTTCCACCTTGGATGCGCTCAAGGCGTTTATCGAGCCGGCCAGCGTGGAGCTCTTCACGAAGTATGGTGTCTTCACGGAGCGGGAGTTGCAGTCGCGCTACGAGATTTACGCGGAGGCGTATGTCAAGACGATTGGAATCGAGGCGGGGTGCGCCTTGGAAATCGGCCGGACGTACATTCTGCCGGTGGCGCTGGACTATCTGGTTTCGCTGGGGGCGGTGCCTGCGGCTTCGCGCAGCGTCAAGAAGCTTTCGGATCGGGTTGCCGAGTTGACTGACGACTTGGCGTCGGCTCTGGATGCCCTTGAGTCCGCCATTGAAAAGAAGGCGGCTCCGAAGAAGTTGCTGGATGCGATGGCTAGCGTCCGCGCGTCGGCCGACGAGCTTGAAGGGCTGGTGCCTGCGAACAAGTGGCTGTTGCCGAGTTATGCAGAGATGTTCTTCAACTAAACGGTTGTGACCTCTGGGCGGGTGCGGCTGGTGCCGCATCCGCCCTTTTGTTTTGGAAGGAGGGTATCGGGCGTGGAATATGGTTTGGTGCGCGTGTCGGCACTGCGGCCGGAGGTGCGGGCGGGCGAGGTGGAAAGGAATGTGGCGTCCTGCCTAGAGGTGGCGCGGAGGGCGTCGAATCGGGGAAGTCTGTTGAATGTGGCACCCGAGTGCTGTCTGACGGGGTATTCGTGCGAGGATCTCTTCTTCAACGCGAACCTGTTGGCACGGGCGAAAGAGGGGCTGGCGGCGTTCGCGGCGGCGACGGCGGAACTGTATGGTGTCTATGTTGTGGGGTTGCCGGTTGCTTGGAATGGGAGGCTGTACAACGCAGCAGCGGTCTGCGCAGGTGGCAACCTTTGGGGGCTGGTGACTAAAACCTTTCTCCCCGGAAGTTGCGAGTTCTACGACCCGAGGTGGTTCGTATCCGGAAAAGGCGTTCGCGGCGAAGTCCTGGGCGCGAGGCTGGGGAGCGATGTGCTCTTCGAGGCGGAAGGCATCTGCTTCGGAGTCGAACTCTGCGAAGATCTCTGGGCGCCGAGCCCGCCGAGCGGAGATTTGGCCCTAGGCGGTGCGGAGGTCATCCTCAATCCCTCGGCAAGTCCAGAACTCTCGGGGAAGGCGGACTACCGCCGAGGCCTGGTCGAAAGCCAATCCGCGCGTCTCGTCGCCGGGTATGTTTACTCCGGCGCCGGATGCGGAGAATCCTCCACCGACCTGGTATTCGGCGGGCACGGACTTATCGCCGAAAACGGCCGCCTGCTGGCCGAGTCCGTGCGCTTCGGGTTCGAACCGGCGGTCACCACGGCCGACTTGGATGTGGAACTTTTGAGGCACGAGCGACTGCTCAATTCGGGCTTTCGGCAGACCCGAATCCAACTCGACCGCATCCCTGTTTCCTTTGCCGCCAAGCCCCCGCATCCGGGCAACCTCCTGCGTCCCGTCTCGCCAACCCCCTTCGCCGCGGATGCCAAGGCCTGCGAGGAAGTCCTAGCCATTCAGTCGACCGGTCTTGCCATACGAATGCGCAACAGCGGTATCCGCCGGCTGGTGCTGGGACTAAGCGGCGGATTGGACTCGACCTTGGCGCTGATTGTCTCGCTGGAAGCCTTGCGCCGGCTGGGGGAGGGGCACGAGAATCTGCTCTGTTTGACGATGCCTTCCTTCGCGACCGGTTCGACTACGCTGGGGCTGGTCAAGGGGCTCTGCCAGAGACTTTCGGTGCCGCTAGAGGAGATCCACATCGAGCAGGTCTGCGCCTTGCGGTTTGGGCTCTTGGGGCATGATGGGTGCACGCCGGACATCACATACGAGAATGTCCAGGCCCGCGAGCGAACGCAACTTCTGCTGGACAAAGCAAACCAGATCGGGGCGCTGCTGGTGGGCACGGGCGACCTTTCGGAGTTGGCTCTCGGGTGGTGTACTTATGGGGGCGATCACCTCAGCCACTACGGCGTGAACGCGGGCGTTCCGAAGACGCTTGTGCGCGCGATTGTCGCCTGGTACGCCCGCCGCTCCCCGGCAAGGGAAATCCTTGAGCGCATCCTTGAATTGCCCATCACGCCTGAGTTGATTCCGGGACAAGAGACGGAACGGAGCGTTGGCCCCTACGAGCTCCACGACTTCTTCCTCTATTGTCTGATGCGCTACGGTTTCAGCGCCCCCAAAATCTCCTTTCTCGCCCGCCACGCCTTCCGCGACCGCTACACCGGGGAGGAGATTGCGCACTGGCTGAAGGTCTTCCTCCGCCGCTTCGCCACGCAGCAGTTCAAACGCTCCTGCCTTCCCGACGGCCCCAAAGTCGGCTCCATCAACCTCTCCCCGCGCGGCGACTGGCGGATGGTCAGCGACCTCTCCCCGTCCGCCCTAGGCGCCGACGCCTGACCTGCCGCCCGGCGTAAGCGATTCCTGCGTAGCAACAGCCCCGAAACCTGTCCACCAATTCCCCCTATTCCTGCCTAGGAAACACCCCCAAAGGTTGGCATCAAGGGAGGAAGCCGGCGAACTGGTGCGTGAAGACCGGAACCGCACCCAGCCGTTGCGCCTTGCCGCGCAAATCCCCGTCGTCCGTCACCAAGAAAACGGTCGGGCAATCGGCCTCTTCCCGGAACGCGCGTATCTGGTCGAGCAGCGCATTGTCGGCTCGATGCTCTCCCTCTCCGCCCGAGTACGAGACCCGCAGATTCTCCGCAGGCGACGCGTCTGAACGCTCTTTACCGTCGAAAAAGACCCACCCCCGTAGCGTCGGCAGATTCGCCACCAACGCTTTCACATCCGCCACCAAAGCCTCCCGGCGGTCGGCTTGCGACCGCGCCGTCCCGCGCTCGGGAGCGTAGCGGTTCTTCAGCGTGAAAACAATGTTGTGCCCGTCCAGCAAAAGAATCGCAGGTTCCCGCCCCCGAAGCGCAGACTGAAGCCTCAAGACCGTCGGCGACAACCGACCAGACGGCTCCGGAGCATCCTTGTCGACCAGTTCCCCCGTGGCTTGAATCGCCCCCAGCCGCTGGCGCCAAAGCCCCTCAAGTCGTTGCAACGAATCTTCTGAAAGGATGCCCACCTTGTGCAGCCCCTCGAACATCGTGCGCATCTCAGCAAATGACCTCCCCGACGCCCCCAGGACTGCCTCTTCCAGACGCCCCTCAAGCCCATCTGCCGCCGCGTCCGGAACCTTCAAAACCGAGCGGAGCTCGCCAATCCGCCGCTCCAGACGCTCCGCCACCTCCGGCAACTCCGGAACCCGCACAATCGAGTGGCGCAAAAGTGCCGAAACCCGCTCCTGAAGCCCTTGAAGCGACCTCAACTCTTCCTCAATCCGAGCCCGATTCCCAGCCGTCCGATCCGTCGCTTCCTGCTTGGCAATCACCCCCCTTGCAAACTCCTCAAGCGACCCGTCCAAAGCCAGTGCCACGGCCTCCGCTTGCCTAGCCGGACGCAACCAACCGTGGAACTCTTTGGCCAAACGGGCCTCAACCCCTGCGGCCAGGCGGCTCTCAAGATGCGCCTTGAGAGATTCATACGACTGGGTCACTCGGGTGTGTTCCGCCCTTAGACGCGCCAACTCGTCGGCCTTCAGATTGGTTTCCGCCTGCGCCTGCTCCAGACGCGCACGGCACGCCCTGAGATCGTCCAATGCGCGGGCCTTCCCCTGTGCTTCCTTCCGGGCCTGGCGGAGTTCTTCCCTCAAGACGGTTGTTTCGCTCCGGTCTTTCTGCCGCTGGTCAAGGGATTGTCCCTCCTGGAGCGTTTGCCCGCCTTGGAAAAGTTCGAACAGGGCGGCAAAGTTCGTTCTTTGCGCATCCGCGTCTCCTGCGCTTGGGCCGGAGAGCATCTTTTCGCCCAACTCCCTCTGTTCGTTGCCATTGCAGAGCAGGAGGGCTGCTATGGTTTCGGCTTCGCCAATGCGCGCAATCCAGCCCCCTAGGGTTTCGTGAAGGGCTCGGGTGGATAGGGCGTCGAGGAGGCGGGCGGCGGGCGTGAAGGGGAGAATGCGGCTTCTGAGATTTTCCGCCAGTTTCGGGAATGTCCGGCGGATGGAGGTTTCTACGAGAAGTCTGGCGCCAGTGCTGCTATTGAGGCGGAAGCCTCCCGGGACTTTGGTCTTGGTGGCGATTTCCTGGAGGGTGGCGTCGGGCAAGGTTCGGAGGTGTTGGAGGAGCACTTCTCGGACGGATTCTGCGCGGGACTGTTCTTCAGCCATGGGTTCGGTTCCTCAGATAGATGCCTAGGAGTTCGACCGCCATTTTGGGCGCGTGGCGCAGGAGGTTGACGCTTGAGTGGCCGGTATCGTGCCAACGAATGGGGCATTCGACGATGCGCAGTCCGCGTTGTTGGGCGGAAAGGAGGAGTTCGACATCGAAGGCGAATCCGCGGCAGTGGAGTTGTTCCATCAGGGGGCGGACGGTGGCATTGCGCATCAGTTTGAAGCCGCATTGGGTGTCGTGTATGGCACGCAGTCCGGCGAGGCGTGCGAGGCGTGCGAAGAGGGCGCTGGCTAGGCGGCGAAGAGGAGGACGGTCGGTTCCTTGCTGGGTCGTTCCCGGGAGTCGTCGGGAGCCGATGGCGAGGTCGGCGTGGTGGCGTTCGAGGGCATCGAGGAGGTCGCGCCACTGTTCGAGGGGGGCGGAGCAGTCGACATCGGACATCAGAATCCAGTCCGCACCGGGGACGGCGAGCATACCGGCGCGGACGGCGCCGCCTTTGCCTTGGTGGGCGGAGAGGGTGAGTACGCGACCGAGTCCGGATGCCATCAGCAGGTGCCCGCTGCCGTCGGTGGAGGCATCGTCGACGAAGACGATTTCGGGCTCGCCGTGCTCCTTCTTCAGCCAGGCGGCGAGGGTTTGCAAGGCGTCGGGCAGGCGCTTGGCTTCGTTGCGGCAGGGTATGACGACCGCCAGGCGGTTCATGGCGAGAGGCGGTAGAGAGTGATAGGCACGCCTGGTCTCAATCGGTAGGTTTTCTTCTCTCTGATTGTTCCCAACCTTTGGGGAACATCGGTGCCTTCCAATGCAATCAAGTAGTGCACTCCTTCCGCGTCGACTGCATCCGGGGAGGTCCAGAAGCCAGCTTGAAGCGGGCGCAGGTACCACGGCAGGGGCCAAGTGTCTTCCGCGGGAAGCGCCACCGCTACGACTTCATTGGGGGCAACCTGTTCCCGAAGCATCCGGCAGAGCGTGACCGCGTCGTGCGAGGTATGCGCATAGACCCACGGATTGCGCGGGTCAGCCGACAGTTTTCCAGTCAACAGTTCCGCTTGACGGAACTGGCAGAGTACGCAGATGGCCGTCGCAAGCGCAAGCCCTGATCGCCACAGGTTGCGTCCTCGCCAGTGCCCCATCGTCTCCCACAGCATTCCTATTCCGGCGCCCGCCAGTAGCAGCCAGGGAACCCAGAAGCCCACGGCGCACCACGGCGTTTTGTAGGGAATCAGGGAGTAGATCACCGTCAGCGCGATTGCGTAGATGGTGATGAAACGGATGGCCCTCGTCCGCCCAGTCCGGAACGACACGCCGACCGCGTAGAGTGCCGGAATGACCATCAGCCCCTCGCACCACCACCTGCCCGGCAGGGACGGACGGCAAAAGAGCAATTCCAGGTAGTAATACCACGGGTGCACATGCCCGTCCGCCCCCAGCGCCTTCGCCCCGTAGTTCGTCGCCATTGTCCCGAACAACTCCAGCACGCCCGAAGGATGCTGCAGAAAATCCGTCAACGGAAGCATCGCCAGTAGCACGAAAGTCGCCCCCGCAATCAGCACATGCTTCGTTCGCCAGTAAGCCCCGATTCGGTGCAGCCCGAACGACCACCACCCCGCCAGTCCCATCGCCGCAAAGCCCACCAGCGCAGTCTCCTTCGAGCAGAGCGCACCCGCAGCCGCCGCCCCGAAAGCCACCGCACTTCGCCAACTCGGCCAATAGGCATAATATCGAAGCGCGACCCCCATTGCCAACAGGAAACTCGCCAGCATCATCTCCTGGATGAAGTACCCCCCGTAGTAGCGCACTAACGGCGAAGTCAAAAGAAACAGAGCCGCGAGAAACGCGCTCCGGTGCGAACGGAATGTTCCGTTGAATCGCCAAGTTCCCAGCCCGAAAATCAGCACCACCGAAAGCCAGACGAAACACTCCGGCGTCAGACGGTACATCCACGCCTCGCTTCGGTTCACATCCCCACCCGACAGACAGCGGACAACAGGTGCCGACAACCAATAGAGCAACGGGCCGTGGTGGTCAGTGGGGTCGTACCGGTAGAGCCCGGACGTAGCCAATACATCCGTTTTCACCATCTGGTTCGCCTCGTCCGCATGCACCGGCCGCACATCGAGATTCCTAAGCGAGACCAGCCATAAAAGCGTCAAGACGGAGAGCGACAAAACCGCCCGCATCAGGTGCTGGAATGTGGAATTAGGCCTCATGGACAAGTTCCCCCCCCTCCAGCCGGAGCGTTCGATCGCACCGCGCCGCAACCACTGGATCGTGCGTCACCATAACCAGCGCGTGCCGCCGCGCTGCACTTGCCTTGAGCAGCGACGCAAGCACCTGCTCGCCCGTTTCCCGATCCAGATTCCCGGTCGGCTCGTCCGCCAAAATCACCGGTGGATTGTTCATCAATGCTCGCGCGATTGCCACCCTTTGCTGCTCGCCGCCAGATAGTTCCAGAGGCGTGTGCGATGCCCGATCCGCGAGCCCCATTTCCGAGAGCAACTCCAGCGCCCGCTCGCGCATCGCACGCCGGGACAACTTGCCGAGCGCCATCGCCGGAAGCATCACATTCTCTGTCAGATCCATTTCCGGCAGCAGATGATAGGACTGGAAAACAAACCCAATCTTTCCCGCCCGCAAAGCGTCCCGTCGCGTTGCCCTCACCCTGTAAAGTTCCTCCCCGCAGAGCCAAACCTTGCCCGCTTGCGGACGGTCCAGACCCCCGAGCAGGTGTAGCAGAGTACTCTTGCCTGCGCCGCTTCTCCCGACTATCGCCACCCGCTCGCCTTCTTCGACCGCCAGGTCGGCGCCTGTCAAGACGGGAATCGTCTTGCCGGATAGGCGATAGGACTTGTGCACCGCTTCGCAACGCAAAACCATATCTATTCCTTCCGCAGCGCCTCGGCCGCGTCTTTGCGCGATGCGACCCAAGCGGGAATGAAGCTTGCTATAGCGCAAAAGACCACGACGCTTGCCGCCACTTGGATGACTTCGAGTGGCACGACTCTCCAGGGCAGTTGTGCCAGTCCGTAGACCTCTTTGGGGAAGACTGTGATGCCGACCTTTGCAAGGGCTTCGACCAGCGCTTGGAGGTTGTGGAGCACGATGAATGCCACGGTGATTCCCAGACCTGTGCCAATGATGCACTGGATCCATCCGTGCAACACGAAGGTCAGCCGTATCTGCCTTGCGGAGAAGCCGAGGGCTTTGAGCAGACCGATTTCGTGGGTCTTTTGGACGGTGACGACAATCAAGGTGTTGGTGACGCAGAATATGGCGACGATGGTGATGAACATCAGGAGGATGGCCATCATGTTTTTTTCAACTGCAAGGGTGCTGAAGAGCATACGGTCGATTTCTTTCCAGGTACGGACGCGGTAGTCTGAGCCTAGGGTCTCGTGAACCTTGAGGAGGATTTGGTCGAAGGCCTCGATAGCCTGCGGGCGGGCGACTTTTGCGTGAACGGAGTAGGCGCCGGAACGCATCCCCATCAGGTCTCTGGCGGTCGGGAGTGAGACGAAGACATAGCCGAGGTCGAAGTCTCTTTGTCCGGAGTTGTAGATGCCGGCGACGGTCAGTTCGGTTGGGAATGCAAACTCGTCTTTATTGACATAGGATGCCGGGGAGTAGACGAGAATCTTGTCGCCGACGGTGGCGCCGAGTTCCATGGCGAGATCGATTCCGATGACTGCGTTTTCGCCGTCGAGGTTGAAACTTCCGGAGTAGGGGCGAATCCGGGGCATCATACGCGTGGCGCGTGCGGCGTCGGTGCCTTCCATAAGCGGTGCGGCGAGGCGTCGGCCGCACTGGAGCATGACGCGCATTTCAATGCCCGGGGAGACGGCTAGGACTCCGGGGATAGCTTCGAGTTTGCGGCAGACGGTCTCTTCGTCAGGAATCGTGCCGTGCCAAGAGTTTACGACAATGTGAGGTTTGAAGTCAAGAATTTTTTCTTCCCACATATCGCCGAAGCCGGTCATGACGGCGCGCACAATGATGACGATGGCGACCCCGAGGATGACTCCGAGGATGGAGATGAGGGTGACGACGGTGGTGAAGGTGCGCTTGGGCTTGAGGTATTTGAGCGCGAGGAAGAGGGGGAACATGGCTCAGTTTTGTTCGATGCCCAGGCGACGTTCGACGCGAGAATCTCTTTTCCCGCCGCGTTCGACCGACTTGCGGTAGTATTTCTCTGCGGCCTTGAGGGTTTCTCCGGTGCGCATTTCGAGGAGTGTCAGGGCCATATTGTAGTAGGGGGCGGGGTCGGTGGGGCGGTTTTTGAGGACGCGGTCGAGGAGTTCGATGGCTCTGGGGAAGTTGCCGACAGCGGTTGCGGCGGCGGCACCGAGCATGGCGGATGGTTCGTCGTCGGGAAAGAGTTCGAGGGCGTGCTCGATGGCAGCGATGGCGTCTTCGCGGCGGTTTTGTTCGAGGCGCAGGAGGCAGAGGAGTTGGAGGCCTCCAATGTGGTCGGGATAGGCTTCAAGGAGTTCGAGGAGGGTTTTTTCGCAGGTTTTGTCGTCGCCGTCTTCGAGCATATCGCGGGCGAAGCGGAGGAGTTGATGGGGTTTTGGCTTTGGTTTTTCGGGGGGCGGTGGGGGTGTGGCGGCGGCTTTGGGGGGTGTGTTGGTTTGGACGGGGGACTGGGCTTTGGGAGGGATGTTAGTGACGGCTGGAGGGGCTTGCTTGGCGGGTTTTGGCGGGTTTTTCGCGGCGCGTTCTTTGGCGAGTTGGGCTTCGAGGGCGGTGGTGTTGCTCATCGTAACGGAGCGTTGATTTTTCTCGGCCTTGTCGAATATGATGCGGTCGATCATGGTCTCGCAGAGGGCTTTTTTGAAGCGCAGGGGGGCGTAGTGTTCGCTGGAGGTGTCGCGCGCTTTCTCGATGGCTTTGAGTTGGTCGAGGGCTTCGCGGTATTTTTCTATGGCGCGTTCGGGTCGGCCTTCGCTTTCATCGTCCTGGGCTTCGTTCATCAAGCGGTTGGGCTCGCGCAGGAGGGCGATAATCTCCTTTTCGTCGCGGCGGTCTTTTTCTTCTTGGGATTCGCCGAAGGGCCAGATTGCGGCGGCCTGGAGGGCGAGCAGGAGCAGGGAGGCGAGGGTGGCAATGCGTGTGGTCATGGTGCGTCTCGGTAGTTATCGGTCGATTTTACGATTTTGGGCTGGAATGTCAAGCCTAAAACCTTGGGCGGGGATGAGGGTGGGGGCGGAAAAGGTTGGTTGGAGTGACTCCGGAGGGTGGACAGGTTTGGGAGGCGGTGGTTGGTGCGATGGGAATCAGGAGGTGGGCACCTTGGGGGGCGTGAGGAGGCAATCTCCGGCGGGCGCGTTATAAAGTTGTATCGGCGGGGGCAAAGGTGTATAATGGACGGCCCACTGGTCAGATTACGGAATAGATGAAGATTATGGCACAAGCGAGTTCTCCCCAGGCGGTTTTGGCATCTTGGCTTCAGGCGGCGTTCGCCAAGGCGTATCCGGAGGTGGCGGGCGAGGGGTTCCAGGCGCGCGTGGTGGCGGCTACGAATCCGGAGTTCGGCGACTTCCAGTGCAATGACGCGATGGCACTTGCCAAGCGCGCCAAGCAGCCGCCCCGGGTCGTCGCACAAGCCGCCCTCGATGCGCTGCCCGTGCCGGAGATGGTCTGCAAGGCCGAGATTGCCGGGCCGGGCTTCATCAACCTGACTGTCTCCGCCCAGTGGCTTGCCGACCGTCTCGAAGAGCAGATGGCCAATCCGCATTTGGGGGTGCCGCAGACGGGTGAAGGCAAGACCATCGTGATGGACTACTCTTCGCCCAATGTTGCCAAGCCCATGCACATCGGGCACATCCGCTCGACCGTCATCGGCAATGCTCTCGACCGCCTGCTCCGTGCCCGCGGCTACCGCGTCGTTGCCGACAACCATTTGGGTGACTGGGGAACCCAGTTCGGCATCCTCATCTGCGGCTATCGCGCGTTCCTCACCCCCGAGCAGCAGGAGAACCTCACCGTCGAACTCCTTGAAAAGGTCTATGTCCAGTCCTACAACCGCACCAAGGAGGATCCCGTCTGGCTCGAACAGTGCCGCGCCGAACTCGTCAAACTCCAGCAAGGCGACGACGCCAATCGCGCCGTATGGAAGCGCTTCATCGATATCTCCATTCGCGAGTTCACCCGAATCTACGATCGCCTCGATGTCCACTTCGACCTCTGGCGCGGAGAAAGCTACTACAACGACCGCCTCCCCGCAGTCGTCGAGCGCCTCCAGAACGAACACCTTGCTGTCCCTTCCGACGGCGCTTGGATCGTCGACCTGAAAGACGAAGGGCTCGATGTCTGCATCGTCCGCAAGTCCGACGGCGGCTTTAACTACGCCACCACCGACATAGCCACCGTCGCCTCCCGCACCGAAGAGTTCGCCCCCGACTCCATCATCTATGTCACCGACGAACGCCAGCAACTCCACTTCAAACAATTCTTCGCCATCTGCCGCAAGATTGGTCTCCATACCCGACTCGAACATGTCTGGTTCGGGCTTATGCGCCTGCCCGAAGGCACCTTCTCCACGCGTCAGGGCAATGTCATCAAACTCGAAGCCCTCCTCGACGAAGCCGAGAACCGCGCCCTCACGATTATTCGCGACTCCCACCCCGATATGGATGAAGCCAGCCAGAGGGCGCTTGCCGCCGATATTGGCATCAGCGCGGTCAAATACGCCGACCTCTCCCACGACCCCCAGAGCCTCGTCGTCTTCAGTTGGGACAAGGCCCTCGCGCTCGACGGCAACTCCGGCCCCTACCTCCAATACGCCTACGCCCGCCTTTGCAGTTTGCTCGACAAATACGGGCAAGACACCGCCGCTCATCGCCTGGCCCCCGCCACGCCCATAGAGAAGCAACTCGTCCTTCAACTCCTTCGCTACCCCGAGACCGTCGAGCGCGCCTCCACCGCCAGCAAGCCCAGCCATCTCGCCGACTACCTCTACGAACTCGCCCGCAACTACAGCCGCTTCTACCAGTCCTCCCCCGTGCTCAAGGCTGCCCCCGAAGTCCGCGATGCCCGAGTCAAACTCTGCTCCGTCATCGCCCGGACGCTCGAACACGGCCTTCACTTGCTGGGTCTCAGAACGCCCCGCCGAATCTAAGGAACGCCCATGCCGAACATCCCCCTTTCCACCATCCTAGTGCTCGACGCCTATGTCCGCTCCGACCTTGTCGGACAGAGCATCATACTCGTGCAACTGCTCCTCTCCTTCTTCGTCGTCAAGCAGATTCTCTCGCGCTACCGCCGCCTGAAGGACATTGAGACCGCCAACGCTCGATTTGCCAAACTCATCCGCGACGCGCCCGAGAATGTGCTCGCCCCCTACCTCCAGCGCAAGGTCGACGCACTCGACTCACCCCTCGCCAAAATCTATCGAGTCTGCTGCGATCGCGTTGTCTCGTTGCTTGCCCCGGAAGTGCGCAATTCCACTATCAGCGCCGCGACACCGGACGATCGGGTGGCTATGAGTGTGAGGGAAACCGACCTGGTCGCGCGCACGGCGGAACATACCCTCGCTGAACAGTGCTGTGACCTTCAGCAGGGGCTTCGTTCTATTGCCGTTGTGGCGACGGTTGCTCCCATGTTCGGCCTTTTCGGCACGGTCTGGGGCATTATGGTCGCCTTCAATGCCATGGCGTCAAAAGGTTCCGCCTTGCTTTCCGAATTGGCTCCCGGCATCAGTTCAGCCCTGTTGACAACGGTCGTGGGGCTGTTCGTCGCCATTCCCGCCTCCTGCGCCCATGCCTTCCTAGTTGAGCGCGCCAAACGCATCCGGGTCGATTGCGAGGGCTTTACCGACGAGTTGATGGGGCGCATTGCAAACGAATTGCAGGGAAGGGGAGAGTAGATTCATGTTCCGCGGCCGGCGTTCCGACTACGACAGCGGGGGGGGGACAGCAGAGATCAACATGACTCCGTTGATCGACCTGACCTTCCTGCTGCTCGTCACATTCATGATCACCTTCCCGGCGCTTGAGCAGGGCATTACTGTGAAATTGCCCCAGGGCTCTGCCGAGAAGTTGCCGGACAAGATGGCTACGACTGTCTCCATCAAGAAGGATGGCCGCATCTATCTCGATAGCCGCTTGGTGACCCTAGACCAACTGCAGAGCCGGCTCGGGCAGGCTATTGTCGACGACCCATCCACGGCGGTATTGGTCCGGGCGGACGATAGTTTGGAATACGGGAAGGTTATGGAGGTCGTCAAGACCCTTTACAAGGTGCGCGTCACGCGTATGGCACTGGTCACGCTGGCGGATTGAAAGATGAAGATTCAACTGTTTCTTGCGCTTGCCGCGCTGTTGTGGCTATGCGGCTGTTCCCCTGACTCTTCGGCACCAGACGGGGACGCACCTGCGTTGGCTCAGGCTCCTGAGTTTGTCGACGGATGGCACTTGGACTGGGAAGCGGCGAAGGCTGAGGCCAAGGCTCGAGGGATGATATTGTTTGCGCTCTTCACGGGGTCGGACTGGTGTCCCTGGTGTGTGAAGTTGGAGCAGGAAGTCCTCTCTACGGATGCCTTCCGCGCCTATGCCCGGGAGAATCTGGTTCTCTTCAAGGCGGACTTTCTGGAGACGTCAACTGCGGTTTCTGAGGCGTGGAAATTACAAAACGAGGGGGTGGCTTCTTCGCTTCAGATCAAGGGTTTCCCGACCATCGTCCTCTTCGCGCCTGCGGGAGGCGAGGTGGCTCGGATGGGCTATGTTCCGGGAGGGGCTAAGGCTTTTCTTGCCGAGTTGGCGAAGTGTCTGCGTTAGGGTGTGTTTCTGCTTACCATTCCAATCAAGGATATGTTTATGAATACTCAACTTGCTCCTTTGGTCGACTGGGTCGGCTATATTGACTGGACGGTTCGGGAGTTCCACAGTTATGTGACGAGCCGCGGCAGCACGTACAATGCCTATTTGGTTCGAGGGGCTTCGGCGACTGCGCTGATTGACACGGTCAAGGCGCCTTACGCGGACAAATTGATTGCCAATGTCCGGGAACTTGCGGGCGACAAGGTCGACTATCTTGTCTGCAACCACGCGGAGCCAGATCATTCGGGAGGCTTCCCGGCGGTGGTGCAGGCGTTTCCCTCTGCGGAGGTTGTCTGCACGGCCAAGACGAAGGATGCGCTTACGCGGCACTATGACACTTCTTCCTGGCGTTTTCGTCTGGTGAAGGAGGGTGAGACTTTGGATTTGGGCGGTAAGACGCTGCAGTTCTTCGAGACGCCGATGGTGCATTGGCCGGAGTCGATGGCGACTTGGCTGGCGGAGGACGGGATTCTCTTCTCGATGGACGCGTTCGGCCAGCATTATGCTTCGGCGGCGCGGTTCGACGACGAGGCGGATCTGGATGAGGTGATGCAGGAGGCGAAGAAGTATTACGCCAACATCGTGTTGCTCTACGCCCGTCCCGTGGCGGCCGCGCTCAAGAAACTCGGGGGGCTGCCGATCAAGGTCATTGCGCCGAGCCACGGCATCATCTGGAGAAGTCGCATTCCGTTGATTCTGGAGGCTTATTCGCGTTGGCATGTGAGCCAGCCGTCGCGGAAGGTGGTGGTGTTCTATTCGACGATGTGGAGTAGCACGCGGCGCATGGCGGAAGCCGTCGCAGAGGGCGTGGCGTCGACGGGATGTCCGTTCAAACTCTTCAATCTTGAGTTCACGACGGACACGGATTTGATTCCCGAACTAATGGATGCGGCTGGTTTCGCGGTGGGTACGCCGACGCTGAATATGAGCCTGATGCCGCGGATGGCGGCGGCTTTGACCTATGTCCGCGGCTTGAAGCCCGCGGGTAAGTTCGGGTTCACCTTCGGTTCGTTCGGTTGGGCGAGCAAGGGGGCGGAAGAGGCGTCCCGCTATCTCTCGGAGATGCAGGTCGAGCAGATTTCGCCGCCGGTGACGGTGCGCTTCGCTCCGACGGACGAGGTGCTGGCGAAGTGCCGCGACTTGGGTCGTGCCATGGGCGAGCGCGCGCTCCAGATTCAATAGGTTCTCGATGCCGCTTCTCAAGACTTTCCTGCTGCTGGTTCTCAGCAACCTCTTTATGACTTTGGCGTGGTACGGCCATCTGAAGAAGATGGCCGCCCGGCCTTGGCTCTTGGTGGTTGTGGTCAGTTGGGGAGTTGCCTTGGTGGAGTATCTGTTCCAGGTGCCTGCGAACCGGATTGGCTATGCGGGGGGCTACACGGTGGCGCAGTTGAAGATCCTTCAGGAGGTGGTGGCGCTGACGGTCTTTGTGCCGTTCTCGGTCTTCTTTCTGAGGGAGCGGCTGAGTTGGGACTATTTGTGGGCGGCCTGCTGCATCCTGGGGGCCGTCTTCTTCATCTTTCGTTCGCGTTGGTTTGGATGAAAGCCCTTTTGCTCGTACTGTCTGTCGCGTGCGCGGCGGTCGGGGCTCTGGCCCAAAAGACCCCGTCGATTCGGATTTCAGCCGACCCCGACGAAATCTATTTGGGCGAGTCGGTGATTCTGCGCGTCGAGGTGCGTGACAGCCAGACCAGGCATTCCCAGCCCGAACTCGACATTCCCCCCGAGATTGCCACCGTCCACGCGCTTGGCCAACAGACCTCCAGTTCCAGTTACATCACCCTCGTCAACGGAACGCGGGAATGTGTCGAATCGCATGCTACTATCCATACCTACCGGTTGGTGCCTAGGAAAGCGGGGCGGTTGAACATACCCCCGATAGTCTTCGGTAGCAAGGAATCGACCATCAGAAGCCAACCCTACTCCATCCTCGTCAGAAAGCCCGACGACCAGAACGAAGTCCAAATCCGCCTCTGCGCCATACCTCCCGATCCGCTCCCGGATGAACCCTTTACCGTCCGCCTCGAAATCGATGTCGCCCCCCGTCCCGGACAGCCCGAGATCGACCCCTTGAGCCCCGAAAACCTTCCCGGCGGTCAACTTCCCCTCCTCATCGTCCCCTACCTTGAAGACGATTTCCGCCCCGACAGCCTCATCCAGCCCGCCCGCAACCCCTTCCTCTCCAAACTCGCCAAGTCCGCCGCCCCCAACCGCGCCGCTTTCTCTATCAACGACTATACGACCTCCGACAACCCCTTCATCTTCGCCTCCCGAACCCGCATTCCCTTCGCCCTGCCCGTACACCGGACAAACGGCATTTGGCGGTACCAGTTGGACTATCCCTGCCAAGCCATACAATCTGGAACCTACGACTTCGGCCCCGTCATCTTCAAAGGCAACCTCCCGACCAACACCCCCTCATCCACCCCCGCGCCAACCGCCCGCATCTACGCCGCCTCCCCCGCCCTCCGCGTCACCGTCACCCTACCCGACAAGACCAACCAGCCCCCCAACTTCATCGGCGCAGTCGGCAGAAATATGCGCGCCCAGGCAACCCTCGATAGTTATCGAACCCACCTCGGCGAGCCGGTTCTACTCACCATCGAACTGCGCGGGGAGATACGCCCCGACCACATCCAAACGCCTATCCTCCACCAGAAAAACGAAGCATTCAGGCTCGATCCCGAGCCCGTCAAGACCGAAACCCTTCAAGATGGACGCCGCTTTCACTACCGCCTCCGTCCCCTCCGCCAAGGCACCCTCGAACTTCCCTCTTACCCATTCGCCTACTGGAACTCCGACAGCCGAACCTACCAAACCATTGCCACCACACCCCTCCCGATACAGGGTCTCCCCCCCCTGCCCGAGCCCTTCGGCGATACCCCAATCATCGAGACCCCGCCCCAGCCCGCAGGCCTCCAACTAGGCCCCCTCCCGCCACCGTCGCAACCCCTTCTGACCAGCCGATTCATTCAACTCCTGCTCGCCGGTCCCGCCCTTTGCCTCCTAGCCCTCATCCTCAAGATGCTCGCCAAATGCCTCCCCGAGTGGTTGCAGCGACACCAAAACAAAGCAATCGAACGCCTCGCCCGAAAGCACCTCCGAACCCCTTCCGCAGAAACCCTTCCCGCACTTCGTGCCTGGCTCGGCAAAGCCCTCACGACAGCCGAATTGGCCAGCGAACTCCATAAACGCGGCATCGAAATACCCGCTTCCGAACTAGAACGACTCGAATCCCACACCCCATTCCCATCCGACAACAGGAGAGACAGATGAGCCGAAGAATCGTTGTCACCTCAGCCTTGCCCTACGCCAACGGAGCCATCCATATCGGTCACCTCGTAGAATACCTCCAGACCGACTTCTGGGTGAGATTCCAGAAAATGCGTGGTAACGAATGCGTCTATATCTGCGCAGACGACACCCACGGCACGCCCATTATGGTGCGCGCCAGAAAAGAAGGAATCACCCCGGAGGAGCTCATCTCCCGCAGCCATGCCCAGCATGCCGCCGACTTCGCCGACTTCGAGATTGCCTTCGATAACTACTATACGACAAATTCCCCGGAAAACAAGGAATTCTCCGAATCCATCTTTGCCGCGATGCAGAAAGCAGGCGCCGTCCGGAAGGTTCCGGTGGAACAATTCTACTGCGAACATGACCGGATGTTCCTCGCCGACCGCTTCGTCAAAGGGATCTGTCCCAAGTGCGGCGCGACGGAGCAATATGGCGATTCGTGCGACGCGTGCGGGATAACCTATGATTCGAGCGAATTGAAGGAGCCGCGCTGCACGGTATGCGGGAAGCCCCCGGTTCGCAAGTCGTCGGATCAGCTCTTTTTCGAGTTGGAACCGTTCCGTGAGTTCCTTCGCAAGTGGATTCCGGAGCATACGGATTTGCCGGTGGCGAACAAACTTCTGGAGTGGTTTGGCGAGCCTTTGCGGGGGTGGAACATTTCCCGCGACGAGCCCTATTTCGGCTTTCCGATTCCGGGGTTTCCGGGGAAGTATTTCTATGTATGGGTAGACGCTCCGGTGGGTTATATGGCGTCGCTGAAGGAGTGGTGCGGGCGCAACGGGAAGGTGTTTGAGGAGTATTGGGAGAATCCTGAAGCCGAGTTGTACCACTTCATCGGGAAGGATATTGTCCGGTTCCACTGTCTCTTTTGGCCGGCTATGTTGCACTGTTCCGGACACAAGACTCCTACCAAGGTTTTCGTCCACGGGTTCTTGACTGTCAATGGGGCGAAGATGAGCAAGACGAAGGGGACTTTTATCAGTGCGCGGACTTGGCTGGAGCATCTTCCGGCGTCGGCCCTGCGGTTCTATTATGCCTGCAAGTTGAACGGCTCGACGGACGATATGGACTTGAATCTGGACGATGATTTCATCAACCGGGTGAACTCGGATTTGGTCGGGAAGATTACGAATTTGGCCTCTCGTGGGGCGCAGATGCTACACAAGAATTTCTCTGGGCGTGCGGGGGATTTGGATGCGGAGGGGGCTGCTTTGCTGGGGCGTTTCCGGGAGCCGTCGCGTCTGGATGCTATTGCGCAGGCGTACGAGAAGCGTGATTTTTGTTCGGTGATGGTGCAGGTTCGGGGGATGGCGGACGAGGCGAATCGGTACTTTGATTCGAGGGAGCCGTGGAAGTTGGTCAAGGTCAATCCCGAGGAGGCGCGGGGGGTTTTGACGGCGACGCTGAATCTCTTCCGTTTTATGGCGATTCTGCTCAAGCCGATTTTGCCTTCGTATGTGGCGAAGGTGGAGCGGTTGCTCGGGGATGGGCCGTATGTCTGGTCGAGTCTTGGGGAGGTCTGGTGCAACCGCGAGGTGGCTCCGTATGACTATTTGGCGGTGCGGATTGACCCGAAGGCGGTCGAGGTGGTCGTGAAGGCGTCGGTCTCGAATGTGCCTTCCGCGCCAGTGCCTGCTTTCCCTCCGGTGGGGGAGTTGGTTGACTTCGAGACTTTTGCGAAGGCGGATCTGCGGGTGGGTAAGGTGCTTTCGGCTGAGGCGGTTGAGGGCTCTGAGAAGTTGCTCAAGGTGCTGCTCGATGTGGGGGACGGGCGGCCGCGTCAGGTCTTTGCGGGTATCCGCAAGGCCTATGCGCCGGAGCAATTGGTTGGGCGGAGCGTGGCGTTCGTGGCGAACCTGGCGCCGCGCAAGATGCGTTTCGGGGTATCGGAGGGAATGATTCTGGCGGCGGCGAATCCGGACGGGCGGCTTTTTGTGCTCAATCCGGATGGTGAGGCGCTACCTGGGGCTCCGATTCGTTAGCATCGACTGATTGGTGGGGGCAATCGTGGCATCCGTCTGGTTGCCGGAGGCCGTCTGTGCGCCAGTTTGCGCCGGGCGGCCTTTTGTTTTCGACGAGCCGGATGAAAGATTGGTACCTCCGGCTCCGGCGGGTATCAATCTTCCGGCATCGCGGGTTGGCAGGAATCGGTGCCACAGGTTGCCACCTGTCGGGGCCGGAGGAGGAAGCCGCCTGCCAATGCCGTAAAGGGCGCCACGAGCACGAGGGTGAAACTTCCCACGAGGGTTTTGACGCACTCGGCCGCGACATAGGGATTGTTCAGGAAGTCGACCGGGCCGGTACCCTGCGCGTGGAATGCCATCATCAGCGTCAGGTAGCCCCCCGAGTAGGCCAGCAACAGCGTCGTGGTCATCGTCCCGACCACGCTTCGCCCGATGCGCCACCCCGACGCCACCAGTTCCCTCCGCCCGATCGATGGCTGGTGCCGCACCACTTCTGCCATCCCCGCCGCCACATCCATCCCCAAGTCCATCACCGCACCGGACGAAGCCAAAATCATCGCCCCCGTGAAGACCTCCCGCAGATCGAGCCATTCGTAGCCGCTGTAGAGAAGCGGTTGCGCATAAGGCATCACCGCCCCGTTGACCTTCAGCAGATAGGCGAAGAGCCTAGACATTCCCGCCCCCGACACAACCCCAAGCATCGAACCACCGAACGCCGTCCACCCCTTCGCCGTGAACCCCGCCACGAGAAAGACTATCACCGCCGTCAACAGACAGACCGTCCCCACCGCCACCCATACCGGAGACCATCCCCCAAGGCAGAGCGGAATCACCAACTTCCAAATCGCCAGGCAACTGAATAGGAACGACGCGAATGCCTTCAGCCCCGTCCCACCCGCAAAAAGCAACAACAGAATCAGAAAGAGCGCAAACAGCAGCAACGACCAGTGCAACCGATAATGATCCTGCGCCGTAGCCACGCTTTCCGGCCCCGGATTGCCCAGAATCCCCGCCAGACAAAGGTCTCCCGGCGCGAAAACCTTGTCCAAGTCCATCTGCGCCCGCAACGTATTCTCCCCCCTGATTCGCAGCCCTTTCGCCCCCCCCTCCAATGGCTCCAGCACCAGATGCTGAGAGCCCATCTTCAACAGCCCTATTTGCTGCAAATCCCCATCGTCCACCGCCACCACGCGGGCGCAGACCTTCACCCCCTGCTGCCCCGGAGACTCCTTGGAACCAGGTAGCAAAAAGAGCACCAGACACCCCGCCAGAACGGCACAAGTCGCCCCCCAGGAACGGCAGGCGTAGCGCAACTTGGTACCCATCTGCGAAAGAGAGAGAGGCTAACGATTCTGCAGCAAAGCTTTAATCCGCCGGGAGATGTCGGTATTGTCCATCATCCCGGTGAACTGCTCGGCTCCGCACCCCTTTGCAGTCGTCATCACCGGCAAAGCCGTATGCGCCCCGCTCGTCCACGCAAGCCCGCATTTGTTGTTGAAGATGCGTATGGCGCAAGACGCCAGACGGCCTTCATCCTGGACATAAGGTTGGTTTTCCCCGGGCTTGTCCTTGCGTTGGCGTGCGGCGTCGAGCTGGATTTGCTCGGCGGGCGTCAAGGACAACTTGTGGCCGGATTCGTAGACAAGACCAAAAGAGCGTGTAATCAATTCGCGGAGTTCTTCGGCGTTTGAGACTGACTTGGCTTGGCTCATAAATTGGTCTCGGGAGCAAGTTTGGCACAGGAGGCGATCGGGGTAGATTGCGTAGCCGGTTCCTGCGAATCCCATGGTCAAACCGCCTGTTTCGTGGTCGCCGGTGACCATGATGAGCGTCTCGTCGGGATGTTGGCTGGCGAAGGCGAGGGCGGTGCGCACGGCTTGGTTGAGGTCTATGGTTTCTCGGGCGGCGGTGGCGGCATCGTTAGCGTGGCATTGCCAGTCTATTTTACCCCCTTCGGTCATTATGAAGAAGCCGTTTGGGTTGTCGAGCAAGTCGATGGCTTTCTGGAGTATTTCGGAGAGGGGAATGTCTTGGTTTTGGCGGTCGATGGCGTAGGGAAGGGCGTCTTTGGCGAGGGTGGCGAGGACTTTGCCGCAGCCTGGTTTGAGGGCCCGGAAGGCGTTGGGGTCTTGGACGAGGGTGTAGCCGTTTGAGGGGGCGAGGTGGTAGATATCGCCTTGGTATCTGGGGGAGTGTTTGTTGTTGTGGTTGCTAATGCCGCCGCCTGCAAAGAGGTCGAATTCGGAGGCGATCAGGTCGAGTCCGAGTTCGTAGCCCATGCCGCGGTTGCGCTGGTGTCCGTAGAAGGCGGCGGGGGTGGCGTGGTTGAGTGTGACGGTGGTGAGGATGCCGATTTTCCGGCCGGCGGCTTTGGCTGCTTCGGCGCAGGATTGCAGGCGGTTGGTGCCGGTCTGGTCGAGCCCGATGGCGCCGTTGTAGGTCTTTTCTCCGCAGGCGATGGCGGTGCCGGATGCGGCGGAGTCGGTGACGAGGGAGTTGGCGGAGCGTGTGGTGGTGACGGCTTGGTGGGGGAGGTGGTTCATTTCGAGTTGTGGCTCGCCGAGGGCTTTTGCGACTTCTTCGGCGGTCATGCGTTGGGGGAGTGACATGCCGTCGCCGATGAAGAGGAAGATGTATTTGGGGGTGGGGGCGGCGAGGGTTGTCAGGGTGGTGAGCAGGAGCAGGAGCGGGAGGTGTCGCATGGGTGCCTTCTTTCGTGTGTGGGGCTGCGGCGGGCGGGTCTGGCGAGCCGCACGCAGTATGGTGTGGAGTTTATACCATTCGGGGATGAAACTCAACTGAAATCGCGTGCGGGGGTGGGTAAAAGGTTGGCAGGTTAGGGGTTTGTTAGTGTTTACCTGTCGGTGCGGGTGGTGGCTATCTGTTGGGGGCTGGGGTTGGTATCTGCGGTGGGGGTTCTCGGGTATCTTTTGCGCGGTGCCTGGTCGTGAATGGAAGGGCGGGGAAGGGGCTTTGGGGGCCTCTTCCCCGCCGGTGGCATGTGTGTGGTATATATAGAGGGTCTAGAGGGAGACGCCGAGGTTGAGCCCGCCCCAGAAATAGAGGTCTTCGCCGACGCCATCGCCCATGCCGACTTCGCTGTCGCGCACGGATCCGTCGATCAGTCCGCAGAGACCGACGGTTGCGCCGAGGGAGATCTGTTCGGTCAGGGCGTAGGCGAGGGCGGCGGTCAGGACATATTCGTCGAGGGCGCTGTTGCCGGCCTCTTCACCCCAGAAGAAGCGGTTGTAGGCGGCGCTTCCCCAGGAGAGGTAGCCGTCGAGGGTGAGGGTCAGTCGGTCGGGGATGAGGGCGAAGTTGCGGGTCAATCCGATCTGGGCGTAGGTGCCGGAGTCGCGGTTGAGTTCCATCGCGAGAAAGGTGTAGGGGGTGACAATGTCATTGTTGTAGCTGACCTTGGTAAAGAGTTCGTGCACATCCAAGTCGTCGTGCGCCCCGGGGAAGGTGAAGAAGCAGTAGCCCGCCTCTACGCCGAGCACCCCGAAGTCGCGGCTCCACGAGACCGTATAGTCGATTTCGTTGATTCCCTCGTCGTGTTTCGGACGGTCGCTTCCGTACGCCGCGTTCGCCCACGCGGCAATCGAAAAGGAGCCGATTTCGCCGGCGTCGTAGCCCAGCGCAAGCCCCGGCTGGTAGACCGGCGTGTTGTCGTAGACAATGCCGCGGAAGAGGTAGGCCGAATAGAGATCCAGCGTCGCATCAAGGGAGAACGCCGAAAGCGGAGATGTCTCCGCCTGGGCGGTCTCTTCGGCATGCGACGGGGTGAAGGGAAGCATGAACGCCCCGAGAAGGGCAAGCAACAGGCCAAGACGGTTTTTGGCAGTCATAGTGGCAAGATCCTTTGGTGAAGTTGAACAATGCCTGCCTATTTGCAGAGGGCGTGCCAAGTAGGATGGTGGCGACATTTCTGTCAATACTAGCGGTTGAAATTTTGGCTCAAAGACAAATCTGTCCCGCCTGCCACCTTTTCCTTGACATTTATGTTTGGCCTGCTAGACTGAAGACGCCTTATTTGTTCATCCTAGGCCGAGAATCGAGGAGGATTATGGAACCGTACCGCCACGAACAGGAACTTCA
>JAXFQS010000113.1:0-15182 GCA_034178815.1 Kiritimatiellia bacterium | reverse complement strand
GTGGGAGGAGCCTCGGGATTGGGTGCGCGAGGGGTCAACTTTGGGGGCGTTTCTGCGGGCTGCTCTGGGGCTGTTCATTGTTCGACGGGACGGGCACAAGAGTGTGATTGCTGGATATCCGTGGTTCTTGGACTGGGGGCGGGACACGCTGATTGTGGCGCGCGGGATTTTGGCTTCTGGTCGGGTGGGGGTGGTGAAGGATATTCTGGCAGAGTTTGGGCGGTTCGAGTCTGGGGGGCGGCTGCCAAACATCATCCATGGGGAGCAGGTTGGGAATTGGGACACGGTTGATGCGCCGTTGTGGTACTGCCGTGTGGTGGCGGAGTATGCGGCGCACGAGGGGGTGAAGGAGGCGTTGGGGATTCGGTGCGGGCGGCGCTCGTGCGGGGAGGTGGTTGCTTCGATTCTCCGGGGGTACCGGGATGGCACGGAGAACGGGATTTTCTGCGATTCTCGTTCGGGCTTGGTGTTTTCGCCGCCGCATTTTACTTGGATGGACACGAACTATCCTGCCGGCACGCCGCGCCGGGGCTACCCGGTCGAGATTCAGGTTTTATGGATTGCTGCCTTACGGTTTGCGGCGGCACATCTGGATGCGTCGTGGGGGGATTTGGCGGCGCGTGCGACGGCGTCGTTTTTGAGGCTCTATCCAAAGCGCGAGGGGGGGCTTTCGGACTGCCTTTTCGCGGACAATCCAACGGTCGGGGCGGAGGATGCGCTGCCCGACGATTCGGTTCGTCCGAACCAACTTTTCGCGGTGACGCTGGGGTTGCTTGACGACCATCCCGACTTGGCTCGCGGGGTGCTTGCCGCCACCGAACCGCTGCTTCTGCCGGGCGCCATTCGGTCGCTTGCCGATGCACCGGTGCGGGTGCCGTTGCCCATCTGGCGCGACGGGCGGTTGCTCAACGATCCCCACAATCCCTACTGGCCCTACTACAGCGGCGACGAGGACACACGCCGCAAACCTGCCTACCACAACGGCACCGGCTGGGGCTGGGTCTTCCCCCAATGGCCCGAAGCCCTCGCTCGGGTCGACCCTTCCGCCAAGCCCTTTGCCCGCGCTATTCTCGCCTCGTGCCTGCGCCTCTTGCGTCACGATTGCGTCTGCCACCTCGCGGAGAACACCGACGGCGCCGCCCCTCACTGGCCCAAAGGCTGCGGTGCCCAGGCTTGGAGTGACTCCGAACATCTGCGCGTCTGGCTCGCCCTCGGCGGCGACTAGCCTTTCGCACCGATTCCTGCGCACCTGTGCCTCCTGGAGATTGACACCTTCGGGAGGCAAAGGTGCCTACCTCCCGCCCCAAAAGTTTTCCACCTATGGAAACTGCTCTTCATCTCCTGGAAATGCCAGTTAGGCAACCCCCGAAGTCTGGAAAGCCCTTGCAGAAGCCTTCCGCCTAGCCTCGATTCCCTGCCCGACAGCCGAACCAATCGACTGGTTCCATACCCCGACCCCAAAAATTTGGCGCTTTGGAAACGAGACCAATCGCTTCAACTGGTTCGACCTCCCGCAACTCAGCCCCTAGCCCCAGTCCCCCCCGACCCGCCAGACCAATCCCCTCCGCCAAAATCCAGTTGCGGAACGCTCCAAACAATCAGTTGAAAAAGATATAGGTCGGGCTAGAAGCGGACGACAGACTGCGCAATTGAAACGCCGAAAGATAGGCCTTCGACGACTTCCCCTTCACATAAAAAGTCTGCGACTCCCCATCCGCCGTAAACCGCCCCACCACATGCGAGCCAACCCCGCCCGAACTCCCCGAAGCGGCATGACTGTGCACCAAAGCCACCGCCGAACCCATCCCATCATTGTCCGCCACCAGTGTACTGCGCGACGGCGCCTTCTCATCGTACGAGTCGTTGACCCACAACTGAACCAGGTACGCCTTCCCCGGCGTCAGATTGGAGAAAGTCAGCGTCCCGATACCCGTTGAACCTCCCGTGCAAAGCGAATATTTGAGGATCGCCTGATAGGCCGTCGGCAAGTTCGAGAAGGGAGGCACTCCCCGATTGGAAACCGTGAGTGAAGAGTCAAAAGAGCCACCCTTGGCAACCCCTTCAGGCAAGCGCGAGAGAGAGGAAACGACCGAGAATACCACGCCGTTCAAAGTCGATTCGCCCTTGGAACCGGCAAACCCGACCGCAACAACCCTTCGACCCTCCGTCACCACATCCGACTCGCCCGAGATGGCCTTGACAGCCTCCCAAGAGACCGTCGCCGACCAACCCGTCGACACGGCGAAGAGCAGCGCAACCCACCCTACAAAACGCACGCCAACCTCCCCTTACGGGTCAAGATTCGTCAACGCCTGCGTATCGAAATCAATCCGCCGATAGTAGCAGTTGCGCGGCTCTCCAGCCCGGTTTTTCGTGTGGCAGATGCCGCCGCGCCGCGGACGGACAATGTAGAGCAGAGAGTTCTGCTCGCAGTTCACCCGTGCCTCCAGCAAATCGAAGGTCTCCCCCGAAGTCTTCCCCTTTTCCCAGAGACAGTGGCGCGAGGTACTCCACAGCACCAGCATCCGCTCGCGGAACGCCTGTTCCATTGCCTGACGGTTGGTGTAAGCCACCAGAATGACCTCCTTCGTGTCGGCATTCTGAACCGCCACGGGAATCACATGGTCACCGTCCTGCAGAATCTGCCCGGCGACCTTTGCGATCTTCGTGAAGTCGAGTTGAAGTTCGTTTGACTCCTCAAGCTGTCCCATATCTATTTCTCCTTCCGGGTATCTGTCTTGGCGTTGAGTTTCCTCGCCAGTTCCTTACGCTTGGCCGGGTCAATGCCCATCTTTGTCAGAATCGCATCCGTCACATCAACCGCCGGCGAATAGTAGGGAAGGACATTCGCCGCGAAAATCATATCGTAGCCATTGTCCTTGGCGTAGGCGGTGATGATTTCGCGGAGTTTGTCGGTGGTGCGCTTGACCATAGTCGATTCCGTCTCCGCCAGTTCCCTTTGGCGCTGGGCGCGTTTCTGGCGGAACTCGGTGTCTGCCTCGATTAGCGCACGCTGACGGGTCTGGGCGTCCGCCTTGGCCTTTGCGCGCTGCTTGTCCGACAACGAGGGGTTTTCGTAAGCCTCTACGGCCTTCTCGAAAGCCTCGTTCAACTCTTTGAGTTGAGCCTTGCCCTTCTCTTGCTCGGCTTCGAGGCGTTCGACCAGCTCCTTCATAAGCGCTTCATCCGCAACCGTGTTCGGATGGAGCCGCAGCAGAATGTCCATTTCAACCACGCCGAGTTTTCCGGCGGATACGGCCCCGGCGGCCAAGAGCGCCAGAGCCAGCAACAGATGTTTCATAACAGTAGCCTTTCTCAAAATCAGTCGAAGCCAATCCAGAAGGAGAAGACTTCCTCCTCCGAGTCGTCAGGATTGCTGTAGGGGACCGCCACATCGAGGCGAATCGGGAAGCCGGGAATGTCGATGCGCAGACCGCAACCGACCGTCGCGTAGATGTTGTCGAAGTCGGGATCCCCGAAGTCGGCGCCCAGGCAGCCAATGTCCGTGAAGATGGCGAAGCGAACGGCTTCGAAGAGAGGGATGGTGTACTCGAGCGTCGCGACGGCCATCGTCTGCCCGCCATAGGGATCGTCGGTCTTACGCCCGGCGTCGTTGTAGAGTTTTGGCCCAAGCCCGCGGTATTCGAAGCCGCGAACCGTGCGCCCGCCGCCGATGAAGTAGCGGGCGTGGAGGGGAACTTCGTCGGTGGATCCATAACTGTCGACGGTTTCGTAGCGCAGGCGCCACATCAAGACTGTCTTGAAGGGGCAGGTCACCCAGTGGGTGTAGTTGGCTCCGAGTGCGTAGGTGTTCCACTCCGATCCGGTGACATCGCCCTGACCTTCGGCAAAGATGTTGATGCGGTAGCCGGCGGTAGGAACGAAGGCGCGGTTGCGGCGGTCGAGGTGCCAATAGAGGCGTGAGCGGCTGGAAAGCCCCTTGTCATCGCTGGTACCGTAGGCAAAGGGTTTGTTCTGGTCGGGGTCGAGGAAGTAGGGGCCGTCGTCCTCGTCATCGTAGTCGATGTATTCGAGCGTGTGCATCAGCCCGAGGCGTCCGAGCGCGATGGGGTAGGAGATACCCACGCCGCCGCCGGTGCGGATCTCGTCATACTGGTCGAACCAGCGCATGCGGCGGTAGAGCTCAACATTCAGCGCCAAGGGGCGGTTGAAGAGCCAGGGTTCTGTCCATTGGGTTTCGACGGTTTGGCGCCGGTCGCCGTATTCGACGCCCAATCGCGCTTTCTGGCCGCCGCCGGTGAAGTTGGGCCAGTTGAAGAGGTCGAAGTTGGACTGCCGGATCTCGAAGTAGCCTACGACGCTGTCGATGCTGGAGAAGCCGACACCAATCATAAAGTTGCCGGTGCGTTGCTCTTCGACATCGAAGACGAGGTCGCGCTCGCCTTTCTCTCCAGTAGGGACATAGTAGTGGCGGACGGTGGAGAAGTAGTTGAGGTTTTTGAGGCGGTTCTCACTCCGTTCGGCAAGCACATCGTTGGCGACGAGGCCGGGAATGACGAGCAGTTCGCGGCGGAGGACTTTGTCCTTAGTTTTGGTATTGCCGCGCAGGACGATGTTGCGAATGGTGACTTGTTCGCTCTCCTGGACGGTGAAGAGCAGGGCGACGCGGTTGGTTGCGCCTTCGACGGCTTCGTAGTCGGTTCGGACTTGGGTCTCGACATAGCCGCGGGAGGCGTAGAAGTCGCGGATGATCTTGGTGGCCGCGTCGACGGCGGTGCTGGAGGCAATCTGGCCTTGGGCGAGGCTGAGGGCTTCGGTGACTTGGGTTTCGGGGAAGAGTTTGACGCCCTCAACGGCTACGGAGTCGATGGTGTAGCAGGGGCCTTCGACGATGTCGTAGTAGATGGAGGCGTGGTCTTTGTCGACTTGCTCGAGGCGGGCTTCGCCGACCGTGACATCGAGGTAGCCTTGCTGGCGGTAGAGGTTGGCGATTTCGACGCGGGCGTCGTCAAGTTCCTGTTCGGAGACTGGGGTGTCGGCAAACCAGCCACGCGGATCCCACCAAGGGCGGCTGCCGAAGGTCGCCCGGAGGGCCTTGGCGTCGATGTGCTCATTGCCGGTGAATTCGTAGGATTTGTGTTTGGCGCGGGGCCCTTCTTCGATGGTGAAGGCGACGCTTGCGATGCCGTTGGTGGGGTCGACATTGGTCATCTCCACGCCGATGCGCGGGAAGGGGAAGTATTTCTTGACATACTCCTTGCGGATGGTCGCAGCCTTGTCGGCCAGAACCAGTTCATCGATGGGGTCTCCGTCCTTGAGGTCGGTGAGTTTGGTGATTTTGTTTTCGGACAGGTAGTCGCAACCTTGGATGGCCAGAGGCCCCTGAAAGCGGTAGCGGCGCTTGACTTTGTAGGTGACTTCGACGCCGTTTGGGGTGGGCAGGACATCGACCGAGGCGTAGGAGAACCGCCCGGTGTCGAGGAGCGCGCGGACATCCTTGGAGAGGGCGGTCTGGGAGACTTCCTGCCCCTGCCGGACATTGCAGTAGGAGATGACATCGGAGACATCGGCCTGGAAGCCGTCGATGGCTTGGACGGTGACCTTGGAGACGGTCTTTTCGTCAGCCCGGAGCACCCCCGCAATCAGGAGGGGCAGGATGAGAAAGAGGGACTTTTTCATAGTAGGAAAGGGTTAGCCTGCCACGGGGTCGTGGCGATCGGAGAAACGGGTGAATTCGCCGTTGAAGTTGAGCCGAACCTCGCCGGTTTGGCCGTTGCGCTGCTTGGCGACATCGACGATGGCGAGGTCTTTGTCTTCGTAGCCGTCGCTGCCGGGATATTTGCAGGGGCGGCGGAGCATCAGCACGACATCGGCATCCTGCTCAATGGCGCCAGAGTCGCGCAAGTCGGAAAGTTTCGGAATGGCGTTCTTGTCGCCATGCTGCTCGGTGTTGCGGCTGAGCTGGGAGAGCACGAGCACGGGAATGTCGAGTTCCTTGGCCATCGCCTTAATGTTGCTGGAGACCTTGGAGACCTCAATCTGGCGGCCCTGCTTGGCGTACTCGCGGTGGCTCAGCAGTTGCAAATAGTCGATGACGAGCAACTCGATATGGTGCTGCTTTTTCATGCGCCGGGCCCGCGCGCGCAAATCCATCACATCCAAATCCGAGGCATCGTCGACAAAGATGGGCGCCCTCCCGATGATGCTCGCCCCCGTCGTCAGCCGCCGGATAATCTCTTGAGGATCGATTGCCCGCCCCCCGAGACTGTTCATAGGAATCCCCGAGACCCCCGCCAACATACGCTTGGCCAGCGATTGTTGGTTCATCTCGCAGCTAAAGACGCCTACCGGATGGAGCCCAGCGTAGGCACCAGGGAACGGCTCGTTGTCAATCCGCCGCCCGAGCGCCACGCACTCGGCAATGTTCATCGCCAGAGAGGTCTTCCCCTGGGAAGGGCGCGCCGCCAGCACAATCATCTCCTGCTTGCGCAACCCGTGAATCATCCGGTCGAGATTCGCCAACCCGCTCGGAAGCCCCGTCAACCCGCCGTCCGGATTCCGCAACTGCTGCTCGATTTGCGAAACCGTCAACTCAATCGAACTCTTCCACGAACAGTCCCGCCCCGAAGAAGTCCCGTTCAAATCCAAAAACCGCTGTTCCGCCCAGCCCAGAATCACATCCACGCTCTCCGCCCCCGCGTAGCAGCGCTCCTGCGTCTCCGACGCCGCCAGCAGAATCTGCCGCAGCAAAAACTTCTGGTAGACAATGTCCCGGTAGTACTGCGCATGCGCCGCCGTCGGCGTCGCACGCATCACCTCTTCGAGAAACGGAATCCCCCCCACGCGCTCCAGATCCCCCCCCGCCTGCAGATGCTGCGCCAGCGTAATCGCGTCAATCGCCTTGAGCGAATTGACCATCTCCGCCATCGCCCGGAAGACAACCTGGTGCGCCGGATCGTAGAAAACCTCCGGCGTCATCCGCATCGAAAGGCAGAGGTCCATCACCCTCGTGGAATCGAGGAGGATGGACCCCAAAAGACCGCGCTCAGCATTGAGATCCTGCGGCGGAGTCCGCAAGACAGACTCCCCGGCAGAAACCTCGCTCTTCTTCGCCTTGCGCGGCATGTGCGGCGTACGCCCGGATTAGGACTCCGCCACGACCCAGACCTTGACCGTCGCCTCGACCTCGGGGAAGAGCTTGATCACGACATCCGTGTCGCCCGTCTCCTTGATCGGCTCGGCCAACTGGACCTGCGAAGCCGCCACATCGACCTTCTCCTCGGCCAGCGCCGCCACGATTTCCGCGACACCCACCGAACCGTAGAGCTTCGTCCCGTCCGTCGTGCGAGCCCGGATCGTCACCGCCTTGCCCGAAAGCTTCGCGGCCTTCTCCGTTGCCTCGGCCTTGCGCTGACGCGCCAACTCCTCACGCTCCTTGCGGAGCTTTTCGAGCTTGCGCAGCGCATTCTTCGTCACCGGCTCGGCCAGCCCCTGCGGGAAAAGATAATTCCGCGCATAGCCGTCCTTGACGGTCTTCACATCGCCTGCCAGCCCCAAGTGCTGGACATCGTTCATCAGGAGGACTTCAATAGCCATGATGGTGAATCCTTTCGGTGACTAGGCCAACAGCCCCATATTGCGGGCTCGGCGGACACCCTTCTTGATCTGGCGCTGCTGATGCGCCGTCACGCCCGAGACGCGTGCCGGAACAATCTTGCCAAAGTCCGTCACGAAACGGCGCAGAAACTCAATGTCATTGATGTCCACCAACTCGTTGGTCTGCATCGCCGGAGCGCGCTTCTGCGACTGGTCGTTGCGACGGGGACGGCGCTTGGCGCCTTTGTCGTTCTTCTTGAAAGCCATTTTCTACACTCTTTCTCTTGGATAACTCAGAAAGGAAGATCCTCGCCATCCTCGTCCGAACTTGCATCCGGCGAGGGCGGAACAGCGGATGAGAAACTCTCCGAACGCCCCGGTTGGGACGGCTGGAGCCCGGCAGACGCGGCGCCCGGCGCCACCCCTGCACTGCCTGCGGCAGCCCCCAGCATCACCAACCGGTCAGCCCGAACCCGCAGGCGGGAACGCTTCTCCCCCTTCTCCGTGGTCCACTCGTCATTCTGCAAACGCCCCTCGACAAGCACATTCCGCCCCTTGCGGAGATACCTCTCGGCGATTTCGGCGTTCTTGCCCCAGACCGACAGATCGACGAAGCAGGTCGACTCCTTGACCTCGCCCGACTGCCTGTCACGGAACCGTTCGGAGACGGCCAACCCCAAGTCGGCCACCTTCAAGCCGGTCGAGCCGGCCATCCGCACGACAGGATCGCGCGTCAGGTTTCCGGCCAGAATGACTTTGTTGAATGAACCCATGTTGCGATCTTCCGGGAGGAAGTTCAGCCCTCGACAGCCTGTTCGGCGGCTTCGGCCTCGGCGGCAGCCGCTACGGCTTCAGCCTTGGCGGCCTCACGAAGCCTGCGGGCCTCGTTCTGGCGCGCAATAATCGACTCAAGACGCTCGTCGACCGCCAGCACCTGCAGGCGGAAGAGTTCGTCGATCAAGTGCGCACGGTTGACCAAGGTGGAGACCTGCGCGGGGTCGAGTTCGAAGCGGATGCGGACATAGACGCCGCTGTCGCGCTTCTGCATCGGGCGGGCGAAAGTCTTGCGGCCCTCCTGCGCGATGTCGAGGATGGCGCCGCCGAGGCGGGTGATTTCCTCTTTCATCTTCTCGATGAGCGTATCGAGAACATTGTCCTTCGCCGAGGGGGCGAAGATGTAGATGCCATCGTATTTCTTCATGTCGTTTTCTCTTGTGCGGGAGGCAATACGGAGTTGAACCGGTTCATCGCCTCGTTGATTCCGTTGGAGACCCACTCTTGCGCCGCCAGCACGGCTTGGGCGACCGTCTGTGAAACCTGCTCGCGCAGTTCCTGGGGGAACTTGGCCAGAACAAAGTCCCTGAGGGGCTTTCCGAACCCGCTCCGGCCGATGCCGATGCGTAGCCGCGCAAAGCCGCCGGTGCCGAGGGATTCGGCAATCGAGGCCAATCCCTTGTGTCCGCCGGTGCCGCCTTCGGGACGAAGCCGAATCCGCCCGAGGGGTAGGTCGGCATCATCGGAGACGACGAGCATCGCTTCGGGGGCAATCCCGAAGTAGTGCGCGACAGGCGCGACGCTTTGGCCGCTGAGGTTCATAAAGGTCTGGGGTTCGAGCAGCAGAACGGGGCTTGAGCCGAGTGTGGTCTTGGCGATCTTGGCATTCCAGCGGCGCTCCTCTTTCCAGGAGCCACCGGTCTGGGCGAGCAGGGCGTCGGCGACATCGAATCCGATGTTGTGCGGGGTGCCCTGGTAGTCGCGACCGGGATTGCCGAGTCCCACGATCAGCTTCATGCGGCGCGTTCGAGCGGATTACTTCTTGGCATCGGCGGCAGGGGCCGCGCCTTCTTCCTTCTTCCCTTTGGCGATGACTTCGGGGCTGGCGGCCTCGGCGGTCTCGGCGGGGGTGTCGACGACAATCTCTTCATCGGCCTTGACGACGGTTGCCACGGGGGTGGTCGCCAGGGTCGCAATGCGGTACTTCGCGCCGAAGTCGAGATCCTTGACTTCGAGCGACTCGTTGAGCTTGAGCGCGGAGACATCGACATCGAAGTGCTCGACGATATCGCCCGGGAGGCACTCGACATGAATGTGGCGCAGGAGCTGATCCAGCACGCCGCCGCCGTTCTTGACGCCATCGGGCTCGCCGACGAGGTGGATGGCGCATTCGACGCGGATGGGCTTGTTGACATCGACTTCGGTGAAGTCGGCGTGGGTGGGGACGCCGGAGAGGACGTCGTACTGGACTTCGCGCATGATGGCGGGAAGGTCTTTCCCGTCCATGACGAGCGTCACCAACAGCTGGTCGGCCTGGTGGTGGCGGAGCATCAGGGTGAAGTCATGCGTGTCGATCTGAATGAGGGTGGTCCCGCCATTCATATTGCCGACCGCTGCGGGAATCGACCCGGCGCGGCGGAGGCGGCCTGCGGCCCCGGAACCGGATTCGGTTCTGGGCTTCGCGGCCAGTCTGATAGCATTGGCCATTTTGTCTGGTTTCCTTATTCGTGCAGGTCTGTCGGGCTCGCCTTAGTCTAGACGGAAGAGGGAGCTGACGGACTGGTCGTTGTGGATCCGGATGATGGCTTCGGCCAGAAGCTCGGAGACGGACAGCACCGTTACGGGCAACCCTTGCACCGCAAGCGGGATGGTGTCGGTCGTGACGAGTTCCTCAAGGAAGTTCTCTTTGAGGCGCTCAAGGCCGATGTCGGTCAACGGGCAGTGCGAAACGACCGCGCGGACGCTGGCGGCTCCTTGTTCGCGAAGGAGCTTGGCGGCGGCGCGGAGGGTTCCGCAGGTCGTGGTCATGTCGTCTACCATGATCACATCGCACCCTTTCACGTCGCCAACGACGGAAAAGGCATCCACTTCCGTAGCCCCGAGCCTCTGTTTCGCGACGATTGCCAGGCCTGTGCCGAGCATTCGTGAATAAGCGTAAGCCGACTTGACCCCGCCGGTATCCGGGGACACGACTAGTGGCTTGTTGAGCTTCTTCTCGCGCAGGTATTTCACCATAACCGGCGCGGCGTGGAGGTGGTCTACGGGAATATCGAAAAATCCTTGAATCTGCTGGGCGTGGAGGTCCATCGTAAGGACGCGGTCGGCGCCGGCGGCGGTGAGGAGGTTGGCCACGAGTTTGGCGGTGATGGGGACGCGCGGCTGGTCTTTGCGGTCTTGGCGGGCGTAGCCGAAGTAGGGAAGGACGGCGGTGATGCGCTCGGCGCTACCCCGGCGGGCGGCATCAATCATAATGAGCAGCTCCATGAGCATCTCATTGGGCTTGCCGCAGATGGGCTGAACGAGGAAGACATCCTGGCCGCGAATGTTGTCGTGGATTTTGACGAAGGTCTCTCCGTCGGGAAAATGGGTGATGTCCATTTTGCCGAGTTGTTCGCCCATGCAGGCGACGATTTTTTCGGCCAACGGGCGGTTGGCGGTTCCAGAGAAGACTTTCATCTGTTTCATTCCTGATGTCTCATCGGGGCGGATTGAAAATTGAAAGCCGAATGCGTGTGCTTTCGGCTTTCAGTCGTCAATCAGACCCGGAATCGGTGGTTGCCCGACCTAGATTCGAACTAGGACAAAGGGAATCAAAATCCCTTGTGCTGCCATTACACCATCGGGCAATCGTGTGAACGATGCGGTTCCAGAGGCCGGCTGGTAGTCGCCGGGCCATCTCTTCGGCGTGTCTGCGGTTCCGCGCTAGGCCGAAGACGGTCGCGCCGCTCCCCGAGAGGAGGACGCGGAGAGCACCGGCCTGTTCGAGTTCGCGTGCGCTTTGGGCGACTTGGGGGTAGCGCCGGAAGACGCCATCCTGCAGGTCGTTGACGAGCGCGGGGGCGAGTTCGGACACGGCTCCGCGGGCGGTCGAAGAGCGGACAGTATAGTAAACTTCGGGGGGGGAAGTCAAGGCTGGAGTGCAGTGGGCGTAGACTTCCTTGGTGGAACAGTGCGTGCCGCAGTTGGCAAGGACGAGCCAAAGGGGCGGAATGGGGGCGTTTTCGGGGGTGTTCCAGGGGGATTCGAGGCGTTCTCCGCGCCCGAGCATACGCTGTGCGCCGCCTCGGACGAAGGCTGGAATGTCGGATCCAAGGGTGGCGGAGAGGGCTTCGAGTCGCGGGATGGGGAGGTTGAGGTTCCAAAGGCGGTTGAGGGCGTGGAGGGTGGCGGCGCAGTCGCTGGAGCCTCCGCCGAGGCCGGCGCCGGTGGGGATGCGCTTGGTCAAGTGGATAGTGGCGCCGAAGGAGGTCGAGGTTTCCCTCTGAAGGAGGCGGGCGGCGCGCAGAATGAGGTTGTGTTCGGGGGCGCCGAGGGCTTCGGGGGGAATCTCGGAGTCGGGGGCGTGGAGAAGTTCGAGGGTGTTGGCGGGGGTGAAGCGGAGGGTGTCGAAGAGGGTGACGGGGATGAGCAGGCTGTCGAGTTCGTGGAAGCCGTCGGGGCGGACTGGCCCGACCTGGAGGGTTAGGTTGACTTTAGCGGGCGCGTGGAGGATCAAGGGGGCGATCTGGTGGCTCATAGCGGAGGCTTGGCGGGCTATTTGGCAAGGAATGGGGCTACTTCCACCAGGGAAGGGGAAGGGATAAAAAGAACTGACGGAAGATGCTCCAAACGGGGTCGTGCGGCGCGTTTGCGTGCGGTCGCTTCGAGCCCGGAGAGGGATTGTCCGGCAAGATTGCGCGAGGCTGGCTTTGCGGGCTCGGGCGAGCGGATTTTCCGTTTGGCAATGCCGCTTCGAAATCGCTTTTCCTGTGGGTCTGTTCTGACCATCACGCGGCGAGCTGAATGGCTATCTCGGCTCTGGGCGGAAGGGCGTCGCCGCCCCCTGAGCCTACGCACCTTTTCTGCGTCTTTCGGCACCTCAACGCGCCGAACTGATTGGTTGGCGGGGCGTTCGCCAGTGACCGAATTGGCTGGAACTGGCGGGGTGCGTGTGGGCAACATAACTTGTCCCGGTTCGGTCTCTGGCTTGGTTGGTGCCGCGCCCCCGCGGCGCTTTGCCTTGGGCTTGGGAAAAAAGGTGGTGGCGGGTGAGGGTCACGATCCCCCGACCTGCGGATTATGATTCCGATGCTCTACCAACTGAGCTAACCCGCCAAATGAAAAATGCAGTGTTCTGGCGCACTGCATTTTCATTTTTATGGTAGGGGTGCACGGGCTCGAACCGTGGACCCAGTGATTAAGAGTCACTTGCTCTACCAACTGAGCTACACCCCCATAAAAATGGAGCGAACGATGGGATTCGAACCCACGACAACCACCTTGGCAAGGTGGAACTCTACCAATTGAGTTACGTTCGCAATGCCCAAGAGATTACCAAAAGGGGGGCGCGTGTGCAAGCAGAAAGTTGTGCTCGGGACGAAAAAGTTGCGGCTGGCGGAATTCCCCAATGTTTTCGGGGTTTCCTGGGCGCGACTGGGGCGGCGGTCGCTTGCTGAGGGAGGAGAGTAGGTGCGCAGGAGTGGGGGCGGATGGTTGACAGGATGGCGGGAATGGGTAGACAGGAATGGGAGGTGGGGGAGGAACCTTTGGGGGCGGCGTTGGTCAGGCGTTGGAATCGTCGACGGGTGAGGGGGATGGGGCGCTAGGAAAACATTGCCCACATGGGTAGTGCAGGTGGAGCCTCCTTGCCGCAGGGGGAAGAGGACTCGGGAAAAGTGGCGTTTTGGGGCGTTTTTTCGGAGTTTTCGAGTGATTGTCGGGCAGTTGGATGAACTTTCCCCAACGCGGAGAGGGGTTGGGGCTTGACAGGGTTGGAATGTTGCGTTAGACTGTCGACAGTCTCGTTGCTGGTTTTGGACTGCACGCTTCGGCGTGGCAAAAGGTATGTGTGACTATGAAAATGATATGCTATGTTGCCGCGGCACTTGTCGCGTTGTTCTCGCTCCAGACCTCGGCCGCCGTCTTCCTGAGGGCGGCGATCGAGGGTGAGGAGCGCACGGTTCAGGATGGGACTTCCTGGGCGAGCGCCTATACCAATGCGCAGGAGGCGTTGACCGCCGCGCTGGCGGAGGAGGATGGGACGCTTTATGTCGCCGCCGGGGTCTACCCGCTGAGCAGCAATACGGCCGTCGGGACGCAGACGCTCAAGATTTATGGCGGCTTTGCGGGTGTCGACGGAGAAACCTTGGAGCAACGAGATACGCAGGCCAATCAATCCATTTTCACCGGAGACAAGAACGGCAACGATTGTTATATCCACTACGAACTTTCCACCAATGCAACGCCCAGCGTTACCATCACGACGATGGAGAGCGCGCCGATGGTAGTGAATGGACGCTTCAATCCGCCTCCGGCCTATACGGGCGAGTATGACATCTACGCTGCCGCCATCAACAACGGCACGGGCTACTCCTTCTTCAGCGACAACTCCGGGTCGACCCTCTTCACCTTCTCAAACGGCGCCACATTCGTTCTCGACGGCATCTATCTGATAGGCTATCGCAACCAACTCTTCTCCGCTTCCGGCACCTCCACCAGCGTCACCATTAACGACTGCCGTTTCTTCGCCAACCGCGGTGCTTCGGGCGTCTTCAGTGTCGACAACCTCAAATTCTTCACCCTCTCCAACTCCCACTTTGCCTATGGCGTGGCTGAGCCCACTGCCGGTCTCTACTTCTCTACGCCAGGTACCATCACCAACTGCCTGTTCGAGTCCATCTATAGCACCGCCACCCTCCGCGGCGGTGTCATCCACCTCAGTAATGGCCGCTACCCGTCCGTCATTGTCGATTCCACCTTCAACCGTATTTGCCGCCACGGGAAATCCGAACTTGCACACGGCGGACCGGCCGTCTGCATTAGTGCCGAAACCGGCGGCCCCCTTCCACTGATCAGGGGCTGTCAGTTCACCTTCTGCTGGAACTTGATGACCGAAAGCGCGACCGGCTGTTCCCCCATCGTCGGCACCTCAGGTGGCTCATGGTATATCGAAAACAGCCGTTTCGAGCACAACTTTATCTCCTGCTCCGTGCAGAGCGGTTATTCCTACTTCCTAGTCGGGCAGCATGAAAAGTCCGGCCATCGGGGTGGAGCATATTTCCGCAATACCGTCTTTGCGGATAATGTGATTGCCGCCCATGCAGATCAAGGGAATGGCAACTACGCGCTGGGCATCGCGGGATCAGACTGCTATACTGCCAACAACTATATACACGCGCACAAGCATGTTTTCGTCAACTGCCTTTTCGACCGCAACTTCGCTGAGGATAGAACTGGACGAAGCGATGTGGCTCCTGTCTTGGCGGAGGGGCTTTTGGCCTCGGCAAACACCTTCGGGACTATCTGCGGTGCGGCCAACTGTACCTTTATCTCTGCCACTTCGGCGAATCCATCCGTGGCTCTTGTTGGTTCGAGGCACTATTGGCCGGTGAATGTCGTCAACTGCCTCTTTTTGAGTGATGCCGACATTGCCAATCCGTTCTATAGCCGGGTTCCGACGAACACGATTGGTCTGCGCGCCTACTCGTGCACGGCCCAGAATTGTTTCACGGTTCCGCAAAATGTGCTGGCTGAGGGGTGGCAGACGGATTGGGTTCCGTTGGTGGAGGATAGGGAGAATGGTTCCTTCCCTGTCGTGAAGGTCTTGACGCCGGGGTTGCGGGAGACTGCGGATCTGGCGGTGACGGACTACT
>JAXFQS010000091.1:0-8256 GCA_034178815.1 Kiritimatiellia bacterium | reverse complement strand
CTGATAGCAGCCACCCTTCTGGGCGCCCTCCTCAACGCCCGCGCCGTAGCCACCGACCAGGCCCGCTTCGCCGATGTTCTGGCCGAACGGTTGATGGACGACATAGGCTCTCGCACCTGGGTCGTGACCGACGAGGTGGGCGGCGCCAACATCCTTTTGGCGGCACACCGCAGAGGCCGATCTGTGCTTCTGCTCCAGCCCTTCCGCACCAGAGAACGCTACTACCGCTACGATGTCCGGCGGCGCTTCGCGCCCAGCGTCTCGGAGAACTTACGCCTTAGAGCCGAGCGGTTGCTGGACCAGAACTTCATCCTCTTCCTCGAAGAACTCTTCCTCACCATGCCCGCCATCGAACGCCAGACTGTCTCGCTCGCGCTCCCCGATTTGTGGTACGCCCGAGACCGCAAGCCGCGCACCGGTTCGGTCTGCTTCTACGGCGTTCCGAGGGGCGAGGAGGTTAACCGCGCGCAGGTGGAGCAGGCTAGGAAATTCTGGGAAGAGTGCGTTGATTTGCTGGAGGTCGATGCCCCCAATGCCCACCCTCTCTCGGCTCGAATCCGCCGTCTGACTGCCCAGCGTTTGTCTATGATCATCAATAACTGCGCGGTCGAATGCGACGATGCAGGAGACGGCGAAGGTGCGTACCAGTTGCTCCGTCTGGCGCAACGAATCGACCCGGAGAATGTCAGCGTGGCGCTCAATCTCTATGATTTGACAGTCTCTCGCCAGGTGCATGCGGAGATGGCCGATCGGATGAACCGTGAACTGAACCGGATTGCTTCGGATCGGTCGGTTCGGTTGCCGCTCTGGGCGTTGGGGCGTTTCTACGGTTATGTCCGGAACTACGAACTTTTTCTTCGGAAGGGGCTTTCGTGGGTGATGTCGAGTTGCCCGGATTCGGTGTTGATTACTTTGCAGAATGCGCAGCGGCGGCGGCTTTCGGAGGCGGATCAGGGGGAGCTTCTGGCGACGATGGGGGCTATCTACGCGATGCAGGGGGACATTGGCAGGAGTCGGGAGAGTTATCAGCGTCTGTTGGAGGCGAATCCGTCCGACGCTCAGGCGATTCGGGGGCTAGCTCGGTTGGCGATGCAAGGGGGTGAAATCGAGGAGACGAGGCGTTTGCTGGAGCTTGGGGGGGCGAACGGGATTGCGCTGGGGCAGTTGGGGACGGAGTGGGCGCTGTACTATTTGGCGTCTGGCGAGTTGGAGAAGGCGCGGGTGCTGATGCAGCGTTGTTTGGATGTTTCGTCTGGGGCAGGCCCGGCGGATTTGGCTTTGCTGGGGGTGATTATGTTGGCCCAAAAGGATACGAAGGCGGTGGGGTCTGTTTTGATTCCGCGGCTGGCGCAGATGGCGAAGTCTGCTTCGGATCGTCGTGGGGCGCAGTATTATTTGAGTTTGCTTCAGGGGTGCAGTTTTCGGGAGCAGGAGGGTGCGGATGCGGCGCGGAAGGCGAGGGCTGCGTTTTTGCAGGCGGCGGCGATTCGTCCGGACACGGTGGGGTTGATGGATTTGGTGTTGTCGCTTGATGTGCGGTTGCGCGAGGAGGGGGCTGCTGAGTTGCACGCGATCAATATTCTGCGGCGTCGAAGGGATTCTGCGTTTGCGAATTATGTGTTGGGGTCGATTCGTCTGGGGCGTGGGCAGTACGGGGATGCGTTGGTCTATCTGGAGGCGGCGGTTTCGGGGGCGAAGCCGACGGCTGCGGCGCGGAACAATTATGCGGAGGTGTTGGCGCGGCTGGGGCGTGTGGCGGAGGCGGAGCAGGTGGCGCGGAAGTTGGCGAGGGAGGTGCCGGACTTTGTTCCGGGGCTCTCGACGCTGGCCGGGATTCTGCTTCGGAATGGTCAGGCGGACGGGGCGGAGCGTTTGGTGGAACGGATTCGGTCGTTGGATTCGGGGCATGCGGGGCTGGCGTTTCTGGAGATTCGGGTGGCGCTGGGGCGGGGGCGTGTTTCGGAGGCGGCGGAGCGGGTGGCGGCCGTGAAGCGACGGGAGGATTCGTTGTCGTCTTGGGAGCGGCGGGATTTGAAGGAGTTGGAGGCGGAGGTGCGGCGGGCGGCGTCGCGCCGGTAGGCTGGTGCGGGGCTGACAGGTAGGCACCTTCGGGGGTGGGGTCTTGGCAGGTTCGGGGAAAATTGGTGGATTCCTTGTGGGGGCGGTGGTGGCTATCTTTTTTGGGGTCGGGCGGGGCGTTTTTGAGGGTTGCATTGGGGAGCGAATTGTGGTATGCTATGTGATATTGTAAGTCTTGTTTAGGGAGAAATTGAGCAGATGAAAAGGCGGAGTTTTCTTGCGGGAATGGTCGCGGCGGGTGCCGCGCCGTGGTTTGCCATCGGGGCGCCGAAGCGGAAGCGACTCGTCCGAATCGGTCTGATTGGCTGCGGAGGGCGCATGGCGGGGAGCGTGGAGTATGGCATTCTCAACTTCATGTGCGGGCCGGACGAGGAGATCGTCTGCATGTGCGACCCCGACCCGGCGGCGTTCGACCGGGTTCGGGCAATTGTCAAGGAACGCCAGTCCGCCGAGGCGGCAACCAAGATCCGCGCTTTCAACGACTATCGCGAGATGCTCGATGCCGTGGGCGAGAGCCTTGACGCGGTTGCCATCGCCACACCCAATCACCACCACGCCCCCGCCGCCTTGCTGGCTATGCAGAAGGGGCTACATGTCTATGTCGAGAAACCGCTGGCCCTCACCATCGAAGAGGTACGCATCCTCCAGGAGCAACAACGCCAGAGCGGCGTCGTCATCCAAGTCGGCAATCAAGGCCACTCCGCGGAAGGAATGAAGCGCTTCGTCGAACTCGTCCAGAGCGGCGAGTTGGGACAGATTCGGGAGGTTTGGGCCTTCGACGACCGCGTCAACGCAATGACCTACCGCCCCAAATCCGCCCCGCCCCCAAAAGGCATGGATTGGAACGCCTGGTGCGGCCCCGCGCCACTCTGCGACTACTATCCGGCAGACGGAAACTTCCCCGCCCTGCACCCCCACGACTGGCACTCCTGGATTGGCTACGGCAACGGTTCCATCGGCAATATGGGCACCCATGTGCTCGACCCCGCCTTCTGGGCATTGAAACTCGGCAATGTCAATCCCACCAGCGTCGAAGCCCTCGACATAGCCCCCGGATGCCCCGGATCCTGGGCCTGGCGCAACACCATCCGCTGGCAATTCCCGGGCCGAGCGGGACTAGACCCCGTGACACTTTATTGGTACGACGGGGCCAAAAGCAAAGAATACATGAGCCCAAAACACCTCGACCACATCGGCACATTCCAGCAACGAAACTGGCAGAATCTGCCCCCTATCGTCGAGCAACTCGAACAACGCTATAACGCCAATCTCGGCGCTATCGGCACCATCTATGTGGGCGAAAAAGGCACCCTCGCCTTCGGCCCTCACGGCTCCGGATTGCGCTTCCTCCCCGACACCCTGCGCCAAACCATGGGCAAAGTCCCAAAGACACTCCCCAGAACCAAAGGTCTCGACCATGTGGGCGACTGGCTGCGTGCCGTCCGCGACCCATTCACCCCACCTTCCTGCGATTTGGATTACTCCGCCCCCCTCGCAACAACAGTACTTCTGGGCAATGTTGCCGCCCGAGCCGGCAAGAGAAGGTTGGAATGGGACGGAACGCAAGTGGTCAACCACCCAGACGCGAATGCGTATTTGAAGACGACCTACCGCAAGGGCTGGGAATTGCCGGAATGAAGACGCGGCGCGACCTGTTGGCTGGGTTGGGGGCAAGCGCCCTGCTATCCGGTTGCGCCTCGCCGGGAGGGCTATCGGCGAGGGGCAAGGGGGGCTTGCCTCAGGGGGAAAAGGTTGCCACCTCTTGGGATCGTCGGTTGCGAGGGCCGTTCCCGATTCTTTCGGTTCCGTACTTCGAGGATGGGCGTATCGATTATGCCTCGCTCGGGCGTGAAGTGCGCTTTACGGTTGGTTCGGGGTGTCCGGGAGTTATCTGGGGGCAGTCCAATGATGCGGTAGATTTGCTGACTTTGGAGGAGAAACTCAGGGGGTGCGAGGTTTGCCTTGAGGCGATGCGGTGGATGCCTGGGACTTTGGCGCTTGGGTGCAATGGGGAGGGTGTCGGAGATATGCTGGAGTTGGCGCGTGGGATTGAGTCTTTGGCGGGGAAGGCTGGGGATGTGGCAGTTGCGCTGATTGCCCGTCCGCCCTCCAAGGGGCGCTCGCTCGCGGAGGTGGAGGCTTACTATGAGGCGCTGGCGGGGGTGGTTTCTCGGCCGGTGATTATTCAGACCTATGTGAATGATTCGTGCCCGACGCCGCCGCCGGAGATGCTGATTGAACTGGCCCGGCGGCACCCGTCGGTCTATGGTTATATCAAGGAGGAATCGGCGGATGCGAGCGCGAATATTTGCCGTGAGGTGGCGGCCAAGCCGGTGGTCCGGACGGTTTTCAGTGCGTGGGGCGGGTGGCAGTGGGCGTACCAGAGTCGCCGTTGCGGGAGCGAGGGGTTGATATCGGAGCGGTGTGCGTATGCGCCGCTTCTGGCGTACATTTGGCGGCAGATGGAGCAGGGTGATCCGAACCGCACGCTGACGGCGGCGTTTGCGCTCTATCGGCTGCTGATCGACCAAAGGGGGATTCCCGGCGGCGGGGCGTTGAGGGGGTACGCGTTGCACTATCTCCAGCGGCAGGGGGTCTTTTCGACGATCTGGTCGCGCGCCTACCAGTCGTCCGTGGTGCGCGAACAGGGGACGGTGTCGGTCGGCGATGCCAAGGGGTGGAAATTGGAGCCGTTGCGGCTCTCGTCCCGGCAGATTGCCGAACTCGATGCGTGCTACGACGACATGCTCCACTTCCTACGCACCCACGCGTAGCGGTTGCAACCCCTTTCCCTGTATCCTACTTTTTCTTGCAAAGCGGAGCTGCTTTGTGTAGAATAGAGCCAACTTTCAGAGCCCCCTTCGGCAGAGAGGAACACCCTATGGACAAAGCAGACAAGAAGACGAAGAAGACCAAGCCCGCCGTCGCCCCGACCTCCTCCGCGTCCAAGAAACCGGTTGCCTCCAAGCCGACCCGGAAAACCGCCTCCGCCAAGAAGTCTGTTTCCGCCACACCCGCCGCCAAGAAAGCTGCCAAGGCCCCGTCCCGAAAGGTTGCCACCAAACCTACCAAAACCAAGGCACCAGCGAAACCCCTTCCTGCCAAGGTCTCCCCCCCCAAGAAAGCAACCTCTCGCAAGACCCCTTCCAAGAACTCCGCCAAGACCTCCACCCCCAAGCGCCCCACTCCTGCCGAACTCGCCGCCAAACTCCGTTCCGCCCCCGCCAAGCCCAAAAAGCAGCCGCTCGACCCCAAGTCCCCAGCCAAGCCCCTCGCGACGACCCAAGCGCCCGCCCAACCCCAGCCCAACCCCAGCCGCCCCCCCTACCTGCCAATCCCACAGATTGACAAACCCAAAGTCGCCGTCCCCAACCGCATACTCAAACCCACCGGAGCCCCGCGCTTCTCCCAGGCAGACCTCGACGAATTCCGTGACAAACTGCTCAAACGCCGGCGCGAAGTCCTCGAACAAATCCGCAAACAGCGCGGCAATGCCCTCGAAAAACAGGAACACCAGAACATCGAAGAAGAAGACGGCTCAGACGCCAGCGGACAAACCGTCGCCTTCAAACTCACCGATGCCATGACCCAGCAACTCGCCTCCGTAGACCGCGCCCTCGAATCCATCGACAAAGGCACCTACGGCGTCTGCAAATCCTGCGGCAACCTCGTGCGCAAAGTCCGCCTCCTCGCACTCCCCTTCACCCCCTACTGCATCCATTGCGCCAACGAACGGGAAAAGAAGGGCCGCCGCTAAACCTCCCCCGCCAAAACACCCCCAAGAGCCATGAGCAAGGCCCGCTTCTATACCCTCGGAGTGGCCGTCGCCACCGCTACCCTCCTCGCCGACTGGCTCACCAAAAGCCTCGTCGTCCGAACCTTTCGGCCAGGCCAAGGCATAACCCTCATTCCCGGCTGCTTCGACCTGAGATTCGTCCTCAACCCAGGCGCCGCTTGGGGCATCTTCGCAGGCCACCGCTGGCCCCTCGTGCTCCTGGCCGCCGCCGCAGTCCTAGGCCTCATCCTTTGGGGACATAGACTCCTCTCGCAACACCGCCCGGGAGCCATCCTCTACGGACTCCTGTTAGGAGGCATCCTCGGAAACGCCATCGATCGTATCCGTAGCGGGCAAGTCATCGACTTCCTCGATTGCTACTGGCGCGGCCACCACTTTCCAGCCTTCAATATCGCCGATAGCGCCATCTGCGTCAGCGTCCTTGCTCTGATTCTGCTCGATTGGTTCCATGAACGCCGCCCCGCCCCTTAAAGCCTTCCTCCTCGGAGGTGCCACGGCAACCGGCAAGACCGAACTCTGCCACCGCCTCGCCAGAAACCAACCCGGCGCCTCCATCCTTTCCGCCGATTCCATGCTGGTCTATCGTGGAATGGACATCGGAACAGCCAAGCCATCCCCCCGGCAGTTGGCCGAGATTCCCTACGGCGGAATCAACCTTGTCGACCCCGACCAACCCTTCAGCGCCGGTCTTTGGCTCCAGCACGCTAAGACCTTTGCAAGCCAGGCCCGCGGGCCGCTCTTTGTCACCGGCGGAACCGGACTCTACCTGAGGGCCTTGACCGAAGGGTTCAACCGTCCAGTCCCGGACGAAGCCGTCCGTGCCCGCGTCCGGAGCCTTTGGAATGAGGGCGGGATTGACGCGATACGGAGCCACTTGCCCCAATCTGTGGTCTCGTTGCTTGACGACCCGGGGAACCCAAGGCGCTTGATGCGGGCGCTGGAGGTGGTTTTGAGCGGGGGCGACGAAAGGGCTTTTTTGGGGGGGCGGGTGGCTGTCAGAAGGGGACGGTTCCCCGTATTGTCGCGGCCGAGGGAGGTGTTGCACCGGAGGATTCGGTTGCGTGCGGAAGGGATGTTTTCGGGGGGGCTTTTGGAGGAGGTTCGTGCGTTGCGGCGGCGGTATCCGGTGTGGTCGGAGACGGCGGGTTCGGCGATAGGTTATGCGGAGGCGGTGGCGTTTCTTGAGGGGCGTCTGGGGCTTTCGGAGGCGGTCGATCGTGTGGCGGCGCGGACGCGGCAGTTGGCCAGGAGGCAGGAGACTTGGTTGCGGCATCAGGCGGATGCGGTTTGGCTTGAATGGGGGGATGAGTCGCCCGAGGAGATGGCCCAGAGGGTGCAGGAAGTGTGGGAGCAGGATGGACCGGTTGCGCTCGCCTAGGTGTTCGGGAATTGCTCTGCGGGTGGGGGATATTCCGCCGGAGGCGCGGCCAAGGGAGAAGCTGGCGCTGAAGGGGGCAGCGGCGTTGAGTGATGCGGAGCTTTTGGCGATTTTGATTGGCAGCGGGGTGCGCGGGAGCAATGCGTTGCAGGTGGCGGAGCGTGTGTTGGAGCGGTTCAATGGGTTGGAATCTCTGGAGAAGGGTGGGTATGTGGAGTTGTGCGAGGCGGGTATCAAGGGGTTGGGGCCGGTTCGGGCAATCAATATCGCGGCGGCTTTGGAACTTGGGCGGCGGTGGCAGGAGCGTCAGGGGGCGGTTGCGGGGCGTGACGGGCGGTTGCGGTCGCCTGAGCGGGTGGTGGATTTTCTGTTGCCGTTTGTGCGGCGTGCGGGTCAGGAGTCGTTCTGGGTGGTGCCTGTGGATGTGAAGTTGGCGCCGCTTCTGTCGTATCCGCTGGAGGTTTCGAGGGGTGTGGTGGATTCGGCTTTGTGCCATCCGAGGGAGGTTTTCGGGCCAGCGATTCGTTGCGGTGCAGCGCGGGTCTATGTGGCGCACAATCATCCGAGCGGGGATGCGACGCCGTCGGTGGAGGATGTGGAGGTGACGCGGCGTTTGGTTGAGGCGGGGCGGATTGTGGGGGTGCCGCTGATGGATCATGTGGTGGTGGGGAGTTGCCGCGGCGGGGGGGCAGATTGGCCGTGGACGAGTCTGCGGCGTGCGGGGCTGGTGGTGTTCGAATGAGGGCGTGGGTTTTGGCGATGAGGCCGTGGTCTTTGACGGCTACTGTGGCGCCGATTGGTTTGGCGGCGGCGGTGGCGTGGCGGGATGGTTTTTCGGATTGGCTGGTGTTGGGGCTGATGGTGGTGTCGGGTTGCGCGTTGCAGTTGGCGGTGAATCTGCGCAATACTTTCGTGGATTGGCGGGAGGGGGTTGACGCGGACCGGGCGGAGCGGCAGTGCTGTGTGGAGTGGATGGGGGCGATTGGGCGTCTGGCGGCGGTGA
>JAXFQS010000074.1:0-9945 GCA_034178815.1 Kiritimatiellia bacterium | reverse complement strand
GAGAAGATGTCCCCGCTCGCCGCGTCCGTGAACCGACGCGCTTCGTCCGCACCGCCCTTCACGCCGAAGACCACCACGCCGCTCGCGCCGTTGGGCAAATACTTCGCCGCCAGTTCCGGCTGCGTAAGCGAGGGATATTTCACCCACGCCACCTTCGGATGGGACTCTAGCCACTTGGCCACCTTCAAGGCGTTCTCGCTGTGCCGTGCAATCCGCAAGGAGAGCGACTCTACACCTTGCAGGAATTGCCAAGCCGCGTCGGGAGCCAGCGTCGGGCCCTGATTGCGGATGCCCACGGTCAACAGGCGAAGGCTGAACGCGACGGGGCGCAGAGGCTCCGGCAAGTCATGTGCGAAACGCAGTCCATGATAGCCAGCGTCGGGCTCGTTGTAGAGCGCGAACTTCGGGTCAGTCCAGTCGAACTTCCCTGCATCGGTCACCACGCCGCCGATGCCCGAGCCTGTCCCGCCAATCCACTTCGAGAGCGAATGGATGACCAGGTCGGCGCCGTACTCAATCGGGCGCAGAAGCGGCGGCGGCGTGAAGGTCGCATCAACCACCAGAGGCAGGTGGTGCCGATGGGCGACCTCGGCATACTTCTCCACATCGGCCAGGTCGAGCGCAGGGTTGCCGACGGTCTCAATGAAGACCAGCCGGGTCTTCTCGTTGATGGCCGCCTCGACAGCCTTAAAGTCGTTCACGGGGGTGAAGTGGACTTTGATGCCGACATTGGGGAGAATGGCGGAGAACTGGGAGTAGGTTCCGCCATAGAGGTTGTTGGCGGCGACAATCTCGTCACCGGCACGAGCAATGTTGGTGACGGTGAAGTAGATGGCGGCCGTACCCGAGGCGAGGGTCTGCGCCGCGGCTCCGCCTTCGAGGGCGGCGATGCGCTTGGCGAGGACATCGTTGGTCGGATTCATGAGCCGAGCGTAGATATTGCCGAGTTCGCGTAGTGCGAAGAGGTCGGCCCCGTGTTTGGAGTCTCTGAAGTTGTAGGCCGTCGTACGGTAGATGGGGACTGCCCTTGCGTGGGTGGCCGGATCTCCGTGGGCATCTTGCCCGGCGTGGACGGCGAGCGTCTCCAGGTGGAGTTTGCGCGCGTTGGTATTGCTCATTGACAGACCTCGCTTTCTTTGCGATTCAATTTCGTGGCGCTTGTCGCGTCAACGGCGCAAAGTATAGCAAATCGAACTTCCATTGGATAATCGGAAGTTTTTGCTACTGAAGATAGGATTTGTCTATATCTAATCGATAGCCTGCCCAGCGAATCTACGGCGCAGTTCATCGACGAAAAGTTGACCAGAAGGGGTCAGCGTAATGCCGGATCGGCGGATGAATCCGACGCGAATCTGGTCGTCTATCTTGAGCGGAACGGAGATGATGTCGGCACTGTAGGCCTTGCTATGGGCGCCGGAGACAACGGTGAAGCCGTCCAGGTCAATCACGAGGCGGGTCATAGTCGCTCGATCGCGGACGCGGATGTTTTTCCTGCGGTCGATGGCGGGCATGATTTCTTCGGAGAAGTAAAGGGCGTTCTGGGAGCCTTGCTCGTAGGTGAGGTAGGGATAGGGGTCGAGGTCGGCTGGGCTGACGGCTTTCTTTCTGGCGAGGGGGTGCTTGCGTCCGAGGAAGACATGAGGTTGGGCGGAGAAGAGTTCTTCGAAGAGGAGTTCCTCTTTGGAGAGGATTTTACGAATGGGGGTTTCGTTGCGGCGGGAGAGATAGATGAGGCCGATTTCGCTGCGGTGGTGGGCGACATCATCGATGACTTCGCTGGTGACGGTTTCGCGGATGGTGAAGTCATAGGAGGCGGAGGCGGTTGCCTTGACGACGGGGATGAAGCATTCCGCGACGAAGGCGTAGTGCTGGCAGGAGACGGCGAACTGGGGGCGACGGACGGCCTTGCCGGTGTATTTTTCCTGGATGCGGGCGGTGTCGTCGAGTATCTGGCGGGCGGAGGCGAGAAACTCTTCGCCTTCGCGGGTGAGGGTGACGCCGCGGGAGGTGCGGTTGAAGATGGCGATGCGGAGTTCCTCTTCGAGGGTGCGGATGGCTTCGGTGAGGGTGGGCTGGGTGACGAAGACGCGGCGGGCGGCTTCGCTGAAGCTTCCGCAGGCGGCGACGGCGTCGGCGTACTTGAGTTGCTGGAGGGTCATCGGAGGTCTGGGGCGACATCGAATCCGGCAAGCGCCGCGAGGTGGCGGTCATCATCGAAGTCTGCGCCTGGAGTGGTGAGGAGGGGGCCTGCGATGCCGGCGGATATGCCGGCTCGGATGCAGTGGGCGGCGGTCTGGTCGTCAATATCGCGGCGTCCGCCGGCGAAGCGCAAGGGCGTGTCCGGGTTGACTAGGCGGATGAGGGCGATGGAGGCGATGATGCGCGCAGGGGGGAGCGGGGCGGATTGGCCGAGGGGGGTGCCGGGGATTGGATGGAGGATGTTGACGGGGATGGAGTCGGGGTGGACGGTTCGGAGGGCGAAGGCAAACTCGACGAGTTGTTCGTCGGTCTCTCCCATACCGATGATGCCGCCGCAGCAGGTCTGGAGTCCGACGCGTTGAGCGGCGCGGAGGGTGTCAATCTTCTCCTGGGTGGTGTGGGTGGTGCAGAGTTGGGAGAAGCGGGATGGGGCGGTTTCGAGGTTGCAGTGGAGGCGTTCGAGTCCGGCCTCTTTGAGGCGGAGGAGGGCCTCTTCGGGAATCAGGCCGATGGAGGCGCAGAGGTGCAGGCGGGTGTTTTGGCGGAGGATTCGGAGGGTGTGGCAGAGGGCTTGGATGTCGGCTTCGGGGAGGGTGCGTCCGCTCGTGACGATACCGAAGCGGGTGGCGCCGTCGGCTTCTGCTTTTCGGGCGGCCTTGAGGCAGGCGTCGCTGCCGATCCATTCCCATTTTTCGCAGGAGGTCTGCCAATGGGCGGACTGGGCGCACCATTTACAGTTCTCGGGACATCGGCCGGATTTGGCGTTGACGATGGCACAGAAGTCAAAGCGGCGGGGAGCGCAAGATTGGGTGACGCGGTGGGCGGCTTCGACGAGGTTGTCCAAGGGGGCGTAGCGCAGGATGTGGAGAGCCTCCGAGGGGGTGAGGTTGCCGCCAGCGATGATACGGTCGGCCAGATCGGCGGCGGAGAGGTGCGTGGGGGTGGGCTCCATAATGGGTACTCGTTCTGAAGTGCGCTGCCAGTAGTCTACGCTTTTGGGCGGCGAAATGCCAATCGTTTGTCGCTATCGACGGCGCAAGGGGTTTCCAATGGCAGGCGCGACGAGAATTATGCTACCACAAGCGGGGGGCTCTGGCAAGCCCGGGCTGCGGATAGGCACCTTCGGATTCGGCTGGAAGGCACTTTGAGGGGGAACTCCAAGGCATCTCTAGAAGGGAATCTCGGGCACGAATGGGCCGCTCTGGCGGGCAATCCAGTCGAGGATTTGGCCATAGCAGGGGAGGTAGCGCAAGACGGCGTCGTTGCCCACGAGGTAGAAGCGTTCGCGGGCGCGGGTGACGGCGACATTGAGGCGCCGGTCGAACGGGTTCTCGTCGTCGGACGCAGAGGTCTCGGAGAGCAGGGAGGCTTCGGAAAGGCTCTGGATGACGGTCGAAAAGAGGATGACGGAGCGCTCGCTTCCTTGGAAGCGCTCGACCGTGTCGACGAGGATTTCGTTGGCTTTCTCGGCATCGAGGCAGTGCGCAATCGCGTCGCGCACAGCGGCAATCTGGTTGCGGAAAGGAACGATGACGCCGATATCGCAAGGGTCATAGGAGTGGGGCGCTTCGCCTTCCTGGAGCGGGTCGCGGCAAGGGTTGGAAACGAGCAGGCGGATGATGCGCGCGCAGCACTCGGCTTCCAGAGAACTGACCTTTTCGAGGGGCATCGCGGTCTCGTCGAGAATGGGATAAAAGCCGAAGCGGGTGGTCAAGGTGTAGTGCGCGAAGGGGTCTTCCGAAGAGAGCGGCTGGGGGATTCCGGCGGTTTGATGGGGCAGTTTGCCGTTGGCGAGTTTGCCGTCGTAGAAGCAGGCGTTGCAGAACGCGGCAATGGCCGGATGCATACGATACTGTGTCTTGAGCGCGGCGAACCAGTCGGGGCGTTCGTGGGATAGTCTGCGGAGTCGTTCGAAAAAGGATTCGCGGCAGTCGACGAACCCGAGTTTGGTCAATCGGGGCTCGCGAATGCGGGACTCTTCCGGGCTTTGCTGGACGACGGCGGGGAGTTGGCGGTCGTCGCCGATAAAGATGAATTTGCCTATCAGGGGGTCATCGGAATGGGAGGGTTTCTCGCCCGGCTCGGGAAGGCGTGTGGCGCAGAAGAGGGGGAGGATATGTGCGTCGAGAAGTTGGGAGGCTTCGTCTACGATGGCGAGGTCGAAGTGTCCGTAATAGGCAAAGATGGGGTGGTCTGGGGCGAGGGCGGCGACGGGCGCGACGACGATACGGACGCGGTCGGCGTAGTCCTGGAATTGGCCGCGATTGGCGAAGCCCATCTCGTGCGCGAATCGGTACGAGGGGTTGGGCTCGGGGTGGCACTTGAGAGGGTTGCCGAGGCGCAAGTAGATGTCTTCCAGAGCGGGCGGGGCGATGGAATCTCCGGTGATTCTCTGTTCGAGCATACGGCAGATTTCATCGGTGGCGCGGTAGGTGTAGGCCAGCAGGAGGATGCGCATGCCGGGGGTCGCCATCGAGAGGTCGACCAAGGCGCGCATGGCCCGGCTGGTCTTGCCGGTGCCGGGGGGACCCCAAATCAGGAACCAGTCGCGGGCCTGCCAGGCGCGGAGGAGCAAGGTATGCAGGAATGGGTAGCGTTCCTTGACAACTTCGTCCCCCATGGGTAGGCACCTGTCGGGGTCGGTCGTAGGCATCTCTTGGTTCAGAACCAGCCTGCGACGCCGCTCGTTGCCGATTAGGAGTTGACCGAGTCCTTGCAGGCTGGAGGTGTGGAAGGTGGCGGGGCGGGGCTCGACGGCATACTCGGCGTCGGGGGCGATTTCGAAGAGGGATTCCGCCTGCGGATTGTCGAGTTGCAGGGCAATCGATTCGGCGGTCAGGCGGGCAACGGTGGCGGCGAAGAGGCGAGAATGGGCGATGCTTTCGTCGGGCTTCCCTGACGAGCGGAAGAGAAAGACACTGTCGCCTTCGCGTATGGAGCAATGCTTGTTGAGCGGCGAGCGGGTGGTATCGAACGCGAACGACAATAGGCGGCCGAGCTTGTCTTTCTCGGGCGTTCCCTTGATGCGGAGGTTCGCCAGCCGGAGCCCTGCGCGAGCCCGCTCCTGGGGCGGTCGAAGCCAAGTCGCGCCCCCCGCTCTGTGCAATCCGCCGCGGCTGGAGTAGACCATCTCGGCGACGAGAAATTGCAACCAGCGGTAGAGGTAGAGGCGCGTGATGGCGTCCGCCCCGTGGAAAGCATCGAGCAGTTTTTCTATGTACTTCCAGTGATGTTTCTTCCAGTACTCTTCATAAAGTTTCTTTCTCCGCTCATCCCCTGGCACTTCCCGGCGAAAGCCCTCGATGGTGGCCTTTCCGACGAGCGAGCGGAAGGTACCTGTGCGGATGGACTCAATCAATGAAATGATGTCGTTCCTGTGCTCGACGAGGAGGCTTTCCGCCGTACGACTGGGGTTCTCCCTCACATTGGAAATAGCCTCTTTCCCGAATAGGATGCCGTCGGGCTCACAGGTCCATCTGTTCTCGACTCCTTGAGCATAGCAGAGGGCTTGGTTGACGGCTTGGGGTGGGATTCCTTGGGCTAATTCGAGGAGGCTGGCGTAAAGGATGGGCTGGACGGCGTGCGCACGCTTGGGTTTGTTTCCTTTATAGGTATCCCACTTGCCGGACTTGAGTTCGAGGATGGTGGCTGTCTTGGTCTTGGGGTCGCAGGCGAGTGCGTCGACCTGAGCGGCGAGGCCATAAATGGGGGAGTAGAGTGGGGCTTCGAGGTGCCATTGGTTGGGCTGAACGCCGTAGGTTTCGGGGATTGTTTTGGTGATGAATCGTTGGATGTTACCGTCCTGCTGAATACACTCATTGAACCATTTTCCTTCGGGAGCAGCGACGGTGAGTTCAAGTGGATTTTGGGTGAAGAAGGTCTTCAGGCGCGTCTTGGGATTATCCCCGCTACCGACGCAGGCATCGGCCAAGGCGGTGTTGGCAAAGTCGCCTCGCAAGAGGAACTGCAGGGCGCTTAAGCGGTCGTCCTTGAGTAGCCGTTCGGGGAGGATGGCGTTGAGCCAGAAGTAGAGCGCGGAGTTGCCGAATTCCTGGGCGTAGCCGATGCTCTGCGGGGAGATGAGGAAGTCCGGCTCAAGGACGATGTGCTTGGCGCGGAGGCGTCCGGCGGCGTCCTTCGCGGGGGTATCGAGGATGAGGCTGACGGAGGCGCCGGGGTGGATGCAGTCGGGGATGGCAACGTTGCTCCCCTCGCCCGCGCCGCTCCATACGACCTCGACCTGTTCACCCGTATCGGACTCGCAGAAAAGAACCTTCCTATCGGGGGCGACGGTACACACCTCCGCATAGATAACCTGGCTACCTATTGCCCCGTAAGATACGCACGCGCGGTGGACAATCCTGTCAACTTCATCCGCCAGACGCCTGGGCAGCGGCGTCCCCTTCAAGTGCCGAATCGTCAGGCAGCTGGTCTTGAATGACTCGCGCCAATCCGCCTCCGAAACCTCCAGTTCCGGCTCCCTCGCCAGACGGTTCCCCAGCAAACGAAACCGGTTCACCCAAGCCAGCAAATCCCCCTCGCCTGAAAACAGCCCCGCCAGAAACTCGCGGGCGGTTGCGCCCGACGACGGCGAGTAGCGCCGCCGGAAGTGATCCCAAAGAAGTTGCTGGAAGAGCCCGTGCAGACGCGCGACCTTCTCGCGCGGCGTCTCTGACGACTCCCACACCCGCGCCACCGCCTCATATTCCGGAGCAAGCACCTCCTCCAGAGCCTCAGCTCCCATCGGAGCAGTCCCCTCCTGAGCACAATCTACCGGCTTCTCCGCCGTAGCATTCTGCGCCCCCGGCACCATCGGAGTAGACCTCACCATATGCGCCCGCCTAAGCCCCAGCACCTGTTCCACCAGCACGCGCATGCCCCCGTCCGTCAGACAAGTTCCTCGCCCGCCGGCGAATTGACAGACCGTCTCAGCAACCTTCGAAACCGGGACCACCTTCAGCCACAAACACCCCTCCCTAAGCGCATCCCAATCCGCCGACGCTTGGTTCGAAAAGACAATCGCCGCAGAAACAAACTTCTTGAAATCGAATGTGCCGACCGCCCCTGCCTCAGACAAGAACACCGACTGATGTTCCTTCATCAAAGCCGCCGTCTGCCGGCGATAATCCGCCACCTGTCCAAGCGGCGTACGCCCCCTGCTTCCGCCCTTGACCTCCTCCCCCTTCTCGCTACCACAGTACCACTTTCCGCCCACACCCTGTACAATCTTGCCGCCGTAGTTCTTCAACTCCAGAATGACTAGAGCCCGCCCCTTCAAAACCGCCATATCGACCGACGAGCGATACTGCTTCGTGTAGCCCGGAACCGAGAAATTGCACAGAATGTGGAACTCGTCCCTCAGCGGCCTCAACGCCTCCACGAGTTCGCGCACCACCTGCGAGACCATCTCCGACTCACCCGTGTTCTCATACTCCTCCCCAATCCAAACCTCAACGCTCACCGCTAATCCTCCTTACGCCTAGATGCTCTATGCAAGGACGGTCGAAAGCACGACAAACACGAGAATTGAGGCAAGAAAGAGAATCACAGAAATCTTCCTGTTCATCCGGCGATGCCCCGACAAAATCGCGCCGATAGTCTTATCCATCTCATCCAAGCGGGAACTTAGTTGGGAAACACATTCCTGCACAGCCTCCCGCATCGCCAAACCCTCGGACTGGGTCGAACCCTGAAGTTGGGATTCCACCCTTTGCAACTGCGTAGCAACCCCGCTTGACACATCTTTCAACTGCGCCTGCATCCATTCCGCCAGGCCCGCGCCAACTTGCCGAACCTGGTTGCCGATAGCCGCCTGCCGCGACAACACTTCCTCGGCAGACTTCCCTATCCGCTGGCTCAACTGCCCCTCCAGCACGCCCACCCGGGCAAGCAACTCCTCTCGAACCATCTGCAACGATGCCGCCTGCTTCGAGAGGCAATCGTCGAGAGCCGCACACCTGCTTTGAACACAGGAATCGACCTCCCCCGAGAGTTCCCCCAAACGCTTCGCAAGCGCAGCCATTGCCTGTCCCAAAGCATCCAAGGCGGCCCTGTTCCGGGCTATCGACTGGTCCAGCATCTCGGTTTGATGGGCACTGTCTTGCCGAAACTCTTTCAGCGCCTCAATAACTGGGAATCGGCTGAGCTCAGAGAGCGTCTTCTCCAACTGTTCCGCCTCTTTCCGAATGGATTCGCCAAGCGAGGAGAGATCCTCGGAAAAGCGCGCGGCGATAGTGGATAATTCGCGGATCCGAGGGGCGCCGGCGTCTGACAAAGCGCGAGAGAGTTTCTGAACTTCAGACTCTATCAAGGCCTTCGCCTCGCCCGTGGTCTTGGCAAGGGTTTCCGCAACGATCTGGCAAGCATTGCCAAGGCCATTTCCCAAAGCCCCGATGCGATCCTCTATCTGCTCGACATGCTCTTCTCCGGCATGTGCAAGCGCCCGGACGACAGATTGAACGGCTACCTCCTGCTCGCTAATCCGGGTCAATTTCTCAAGTGAGCGATGGAGTTTTTCCATCTGATCGCTGACCATTTCTTCTATCTCTTCGGTCTTCTTCATCGTGCTTATCCTTGATTCTGTGCAACTGTTTCTCAAGGCGAAGGGTATGGATGTCGGCCCATGCGGCTTGGAACAATCCGTCTAGCGTGCGGGCGTCGAGGTCTGTCCGCATCTTGAACTCGCCTTTTATCTGGTCGAAGCGTTTCCAAACTTGATTTCTGTTTTCGCTTTCGCGCTCAATCAGCAGAGCGAACCCATCCCGGCCAAGTTTTTTGACTGCGTCCTTGAAGGGGGCTGGGTTCTGTTTGAATCCAAGGTAGGCGAGGCAAAAGGCGTGGAGAATGGAGAGGGCAGGGTTGGGCTCGATTGTGCCCCTGGAGAGGAGGCGGAGGGCGCCGAGCAGGTGCTTGACATTGTCGAGAGGGGTGGCCCCCGCGTCATGCAGTTCGGTGACGCGCATATATTTCTCGATCAACTCAAGTTTGCAGAGCCTGCCATTGTCCGTATCGTCGACTAGGGAGTAGGGCTGCGGGGTGCCGTCGAGGGTTGCGGTGTAGCCTTTGCGGGCGTATTTCGAGTTGAAATAGTAGTAGATGAAGTCCTTGAGTTCCTCGTTTGCCTCCAACCAGTCCTTCTCCCTTGCAATCTGGCAGAAGGTTGCCATGTCGTCTAGGGCCTGCTGGCGTTTTTTCTTGATGTTGTCTCTGACGAAGCGCTCCAGATAGCGCATGCATTGGTCGATTTCTGTCTTGCCTTTCTCGGCCTTGGCCTTTTGAACCTCTTCTTCGGAACGCTTCTCATCGTAGTAGCGCAAGAGGAATGTGCGCAGGCACTTGAAGTACTCGCCCTTGGCGCGGCGGACGATATGCAGGCGGTAGCGTTTGTATGTCTGGTCGTAGATGGTTTCGATATCGTCGATTACGCCGATGCAGGAGAGGCGGTAGAAGAGTTTGTCGTAGTACTGCTGGGCCGATTCTTCCCTCTCTTTCTTGTGGTTCCATTCAAACACTTCAGGGAAGTCGACGACCAGTTTCTCCTTGGGCTGAGAGGTGGCTAGGGAATTGAGGAAGCCCTTTACCGCCCCCGATTTCTTTCCCTCCACATCAATCCGATCCCCGTTCAGTTCATACAGGATGTTCTTGATGCGCGCCTCCTCGTCCTTGATCTCGGCGAAGTTCTGATCAAGAAAGTAGCCGGGGATTCCCCGGTCAGCCGCGGGGTTGTCCGCACAGTAGATTGTGGCG
>JAXFQS010000030.1:0-29544 GCA_034178815.1 Kiritimatiellia bacterium | reverse complement strand
ACCGCTCTTCTTCCTGCTTTCGTCGGGCGTTTTGGCTGACCAGTTCTCCGACCAAAAGCAAGGCATCTTCGGCAGTGGTGCAAATCAGCAGTTTGTAGGCGCGGCGCGGGTCTTCGATGCGACCGGCGGCGTTCAAATGTGGGGCAATGCCGTAAGCGATGTCGGTGACCTGAAGGCGGCCTTTAGTGTGCCTTATCTGTTTCAGAAGTTCTTGAAGACCGGGATGTTGGGAAACGGTTTGGTTCAACTGTTCCAATCCCGTGTGGACGATTAATCGGTTCTCGCCGCGCAAGGGAACCGAGTCTCCTACTGTTGCGATGGCGACCAGCCAGAGATAATTTTTCAGACCGAAAAGAGTCTGCTCCTGCTCCTTTCGAAGGCGCAGCAAGGCGTTGAGTAGTTTGAATGCGACGCCTGCCCCGCAAAGCCCCCTGGCCGCTTCTGGCGTGGCGGGAAGGTGATGGTTCACAACTAGGCACGGCGGTGGATTCTCGTCCAGTTCGTGGTGGTCGGTCACAATAACCTCAATGCCGCGGGCTTGAAGCCATTGAACCTCCTCTGCGGAACGGACGCCGCAGTCGACTGTCACTAGCAGGCGGGTATGCGGATAGATGTGAAGGCATCGCTCAAGCGTCGGCAAAGAGAGCCCGTATCCCTCATCTCGATGCGGAATGTAGACATTCACATCCGCGCCCAATTCGCCCAAGGCCAACTTGAGGAGCGCTGCCGAGGTCACGCCATCACAGTCGTAATCGGCAAAGACGGTAATCGACGAATACCCTTTGACCTCCCCTGACGCTTCCAGAAAGCTTGCCACCTTCTCGGGTGGAATCTGTGTACCAATCTTCCCTTTAGGTATCAAGGAGGCATCTGGTAAGGCGTGAACCTTTTCTGGCAAAACACTGGCACGACTTGTTTGTGAGAGCAGCGCCTCAAGGTGCCGGTTCAAAACCTTCGCCGCCTCCCGCGCATTAGGGAAATCAACCCCCAAAGACATCCGCTTGATGCTAGGATTCAAAACATCAGCGGGAGACTCCCCTGGAAATCGGATTCGCACCAAGTGAGAAAACAAATCGCCACCATCGGGCAAAGAAACAATATTCCATTCTTTGCCCGTGATGGACTTCATAGGGAGAGGGAATTGGGGCCGTTCGGTCTTCGAGACAAAGCCCCTGCTGGAAGTTATTTCTTCCGAGACTTAGGCGCCAAAAGGCAGGCCAAAATGCGACCAACTAACTTCGGAGGCTGTTCGACCTGGGAGAACTCCGAACAAAGCGCAATGACACGGTCAATCTGCTCGGAACCGAGTTCCCGGTGAGCATTTTCACGCCCTCTGAACATAAGAGAAACACGCACCTTGTCACCGTTCTCGATAAACTCGCGGATCTTGCGCACCTTGACATTGATATCATTGGTGTCCGTTCCCGAGTGGAACTTGATCTCCTTGGTCTGCTGGCGGCTCTGGTTCTTTCGAGCCTCCTTCTTCTTGATGCTTTCCTCATAGCGGAACTTGCCGTAGTCCATAATTTTACAGACCGGCGGCACAGCATTGGGAGAGATTTCGACCAAATCAAGCCCCTGATCCTGGGCCATGCGCAGAGCCTCGCGCGTCTGCATAACGCCGAGCATCTCTCCGCCAGGACCGACTACGCGGACTTGCGGGACTTTGATCTTGAAGTTGGTCCGAGTGAACGATGCGATAAGGCACCTCCTGGTTGCGCAGGGTTAGGCCTGCTGTTCTTTGCGGAGTGTTTCAATAAACGCGTCGACCGACATAGCACCAATGTCGCCAGTCTGCCGACCACGAACGGATACCGTGCCTGCTTCCGCTTCGCGGGCACCGATAACAAGCATATAGGGGATTTTTTCGACTTGGGCACGGCGAATCTTTGCGCCCATCTTCTCAGATCCAGCATCAATAGAGACTCTAAAGTCTTCGGCCTGAAGGCGCGCCTGGACTTGCTTGGCGAACTCAAACTGCTTGTCCGTAATAGGAATCAAGCGCACCTGCTCAGGGGCTAGCCAGAGCGGAAACGCACCGGCGTAGTGTTCAATGAGAATACCGAAGAAGCGCTCCAATGACCCCAGCAGAGCCCGGTGCACCATATAGGGCTGATGCTCCTTCCCGTCTTCTCCAGTGTAAGTCAAGTTGAAACGTTCGGGAAGGTTAAAGTCGAACTGGATGGTACCCAACTGCCACTGGCGACCGAGGGCATCACGAATCTTCATGTCAATTTTGGGACCGTAGAATGCCCCGCCCCCTTCATCGACATCATACTTGAGCCCTTCAGCGTCCAAAGCATTGCGAAGCGAGGCAGTGGCCTGTTCCCACTTGGCGGGATCGCCTACAGCTTTTGCCGGCTTAGTGGAAACATACGCCTCGATGTCGTCGAACCCGAAACGGCGAAGGATACGCAGGCAGAAGTTGACCGTAAAGCGGATTTCATCCTCTATCTTATCCGGGGCGCAGAAGATATGTGCGTCATCTTGCGTGAAGCCCCGGACGCGGAAAAGACCATGGCGGACACCATCCTTCTCGTAGCGGTAGACGGTGCCAAGTTCGGCCCAGCGTAGCGGCAGGTCACGATAGGACCATTTGCGGAACTGGTAGGCCTGGATATGGAAAGGGCAGTTCATGGGCTTGACATAATACTGCTCGGTATAACTCTTTTCACCTTCACCCTCTTGAACATTCATGCAGGGATACATGGAGTCCTTGTAGAAGGAGAGATGTCCAGAAGTCTCCCACAGTTTAGCGCGCCCGACATGGGGGGTGAAGAGCATCTCGTAACCGTTTCGGAAGTGCTCTTTGCGCCAAAAATCTTCTATGGCGACACGCACTCTGGCACCTTTAGGCAACCAGTGGGCAAGGCCGGGCCCGACATCATCGGTTATGGTAAAGAGAGCGAGGTCTTTGCCGAGTTTGCGATGGTCGCGCTTCTTGGCCTCTTCAATGCGGGCGATTGCCGCGTCGAGTTCCTCCTGGGAGCCGCCGGCAAGACCGTAGACGCGCTGAAGCATGGGGTTTGTTTCTTTCCCCCTGTAGTAGGAGCCTGCGACGGCGGTGAGTTTGACTGCGCCGACTTCCTTGGAGGAGGTGACATGTGGGCCTCGGCAGAGGTCTGTGAAGTCTCCGACGGTATAAAGCGAGACGGTTTCGCCTTCGGGGATATCCGCCAAACGCTCTAGTTTATAGGGCTGATTAGTGAAGCGCTTTTGGGCCTCTTCGCGGGAGACCTCCATCCTGACAAAGGGAAGATCGGCAGCAATGAGTTTATGTATCTCCGCTTCGATAGTGGGGAAGTCCTCGGGCGCGAAACGGTGCGAAGCGTCGAAGTCGTAGTAGAAGCCATCTTCCGTTGCTGGGCCGATGTCGAACTTGACATCGGGGTAGAGTTTCTGAACGGCTGCGGCAAGCAGGTGCGCGGCGGAATGGCGAATGGTGGTGATGTCGGACAAGGTCAAATCTCCTAAATGGCGAGGTGTTGGGAATCGCCGAGGGAATAGTTTAGGGCAAGGGAGGGGTTAATGTCAAACAAAATCAAGGATTTTGGGGGAGAATTGGCGAAAATCAGGGTGTTGGGCGTGTGGTGGCTGATACGGCATCTAGGAAGCGGTCGATGTCGCGCTCGGTATGTGCCGCGGAGATGAAGGCGGTTTCAAAGGGCGAGGGAGGTAGGTAGAAGCCGGCCGCAAGCGCGCGATGAAAGAGGTTGGCGTAAGCCGCCGTATCGCTGTAGCGAGCGGTGGCAAGGTCTCGGACTGGTGCTTGGGTGAAGAAGGGGGTGAATGTCCCGGCGAAGCCGTTGACCTGCGGCACAATAGATTGGAGCCCTTCGCGCAGAATGGTTCCAAACTCGGCCAATCGCGGGTAGGGATCTTCTTGTTCGAGGAGTTCAAGTGCCTTGAGTCCGGCGGCGACGGCCACGGGATTGCCTGAGAGGGTTCCTGCCTGGTAAACATCGCCTTCTGGTGCCAACTGGCGCATCAACGAGGCGGTTCCACCGATGGCCGCGAGGGGAAAACCGCCACCGATGATTTTGCCTAGGGTAATCAAATCAGGCGTGAGGCCGCAGAGTTGGGCGTAAGTGCCGAGATGGAATCGGAAACCGGTAATGACTTCGTCGAAAATCAAGACGGCGCGATGCTGGGCTGTGAGGCGCCGCAGGCCGGCAAGGAAGCCTGGTTGTGGGTTGACGAGCCCCATATTGCCGGCAACGGGTTCGACAATAACGGCGGCGATTTCGTTGCCCACAGCCTCGAAGAGTGCTTCGGCTGCGGGAAGGTCGTTGTAGGGGAGCACCCGGGTCTCTGCCGCAACTGCTTCGGTCACGCCGGCAGAGGCGGATTTGCCTGCGGTCAAGAGGCCCGATCCAGCAGCGACGAGCATTGAATCGGAGTGTCCGTGGTAACAGCCATCGAACTTGACGATAAGGCGTCTGCCGGTTACGCCCCGCGCCAGTCGGACGGCAGTCATTACCGCTTCGGTGCCAGAGTTGACGAGGCGGACCTGGTCGATGAATGGGACAAGTTCACGGAGTTTCTCCGCCAATGCGATTTCGCTTGGGGTGTTGATGCCGAAACTGGTTCCTTGGGCCGCGGCTCGCCGGACGGCTTGCAGGATGGCAGGGTGGGCGTGTCCGAGAATCATTGCACCCCAAGAGCAGCAGAAGTCTACCAGTCGGCGCCCGTCGGCGGCAAAAAGATGGCGACCTTTGGCGGATGTGACATAAAGCGGTGCGCCGCCGACGCTGTTGAATGCGCGGACGGGGCTGTTCACGCCTCCAGGAATGGATTTCCTGGCTCTTGCGTAGAGTGCGGCATCGGTGCAGGGGAGGGGCGTTGGCATAGCGGCTGGACTTTCTGGGGCATTGGTCTCTTTTGCGGTGTACAGTATAATCCTTATTCCCGAGGATTACAACGCCAATCCGCTTGGGGCGTCCGTCTAGAAGAGGTTGGTTTAAGAGAGGAAAATTCCTGCATAGGAGTTCTGTGCAAGGGTGGGTAGGATGGAATGACTTTGTTAGACACCATTTCTCCCCATTAGTTCGTGAGAATCGGTATCGAGATTTTACAGAGCACAGTCCCCGCTATAGGGGTATAGCGACACGGTCATTTCCTTGCCTGATCGAGAAGCTTCTGCTTTCTCCTTTGGTGGGAATGTGGTATGATAGGGGGCATGATACGATTCTTTCTTCGTCGGCGCGCCGCCAAGAAACTCAAAAACCGCATTGCCCGCGTGCTCACCTTCTACAAACTTCAGCGCGATGTCCTGCCACAGGAGGATCAGGATGCCTTGCTTCGCGCAATCGACGCCGCACGGCTGGCCATCAAGTCACGCACCGTCGCCTTGATGGAGAGCGCGGGCGAGCAACTTGGCGAGGCCTATGGCCGTATCTGCCCTGCCCGTCCAGATGAGTCCCTCAAGAGCCTGTTCGATACCCTCGTGGTCGCCCTGAGCGTAGCAGCTTGCATTCGCGCGCTCTTCTACCAACCCTTCAAAATACCGACCGGCTCTATGCAGCCCACTCTCTACGGAATTCAGTCCATCGATATTGAGAGCCCGGAGTGGTTTGACCGCCAGCCCATGCGCTTTTGCCGCTGGCTCGCGACTGGCGATGCTTGGCACAGTGTCGAGGCAAAGGCAACGGGCCCCATTATCCTCAATACCCGGGGTTCTGCCCGCCCGGGCTATGTCGAACTCTTCATTGGTGGCAAGCCGCACTACATTCCGACGGATGCCTTCGAACGGAAAGCCTTGCGGTGTCGTGTGGGGGGGGACGGCAAGCCCCGCGCCGTCGTGGGCGATGTCCTTTGGTCTGGAAGAATCGTCAGCGGCGACTTCCTTTTCGTCAACCGATGGATCTGGAACTTCCGCCATCCGCGCCGCGGCGAAGTAATGGTTTTCTCCACAAACGGCATAGAGGGACTTCAGCAGGGAACCCACTATATCAAGCGAATGTGTGGACTCCCCGGAGAGAAACTAACCATCCAAGCCCCCAATTTAATTGTCGATGGCCGAACCATCCAAAGCCCGGAAATCATCGCCGAAATCGCCAATAAACAGGTCTGCCGGAAGGGAGCACCCAACTACACGGGGTTCAACCCAGCGCAGAGTGAGACACCCTATCGCCAAACCATTTCCAAGGATGGCGGCAGCGTCGAACTGCGCAGAGATCAGTACTACGCCCTCGGCGACAACAGCTTCAACTCCTACGATAGCCGCTACTGGGGACCTGTTCCGGAACGCAACCTGCTCGGCCCCGCCTCATTTGTCCATTGGCCCTTTCTGTCGCCCCGCTGGGGCTGTATCCGCTAGTTCAATCTGCGCGGCTTTGGCGTCTGCAATATAATATTTGTCGCCACATTGGGGATGTGTCTGCTAGTTCAATCCCGAGGCTATCTTCGCGGCCAGCGGTATACTTGCCAAATGAGCAACCGCTAGCGCCGGCAGAGCGATGCGCATGGCCCAAAACTCACCGCCAAGTTGCCAAGCTCCGAGGAATAGACCAATACCGACAGCCCTCCCGATGAAGTAGGCAGTCTCGTGCGCGGCTATGTAGGAGTAGAGGCTACCTCCACACCGCAATCGGGCCCGGTCTGTTGCATCCATTTGGATTGGGAAAAAGCCTAGATCCAGTGCAGGTTGGGCGAGAATGACACTTCCCAAGAGCCAAGACAGGGCTGTGCTGTCAAACACCACGCCCATCCAAATGCTTGCTAGGGCGTAGAGAATTCCAGCCGCCGCTAGCAGGCGAACTTCGCCACGATGTCCGAGCCTTCCGCCTAGCCATAAAACCCCAACGCCAGAGGCAATTCCTCCGAGACTTTGCACTACGCCTACCCCCGCCTCATTGCCGCCTAGGTTCCGCATGACCATAACCGCCGGGATTAACATCAAGAATGCCTGAGCAATACCTTTGACGGCATCGGAGAGCAAGACTAGACGCCATTGGAAATCGTTTCTGCCTGGGAAAGCCTCCAGTTGGACGGTTTCCTTCTGGAACCGACTAGGTAGGAATAGAGCCAGTGTTAAGGCGTTGACGGCCATCGTGAACGCCCCCAACCACATATACCCCCAGTCTGGGAAGCGTGTCACCAACAACCCAGCTGCAATAGGGGTTAAGACAAGGAAGAGTGACTGGAAGAACATTTCAAAACCGTAGAACGCCGCGCGGCAATGTTCGTCGGTCGCTTGTTGAACCAGCAGGTTACGGTTGCACCAAAAGAGCCCCCCGGCTGCTCCCATGGCGACACCGGAAAGGGCAATTCCGCCAAATGACAGCATGGGGAGCGCAGCGATGGCAAAAAGGACTGTCCCGGTCAACATAATGCCCCAGCCAAAGAGTGTTTTTGGGGAGATGTGCCCCAGCAGCCAGCCGTTAGCGTAGGAGAGAATCAGCACGCCGGCATAGCAGCCCAGTTGGTAGGCCATTGCGTGGGAGAAGTCGTTCGAGCCTTGGCGGAGAATGTAGGTCGCGACGAAAGTGTTGCCTATCGGCAGGATCGCAGCGTGCACAGCAACCACCTTCGCCATAACTCTTCCATTGGGGGGCAAGGTGCTATAGGTTGCGGTCAGACAGTTCCAATGATTCTGCAGATTCATTCGTAGCGCAAGCAGTCGATGGGGTTCAGTCTAGAGGCGCGGAGCGCCGGATAAAACCCAAAGAATATACCAACTGCTGTGCTGAATGCAAAGGAAATCACAATGGAGGAGAGGGTAACCTCGATGGGCCAACCGTTCAAACGCCCTACTAGTTGTGCGCCGCCCCAACCGAGCAAAATCCCGAACGAGCCGCCGAGAGTCGAAAGCGTGGCCGATTCAAAGAGGAATTGCATCAGGATGGCGCCCGGTGTTGCCCCGATTGCGCTCCTTAGGCCAATTTCCCTCGTTCGCTCTGTCACGGATACCAGCATGATGTTCATAATGCCGATTCCGCCCACTAGTAGCGAAATTGACGCGACCACAGCCATCAATACGGTCATCAGAGAGGAGACGCTGGTGGCGACCTCAGTGATTTCCGTCATGTCGATTACGCGGAAGTCATCTTCCGCCCCAGGCGGTAATTTATGGCGTTGCCTCAAGAGTGCCCTGAGTTCTTGTTTGCAGCGTGGAATGTCCTTGATGTCCCATAGGCTGAAGAGCAACTGGTCGACATTGTTGAACGCCCCTCTGCTCAACACCCGCTTGACCGTGGTCGAAGGTAGCCAAACCATATCATCCTGGTCGTGCCCCATAGAATTGGTACCCTTCTTTTCCATGACCCCCAATACGCGAAAGGGCATATTGCGAATGCGAATATACTCCCCAACAGGGTCGCGGCCATCGGGGAATAGGTTCTCCGCAACCGTTTGCCCCAGTACGCAGACACGGGCGCCTGTATGCACATCCCCGTTTGAGAAAAATGTACCGGATGCAATGGTCCATTTGCGAACAGTCAAGAAGGCGGGGGACACCCCCTGAAACTGGCTAGACCAGTTGTTGAGTGAGGAAATCATCTGCCCCGAACTGCGAACCACTGGCGTAAAAGCCTTGATCATATCCGGGAAATCATTGGTCATGGCGATGCCATCGGATTCCATCAGCGTCTGCACACCGCCCGTTCCGCCGTGTACACCGCCCCGCTTCATCGAGCCAGCGAAGACCAAGACGATATTGTCTCCCATCTGGGAAATCTCCGCCTTCATATTCGTCGAGGCCCCTTCGCCGATAGCCACAACCGCAATCACTGCCGCAATACCGACAATAATCCCAAGCGCAGTCAAAAAAGAGCGCACCAAGTTGCGCTTGAGTGCCAATAAGGCAACGCCCAAAACCATTAGGGGATTCACGCGCGTTCCCCCTCTATACGACCATCTTTGAGGACAATCGTCCTCCCCGCGTAAGCCGCTACATCGTCTTCATGGGTCACCATGATAATTGTTTGACCCCTAGTGTTCAACGAGCGGAAGAACTCCATGATTTCCTGCGTGGCCCTGGAGTCGAGATTGCCGGTGGGCTCGTCTGCGAGCAAGAGAGGAGGCTGGTTCATCAGCGCCCTAGCTATTGCTACGCGCTGTTGCTGTCCCCCCGACAACTGGGCGGGAGAATGATTGACTCTACCGCCCAGTCCGACCTGTTCCAAGAGTGCCAATGCCCTTGCTCTTCTTGCTTTTTGTGAAAGCCCATTGCGACTATAAAGCATAGGCAGTTCGACATTCGCACAGGCTGTTGTACGGGGTAGCAAGTTGAAGTTTTGAAAGACGAATCCGATCTTCTGATTGCGCACCAAGGCAAGTTCGCGCCGAGACATTTTTCCGACCTCCACACCATCAAGCACATAATTGCCAGATGTGGGGGAATCCAGACAACCGAGGATATTCAACAAGGTCGATTTTCCCGAACCGCTGTGTCCCATAATGGCGATGAACTCACCCTGGCGCACATCCAGCGAGACACCATCCAAAGCCCAAACTTGTTCGGTTCCGAGTATATAGCCTCGGCGCAAATCGCGAATGGAAATGAGTTCGGCCATAGTCTGCCGTTCCTACCTCTTTGGCGGCGCGCCCGGTGGGCGCACAGCGAAAGGATTCTGAGTCTTTGCTTCGCTTGTTTGGGCGGTTTCGGTGCCAACAATCAACTCCGCATCCTCTAAGCCTTCGGCCTCGACTCCAAGTTGTGTGCCGTCGGCTATGATTCTCTTGAATCGAATCGCTAGTGGCATGCCACTTTCACCCATAATCCACACATGCGGCTCCCTTGGACGATCGCAGTTGGGCGGATTGAAGCGTGTTGCCGCGAGGGGCACTTTCAAGACATTATTGGCCTGCGCGATTTCGATTGCCAAGTTGGCGGTCATGCCGGGGAAGAGGCGGAGTTTGGGGTTGTCCGCCTCAATAATAACGGGGAATGTCACAACATTATTGACAGAGGTGGAGGCCATTCGGACTTGCACGACTGAGCCGGTGAATGTTTGCGGATAGGCGTCTACTGTAAAGGTTACCTGTTGACCTGCGGCAATACCGCCGACATCCGCCTCTGGAATGTCTGCCGCGATTTGAATCCTCGAGAGGTCTGTCGCAATATTGAATAGTGTTTGGGCATTCATTGATGAGACGACGGTCTGACCTTCGTCGACATTGCGCTCGATGACAACTCCGTCCACTGGCGAGCGAATGGTCGTGTAGCCTAGGTTGGCCTTTGCGAGCATCAAGTTGGCTTCGGACTTGAGCACGGCGGCTTTGTTTATGGCCAGTGTTGCGGTAAGCTTGTCGCGTTCGGCTAGGGCTGTATCAAGGTCCGATGCGGTGGTCATCTGCTTATCGGCCAACTTTTGGATGCGCGCCAACTCCCTCTTTGCCAAATCGAGTTCGACCTCGGTTTTTTGCACTTGAGCCTGGTTTGAGGCGAGTTCGGCAGTGGATTGTTGCACGCTGGCTTCGTAGGTTATTGGGTCGATTTGGGCGATGAGTTGACCGTTGGTGACGGAGGCGTTGTAATCGACATAAAGTTTGAGGATTGGTCCGGTGACTTGGGTACCGACTTCGACCGTTTTGATGGGCTGAACCGTCCCAGTTGCGCGAACCTCCTGCACGATGGTTCCGCGTGTGACGGTGCGTGTGCGCCAGCGAAGGGGTGGGGCGTGATCGGTGCAACCGGAAAGGAACAGGAGAACTAGGATGGCGGGCAGGAAAGTTTTCATAAATCTACCCCTAAGAGTTGGAGGAGCTTGGCTTTGGACTTTTCAACGGTGCAGGCGGCCGTAAGGTGTTTAACGCGAGCCTGGGTCAATGTCGTCTGGGCATCGCTTCGTTCGAGAATAGTGGCTTTACCGACCTTGAACTCTTCCTCTACGAGCTCGAAGTTCTCGGTTGCTTGGCGCTGAAGGGTTGTCGCATCTACTAGGTTATCTTGCGCGGAATGGAGGTCTGCCCATGCGGTTTCTAGTTCCATCAGGAGGGCTTCTTCCTGTCGAATCAGTTGGGCATTGGCCTGCTTCAATGCAGAGGTGGCTCGCTTCAAGTTGTCTTCTTTCGAGAATCCGGAGAAGAGGGTGTCAATCAGGTGTCCCCCCCACGAAATACCCACTGTTTCGGCGGCGTTGTGAAGGTATGAAGGGGAGAGCGAAATGGAGAGTTCGGGGTAAAGGTCGGCAATGGCGAGGTCGACGGCATTGCTTGCCGCTGCTCGATTGGCATACTGGATGCACAGGGTTGGATTGTTGGTTCGGGCAAGGACGAAGGCGTCTGATAGGGTCTCGACGGGAAGGGAGGGGAGTTCTTCCCAGCGGTAATGGATAAAGCCGTCTGAGCGAATCGAAAGGTTGTTGAGCAGCGCGGCGCGAGCCACGGAGAGTTGGTTCGAGGCTACGGTCAGTTCAACGCGCGCAGAGGTTTCTTCTGCGGCGGCTTTGGTCAAGTCATACCGCCTTCCTTTGCCGATATCGAGTTTAAGTTGTGCTTCCTCTCGAAGGCGGGCGTAGAGGCGAAGGTTCTCTTCTGCGACATGGCACTCTTCGTTGGCTTTGGCCAAATCGTAAAAGGAAGCGCGGGTCTGGTAGATTCGTTCAAGCGTTGTTTCGCGGTAGGATGTCGCCGCCCCCTGAAGATTGGCTACCGCCTGGCGTTGCTTGGCGCGCGTACGGCCAAAGTCATAGAGTACCCAGGAGAGGTTGAGAGATGCTGAGAGGGCTTCATGCGATGAATGAATGTGCCAGTTGTTTCGGTCTGAACTTTCGCTGTTGCCGCTGATGCCGATGGTTGCGGCGAATTGGGGACGCAGATTGACGCCGGCTTCGTGGAGGGCTATCTCGGCTTGGACAACATCCTGTGTCGCAATGGCGAAATCGGGATGGTAGGCAAGCGTCCAGAGTTCCGATTGCTTGAGCGTCAGCGGCTCTTCAGGAGTGAAGAGGGCATAGTGGCGCGGAACAAACGGCGCACTTTGTGTCTTCCGGGCCTCTCTGACGGTCTGGCATCCGACCGCCAGCAGGAGTAGCGCGAGACCTTGCAATCTATATATTTGCATATCGTAAAGAACGATTGGCGTGGGGGATTATTGGCCTCAAAGCAAATCTTTGGTGGGCATCTTGCGTCGCCGCAGGTGGCAACCTTTGGAAGGCGAAGGAGCCTATGAATTGCGCACAGAGGTTGCAACCTGTCGAACCCAATCTTTGCTGGGAAGTAATGCTGCAAAACCCAGTTGAAGCCAGTCGGTAGAAGATCGGATGGCGCTAGGTGTTTTGTGTCAGCAGGACGCGAACCTGCCGTATCGGGGCGGCTGGCGTCGAGTAGGGGATGAGCGCCTTGCGTATCGTCGCGAGCGCCTGGGTTCGGACGAAATAGAGATCGGAACTCTGCAAGACGGCAAGGTAGAGCGTAGGCTTGTCGTAGCGTAGCGGCCGGACTTTTGCAGCCAGTTCAGCACCTACAATTTGTGGCCATTGGGTGCTAATGCGGGAGAGCGGAGAATCGTTGCCCCGAAGTTGAAGACTGTACTCCTTGAGCACCTTGCCGATGTCATCAGACAGGGGCAAGGGGGGCTTGCGCAGGCTCGCCGGAATATATTCGTCATCGAGCGGCAGACCCTCACGCTCTCGCCACAGCCATTCGCGATTCAGACCCATATTTACGAACTGATGTCGGCGTAGCGGGGGCTATTCTCCTCAAGGATTGCCTCGCCAATATTGAGGTAGGTCTCTTTGAGGCGACGGTAGATGCTAAGCATATCCATCAGATCGACAATCTTAAGAGATTCGACCCCTTGAACATGATTTTCAAGGCGGTCAAGCTGCGCCGAACGGATGGTCTTGACCTCCTTGGTAATCGACTGGGAGTCGGCGTGCATATTGGCCAGAATGTCGGGGGCAAACCGTTTGCCGTAGCGGAATGCCTCGGTCACCATTGCTGCAAAGGCCGCGCAATGGTCGTGCAGTGCCAACATCTCCTTCCTGCCCGCCTCAGTCAGTTGCTGATGCGAATTGCGCATCCGCTTGGTCACCTTCAAAAGAGCGGCAATCTCGTCCGAGACCGATTCATATTCGTCCGCCACGCGAAGAATCATCTTGGCACGGAGGGCCGCGTCGGAAGGCATTGGCATTGTCATGACCTTGCCCAAGAAAATGGAGACCTCGTGCTGAATCCGATCGAGCTTGTCCTCCGTCTCGAAGATGTGCCGTTCTTGCTCCTCATCAGCCTCGTTGCTAGTGAATATGGCCCGGAACTCGTCGAGAATGCGCTTGTCGCAATGCGCCATGTACTCGACCTCTTTTCGGGCCTGTTCGACTGCCACGACGGGGGCGACATTGCGGATATCGAGCACTTCGAGGCGAGGGCGTTGCGAGACCGCCTCGCCCGGAACAAGCCGCTCAATCAGCCGGGCGAATGCGTGGACAAAGGGGATGAACAGGCAGGTGTTTGCCAGGTTGAAGCAGGTATGAACCATGGCAATTGGAGCCGTAATGTAGGGAAAGACCTTGACACCATTCTCAATACGGCATTCGTACATTTCGGGATAGTAGTAGCGGAAGAATGGGACGATGAAGTCCAAGAAGAAGGGGGCAAAAATTAGCACGCCAATGAAGTTAAAGAGCGTATGTGCCAACGCCGCCCGTCGCGCCGGAATCGTTCCGCCCAACGCCGCCAGCCAAGCCGTCACCGTCGTACCGATGTTCATGCCGAAAACCAGCGACGCGCCGGTCTCAAAACTAATGACTCCGTTCATAGCCAGCGTAATGGATATGGCCGTGGCGGCGGCTGAAGACTGGATGATGGCGGTGAGAATGGTGCCCGTCAGAATGCACTTTGCCAGACCGATGTATGAGTCGGCGCTGAAGATTTGGAACCATTTGACGAACTCGGGATTGGCGCTGATGGGCTTGAGACTGTTGCTCATCACCTGGAGCCCGAGAAAGATCAGTCCGACTGCTAGAGTCACCAACCCGCTGTAGCGCCACCTTTCCTTCTTGGCAAAAAGATAGGGTACGGCGCCGATGACCAGGAGAATCATAAAAAAGGAGTCGCCGATAGACGGCAACATAGCCACGATCCAAGCAGTCGCAGTTGTCCCGATATTGGCGCCGATAATGACATTGATTGCCTGCACCAGGGTCATAATGCCGGCGGTAGCCAGTCCAACGACCATAACCGTAACGACCGAGCTGGATTGCACCAGTCCGGTCACGACAATGCCTGTCACGACCCCGGCGAAACGGTTGCTGGTAGCTGCGGCGACCAGTTTGCGCATACGCTGTCCGGCAACAGCCTGCAAGCCCTCCGAAAGGTGTTGCATGCCAAGCAGGAAGATGCCCAAACCGCCGGCGGCTTGGATGAGAATGGAGGTGATGGAAACAGTCATTGGGGGCGTGGTTTAGTTGGCGTCCGGGATGAAAAGCTTCTGTCCGACGCGAATGACGGATTTGCGCGTCAGATTGTTTGCCCTGAGAATCGAATCGACGCTGACGCCATAGCCCCGGGCTATTTCGGAAAGGGTCTGGCCTTTCTCGACGATATGCTCGTATCCGCTTTTTGCATGCGAACGAGGCGCAGGGGATGGTGGTTGAGGACGGGCAGACTGCATTTTTGCCAATTTCTGAGCCAATTCGTTGACGATCTCTCCGCGCTGGCGCGCCATATCTTGCCGCAATGCGTCGAGATCCCGGCGAAGGGCGGTCAATTCGTTGGGGTTGTGGCTTCTGCGTTCCAAATCGTCCAGGCGCCGGTCAAGGCGATCGGTGAGACGGTTCAATTCATCTAGTTGGGCTTCGATTTGGGCAACTTTTGCCTCTGTACGGCGGATAGAGGCTGCTTCTCGGGCGGCAACTGAACTTGAAGGCGGGGAACTGCGGTCAGGCAAGTTGAATATGTCACTGGTCGTCTCGCATCCGGCTGTCAAGAGAAGGGTCAGGGACAAGGGAATCCAGGCAGTAAGGGAAAATCTAGGCATGGTGAACCTCCAGCAAGTTGTTCAGCAACAGTTGAGTGATGAATTGGACATCCTGGGTGTGTCCGGCACGATAGGAGATGATCATGCCCGCCAAGCGTCCGCGCAAGAGCGCAACCGCCGCCAGCAAATCGAGCACGGCGCGATGCCAAACAGGCTCTCGTTCAAAGCGCGGTGGGTTGGCGTACCGATGTTTGCCGTGAATCAGGATGTTATTGGTCGTGTAGCCTAAATTACGCGTATCGGCGAATAGTTTACCAATGGTGCGGCAGTAAAGCATCTGTCCATGCGAGGCATTGGTTCGAGCGCCTGCACCGATAAGGAAAGTCTTGGGGGTCAAATCGAATAGGATTCTCTGCTTGCCAATGACAGATGGAAAGTCGATGGCGCAATCAACCCGTAAAAGGCGTTGCCCAGGTTCCGCAGGGAGTAGCGTGATAAAGTCGCCCCGTGTGCCGCCGAATGTGACCGGCTCTTTGACCGTCAAAAAGGTCGCGGGGCGCGGCAACTCAACCGGTTGGGCCTTGTTCATCGCTGTCACGAGGGGCAGGCTACTCTCGTCGAAGAGGGGCGGGTCTCCATCCGCGACGCGAATGGTCACATCGTCGATTCCCATGCCGATACGCAAGGCAATAATATGCTCAACCATCCGGAGGTAATTGTGGGGGCTCCCGGCGCGAAGCACAATGTTGCGGGCGGTTGTCCAGACATTATTGGCAGAGACCTCGACCGGCAGTTGATCGGGCAGATCCGTACGGTCAATCCACCATCCCGGCTGATCGGAAGGGGCGAAGGTGAGGGGACGCAGAACAGCCCCCTTGAATGTCCCTGGCCCAACTGCGGTAGCCGTTTGGGCTAGTCCCACCGCATGGAGGGGGTAGGGATAATCGCCCGAGTGAAAGTGTGTTTCGTCTATGGCTTGCTGATCAAATCGACCCCTTGCTGATTCTATTTCGCCTTGTGAACCGGCAATGATGCGACCAATGGGATACTGCATGGCAACTAGTTTTGTCGTTTCAACCCTAAAACGGCCTGATGGACCATCTGTTGAGCCATATTAAAGTCTGCATTCTCCGAGATGGTCAGACGCAGAATGGCTGATTCGAGGAGCGCATAGAGGTTTTGCGCCGCAATAGATGTCGAGATGACGGAAAGCTCACCGTTGCGGACACCCTCCATCAGAAGATGGCGCAACGCTCGAATGACACCAAAGGTATAGAGGCGGATTGGATGACGCATAGAACGACCGGCACGATGTCCTGCCAGAATGTGGTCCAGAACAACACTCATGAAGACCTGTTCTTTGTAGAGGAGCGTCAGCGTAGCGGTCAAAACCTGCTCAATGCGTTCGGCAACACAAAGCCGACGGTCATCCATGATTCGGACATACTGGTCCTTGAGTTGGTTGTTGAGCTGCTCTATGGCGTAGGAGAATATTTCGCACTTGTTCTTGAAATATTGGTAGAGCACCGTGCGGGCAAATCCGCATGCATCGGCTATCTTCTGGTATGTCACACCATTGTACCCCTGTTCCGAAAAGAGGATGATGGAACGGGCGATAATCAGTTGCTTGCGCTGCTTATGGTCGATATGAGCTGACATTCAGAAGTAACCTCATTATATCGAATGCACGCGGCAGAGGCAAGCCTTTAATCGGGGAGGTAGCTTGGCTCGTTGAATGAGGGGGATTGGGGTGGTGAGAGCGGAGCGGAAGGCAGAAAAGGTTCCGAGGAGAGGGGGACCGGTGCGGTTGGCGGTGGAGACGGTTCCGGTTGGGTAGGTTCGTAATTCCCTGAGAGGGTGGCGCGCACCTGCCGCCAGGGGGCACTCTTCAAATAGCCAATGTGCTTTTGTAGTTCAAGGCGCTGGATATTGTCTGCAGGCAGTGCTTTCCCCTGCTGCTCAGTAGCTTGAATCCAAAACTTGCGGATAAGTTCTTCTAACGCGTCTTGGGGGGCAGTTTCGCTACCCAAACGCTCATCCCGCTCAAGAACTTCATCATAATAGGCACGGTATTCCGGCAGTTCGTCCGGCAGTTGAAAGGGCGACTGAGACGGTGTTTGGTGAATGGCATTGACAAGGCTGCGTACGGGGCCGTCAGGAATGAGATTAGGCGGCAGACAGTGGCGAACATCCTCAAGCAGTGGCTGATTATCGTAATGGTGAAGCACTAACTCCGCCAAGGCGTCCGCCAAGCTAGATGCGGTAGTCGCAGCTGATGACGCTTCCAGAGGTTCTTCTACTGGCTCCACATCGTCAAAGTCGACAATGTCCGGCTCCTCGAGAAACTCCAAATCCTCCGCTGTAGACTCTTGCAACCGTTGCGGCCGTCGAGCCTCGACCTCTTGGAGAACTTTCTTGAAGTCCTCCTCCAGCGCATCTTCGCTGACCCCCAGAAGCGCCGCGGCCTCTTGTTGCAAGCGTGCCCGCATAACGGCACTTTCGGTATTTTGCAAAACCTCCAAAATCTGTGCTGTCGTACGCGTCAGCGCATCAATGGATTCCGGCTGCTTTTCAAGCCGTGCGGCAGAATGGACGATAAAGGCGACGAGGGACTCTGCCCCGTCAAGAATGCCCTGGAATGCCTCTGCTCCTTTGTCCCGGATTAGCGAATCAGGGTCTTCGCCCGGTGGAAGCGTGGCCACCATCACGGGTATTCCATGCCCCAAAAAGAGTTTACCGGTCCGTATCGCCGCTTTCCGCCCTGCTGAGTCACCATCGAAAACCAAGACCGCGGATTCAGCCCCACTTTCCTTCAGCAGTTTGACATGGTCTTCGGTAAAGGCCGTGCCTTGAGACGCGACGGCTGTGGTGAACCCTGCGCTGTGGCAGCGGATAACATCAATCTGACCTTCGCAGACGATAGCCTGATGTTGGGGGGATTGAGCCAAGGGGCGGATGGCGTCGGAGAGTGCGTAGAGGATATGGCTTTTCTTGAAGATCTCGGTTTCGGGCGAATTGACATATTTCGCGGGATGGGAACCGTCGAGAATGCGAGCACTAAAGGCACAAATTCTGCCTCTTTTATCCCTTATTGGGAAGACGAGTCGCCCGTGGAAACGATCGTAGAAGTCGTCGTCGCGTCCATACTTCGGTGGAATCAGAACCTGGGCCTCAATCAACTCTTCCGTAGTGTAACCGTGCTTGTGCCCCCATTCCAAAAGCGCGTTGCGCCGCTTTGGGGCATATCCCAAGCGGAATTGGGTCGCAATCTCGGCTGGGATATGGCGTTCTGCGAGGTAATCCCGTGCGATTTGCGCGGACTTGAGTGCCAGGCAACGCTGGTAAAATGCGGCCAATTCCTCATAGATTGAATAGAGCCGCGCCCTTCTTTGCCGCTTTGCCCGCTCGACTGGATTGGCGTCTTCCTGCAGGATAACCCCGGCGCGTTGGGCCAACTCCCTAAGGGCTTCAGGGAAGGTCATACTTCCCTGCTTCATCGTGAAGGTGAAAATATCACCGTGTTCGCCGCAACCGAAGCAATGATAGGTTCCGCGTATCGGGTCTACCGTGAAAGAGGGGGTCTTTTCTTGATGGAACGGGCAGCAGGCTTTCCAGACTGTCCCCGCTTTCCGCAAGGGGACATAACTGCGAATCAAGTCGACGATATCAATGCGCGCCTTGATCTCTTCTTTGGCATTGTCGGAATACATCAGCGGGGAACGGTGAAATGACCTGTAAAGTGGTCTGCAATGGGGGCGAGAATATGGGAGGTCACGCTACTTGCCGGAACTGCCCACCGGGTCAAGCGCGGGAGTATAATTTGACCGCAAGCGAAGATGATTCCCGCGAGGAATGCGACCTTGAAGAGGGCCGCGCAGACCCCCAAAATGGCATCTAGGGGTTGTCCGAGGGCGCATCCGACCAGTTTGGCGGTTGCTTTGTAAACGAGGACAAAGAGAATCGCGATGCCTGTCAAGAGAACTAATGTTTGCGCAATGGGACTCTGGTGAATGGCTTCGGGAATCCACGGGGCTCGCGCAATCCAAATTCCGAAAGGGTTCCACGCAAACCAAAGTGTCAAGCCCGAAAGAGCAAGAGCCACCAAGTTACCAACTTCGCCGGAGAAGCCTCGGATTCCTCCGCGAATGGCGAATATGAGCGCAAGGGCCAACAGGCACCAGTCGATGGTGAGAAGAGTTGGAATACCGTCTGTCACGGGTTAGTCGTTCCTCGCCATCGGTACAGTCTGCAACCAAGCGTCGTACTTGGCTTTTTTGGCCTCGGGAATAAGCGCCAGGCAACGCTGGCCGTAGAGACGCGCTTCGGGGTAGTGTTTGCAGGCATAGCAGGCGCGGGTCATTAAGTCAAGTGCGACGAGGTTGCGCGGGCTGTGGTAGCAAAGCGGCAAGAGCAGGTGGCAGGCGATGTCGTAGTTTTTGGTCTGATAGGCTTGTTTGGCGGCTTCCAAAGTGCTCTTCTCGTCGAGTCCTAAGGAAACAAGGATCCGGTAGAGTTCGGCGGCTTTCCGCGGCTGTCGTTCGCGAATGGCTTTTTCCGCCTGGGGTTTGGTTTCGGCGATGAGCCTAGTGCGCGTCGAATCGCTCTTTTGAATGAGAGTTTTGAGGGAATCCAGGGCTTTCTGGGCGGGGGCTTCGCGTACGGCGGATCCGTCGGTCCGAAGGTAGAGATTGAAGAGCTCGGCGGATTCTCTGGGGAGGTTGAGTTTCTCCTTGAAAAGGACGGCGAGGTTGTAGAGCGCGACTTCATTCGTAGCATTGGCGCGGATGGCAAAGAGCAACCGGGCGGCGGCGAGCATCGTATCGCCTCTGAGGTCATCAGCCATTCCCCACGCGGTCTGGATGCGCGAGATGTCCTGAGGATCGCTGGCGGCCGTGACGGCCCTGGTAAAGAATGTGTTGGCGTCCCGCCAATGTCCAAGATTGCCGGCGATGCGTCCACGAGCCTCCAGCGCGGTCAAATCGTTCGGCGCGATGGTCAGGACTTCGTCGAAGAGTTCGGCGGATTGATCCATTTCGCCCAGTCGATAGTAGGTTCCGCCGAGCAGTTTCATCGCATCAAGGGCGTTGGGGGATGCCTTGACGGCGCGTTTGAGATAGGTCACCGCATCAGGCAGGTTGCCGCAGGCGAGGGCCTGCTTGCCTTTGGTGAAGAGGTCTTCAGGGTTTTCCCGGCAGCCGACGAGCAGGAGCGGCAACGCGAGGCAAAGAATGAGGTTCTTGGCGGAAATCATAGAGAAAATCTCCCGGCGGAGTGGATGGCTCTCAGTCAAAACGACGCCTTCAGTATACCTTATTGGGCTTAGGGGTGCAAGTTTTTACCAGTGGTGCAATCAGGTGTTTGGTGGATGAGAAGGAGTCGAAAGGTAGGTTGGATGGTGTATGACGGATTGGCAGGTGTTGCCCTTGTGGGTGCGTATCGTCGAGGGCAGGGGATACCAATTGCCGTAGGGTATTCCTGCCTATCTGTTCCTGGCTAGGGGCGGCAGGCAGGGGGGCTAGGCGCCTTGCGAATTGCGCCAACAGTTCAGCACCGAAAGTCCATAGAGAGCGGCTGTCTCCGCCCGAAGAACGAGCGGGCCGAGAGTCACCAAGCGGCAACCTTGTCTTCGCAACCACGCCAACTCATCGGGAGAGAAGTCCCCCTCCGGCCCAGAGAACCATCCCACGGCATTGGGGGGCTCGGCGGGCAAGGACGGCATCAGCGGGCGGGCATCCTCCGACAGTGCCGCCACATAGGTGAGGGGGGGCAGGTTCAAACTTTCCAATGGCATTGCGTCCGAGAGTTCCGGAATCCGATGCGCCCCGCACTGCTTGGCTGCTTCGATTAAACGCCTCGCCCATTTGGTATGCTTGGCGGCGCGTTCGCCTCGTTCAAGCCGTATCACACAACGCTTGGAGAGAACCGGAACAATCCGATTGGCACCCAGTTCTACGGCCTTTTCCAGGAGCCAGTCCCAACGCTCACCCTTGCAGATGCAGGCGTAGAGGTGAATCGGACAGGTTGGCCGCGGCGCCTCGGCAAGATTCCCGTCCGCCACAAGCGTCACCGCCCGCTTCGCTACGGACTCGATAAAGTACCGGCGCCAACATCCCTGTCCGTCAAAGCATTCGACCGCTTCTCCGGGTTGGGCGCGCAGCACAGTCGCCAAATGCTTGGATTCGTCTCCACTCAAAATCAGTTTGGTTGCAACCAATTGGTCACGGGTACAGTAATGTCGATGCATAGTTGCAGTATAGTTGATTTTCCCGGCCTCGGCAAGCAAAAGCCCCAATCAGGTGATAATTATCCATAACAGACATTATGCGACATTATATCAATCATCTTGCGCGCTCCCTTTTGTGAGGAATAACCTTGTTTTTTCACGCCAATCGTGTAAAATGGGTGGAGACAAGTGTTGAACCATTCGTCTGCCCCGTCCATGTCGCATACGCTGCTTCTCCTGCCGCTTCTGGCAATTCAAACAACCTGGCTCTCCCCCGATGCCGTTGAATGTGCCGCAGACAAAACAGCTTGGATCACCACTGCAACCGCACCGTCCTTGCTGGTTGTAGATGCGGCCCAGGCTAAATTGCTACGAACCATTCCCATATCGGAGTGCCCGACAGGTATTGCTGCAGGCCCCAACGATACGCTGATAGTCACGGCCAGCCCCAAGGACGAACCCTACGGACAACTGAGCCTATTGAATGCCGATGGTAGCCCCCGTCGACAGTCCTTTTGGCGACGCATTTTCAACCCAATCCCGCCAACCGTTCCAACTGGAGCCGGGGCAATGTCGCCGCTCTACGATGGCACAACAATCTGGGTTCCTTGTCGCTATTCGGGAACCCTCGAAGCCTACCATCCGGAAACCCTCCAGCGGCTCGCCTCCATACCCTGCCATCATCAGCCCATCGGTGTGGCAATGGGCGTTTCCAACCGCCTCTTGTTCGTTGCCAATCACCTTCCCCTTGAGCCGGCGACCAATAGGTGCGTCTCGGCAAGAGTCAGCCTGATCGATCCTGCGCGTTATCAGGTGCTACGCCATATTCCCCTTCCCTGTGGCGCGACAGGCGTCAGAGGGATTACCTCTTCACCCGACCACCGGTTCGTCTATGTGACGCATACGCTCGGCCGCAACCAGTTGCCGACAACGCAGCTGGAACGCGGGTGGATGAATACGGCTGCGCTATCCATTTTCGATGGGTTTTCTGGCGCATATGTCAATACTGTTCTGCTGGACGAAGTGGATCTTGGTGCGGCTAATCCTTGGGGCGTTGCCGTCTCGCCAGATGGTCGCTACCTAGCCGTGACACATGCCGGAACAAGGGAGGTCAGCGTCATAGATCGTTCTGCTCTGCATCGGAAGTTGGAACGACTGAAAGAGGGAAAACGCGTCAATGCCGTCTCAGAGAAGCCTGAGGATGTTCCCTATGACTTGACCTTTCTCAACGGCATTCGACGGCGTATTCCGCTTCCTGGCGATGGCCCCCACGGTGTGCGGTTCGCCGATAATCAGACATTGGTTATACCCCTCTACTATAGTGGTGTCGTGGCCATTGTTCCTCTTGTTTCTGAGCCGCATATCCGCACAATCGCTCCAAACGGTCAGCCGGACGACCTTTCTGCCTGCCGTGCCCGTCGTGGCGAGATGCTGTTCAACGACGCTTCGATGTGTTTCCAAAAATGGCAGTCGTGCGCCAGTTGCCACCCTGATGGCCGTGCCGACGGGCTCAACTGGGACTTGCTCAATGATGGGTTGGGCAATCCCAAGCAGACTAAAAGCCTCTTTCTCTCCGACTTGACGCCGCCGACGATGATTACCGGTATTCGCGCCAATATGGAGGCCTGCAATCGAGCAGGTCTGAGACATATCCAGTTTGTCACCCGCCCCGAAGAAGATGCCCTTTGTCTTGATGCCTATGTACACGAAATGCCCTTGCAAGCCCCCGTCAGCCCCTACGCCAAGCATCCGCTACTTACCCAAGGGAAAGCCGTCTTTTCCAAGTCTGGCTGTGCCTTCTGCCATCCCGAAGAGAGAGGCCTCTACACCAATAGGCGTCCATTCGATTTGGGGTTGGGCGTTGGTAACGAGACGAACCGGGTTTTCGACACACCGACGCTCAGGGAGGTCTGGAGAACTCCGCCATACCTTTACGATGGCCGCTCCTTGTCGATACGCGAGTTGCTGACCGTGGACAATCCGCACGACAGCCACGGACGAACCTCTCTACTAACCCCGGATGAACTTCAGGCGCTGGAAATCTACATTCTCTCCCTCTGATATGCTTCTGACCTGCAATACCCCTGCACGCAACGCCATCAATCTGATTTCCCCAAGGACGCCCTATGCCTTCTCGGCCATCCCCAATGAGTTGTTTGCCTTGCCCCCTGAAGATGGTACTTCTTACCTCGCTGTCGGTTTAATACCACACAATTCGTGCCTACCTCCTGAGGAACAAGTTACCAACCTCTACAGCCAAATCGAAGCTTGGTTGCGGGCCGAAGGGTTGACATATGCGCATGTCGTTCGTACTTGGTTTTATCTCGACAAAATTACCGCCTGGTATCCGCTCTTCAATGCAGCTCGCGATGCCTACTGTTTGCCCCGCCTTGCCCCTGGCTTTATCCCCGCCAGCACGGGAATTGGCTGTGCCAATGTATCGCAATCAGCCTTGACCGCCGCCGTGTGGGCAGTCAAACCGGCAGCAGGAACACAAATTGTCCAACGCCCATCTCCATTGCAGAACCCGGCGACGGATTATCGCTCCACCTTTGCCCGTGCCGTCCGCATTTCCGGCTCCTCGAGCGACCTGCTTGCCCTATCCGGAACGGCCAGCATTGGCGCCAATGGCAAGAGCCTGCACCAGGGCGACACCAGCGCGCAAATCAACCATACGCTTGATGTAGTCGAGGCAATTTTACAGGACAATGGCCGGCAATGGCAGGATTTGCGCTATGCCGTGGCGTACCTTAAAAATCCGTCAGACCTGCCAATCTGGGAGCGCATTCGCCACGCACGGGGATTGGCGCGGATCCCCTTGCATACAATGGTTGCCGATATCTGCCGCGAGGAACTCACATTTGAGATGGAGGCCCTGGCCTGAGAACTATGTTGCTGTTAGCCTTTGCACTATCCCTTCTGGGCGCTGTGGCTTCGCTGCTACTGGCCTGCTTCGCAACATCTCCCCTCCCCTATTTCGACTTCGGTACAATGGGGTGGCTAAGTGCGTCGGCGCTCATACTACTGCTTCTTTCGATTGCTCTCAAGGCCGCGTGCCGTAGGTGCTGGTGGTCTGCTTTGATTCATGCAGGCCTTGCCATCGTGCTTGTTGGTTCTTTGGCAGGAACGCATCGTGCGACACAGGGAATCATTCCCCTGCGTCCGGGGGATTCAGGCCATTATGTTTGGGACACCAGTGGAACGCATCCCAAACACCAACTTCCCTTTTCGATTACGCTTGAGAACTTTGAGATCTTCAACCACCCGCATACTGAGACACCGAGCGATTTCCAGAGTACTCTTTCGATTGCCTCGAAGGCGGGGAGAAAGCAGGTTCAAGTGCGCGTCAACCACCCTCACATTGAAGCCGGATGGTGGCTGTATCAGATGAGTTGGGGGCAGACGGATGGGGGACTCTACTCTGTCATTGAAGCCAGCCGCGACTCCTCCTGCCCGATTGTATTGGTAGGAGCCTGCCTCTTTCTTTTCGGCTTGATGCTACGAACCCTCCAACTATTTCGCCGGTAGCCATGTCACGCAAACATCCCCGCAACATCGAACGCCTCGAATCTTATTTGGTCAACCTCATCCAGCAGGAAGGGGCTGACCAAGGGCATACTGGTTGGATCAAACTCTTTCTAGACTTCCTCAACGCCATTTCGAAACTTTTCGGTCTTGTGGTTGCCGTGCGCCATTTCGCCTACCGCTCGGGAATTCTTCGCGAGCACGCACTTGGGGCGCAGGTCATCAGCATAGGGAATGTCACTGCTGGCGGTACTGGAAAGACGCCGGTGGTCGAGATATTTGCCCGCGAACTCCTGCGCCGAAACCGGAAAGTCGCCATCCTTTCTAGAGGATACCGAAAGAAGGAACTTCCGTTCTGGCAGAGGGTTTTCTGCGACCGCATTACGCCCCCACGCATCGTCAGCGACGGTAAACGCATTCTGCTCGACAGCGAAATGGGAGGAGACGAGCCTTATATGCTGGCGAACAACCTGCCAGGAGTCGTCGTGCTGGTCGATCGCGACCGTGTCAAATCGGCGCAATATGCCATTCGCCGGTTTGGTTGCGACACCTTGATTCTAGACGATGGATTCCAATATCGACGACTTCGACATTCCCACGAAATCGTCCTAGTCGACAGTACCAACCCATTTGGGAATGGCCATCTTCTTCCCCGCGGGATTCTGCGTGAAAAGGTCTCGGCCATAGCCAGGGCAGACTTCATTTTCATTACGAAATCGAAGGGTAAAAGCGCCCTCCTGCGCCAGCGTTTTAAAGAACTCAACCCCCGAGCCGAAATAATCGAATGTTGCCATGCGCCGCGCTTTCTTTCCCGTCTCTATACCCATGAACAGGAGCCGCTTGAATGGTTGCGAGGGAAGAAACTGGCTGCGCTTTCAGGTATTGCCGTGCCCCAAGGTTTCGAAAACTTTCTGCGGCAACTCGGCGGAACGATTCTGCGTACGGAGCGTTTTGCCGACCACCACCGCTACACCTCCTCCGAGGTACTCGGAGCCATCAACAAGGCGGCCGATCTGGGGGCCGATGCGTTGATTACGACAGAAAAGGATGCTGTCCGTTTTCCGCAGTTGTCCTCGACCGCGATCCCGGTCTATTTCTTGCGCGTAAACATTGAAATTCTAAGAGGCGCACAAAACTTTCAAGACGCAGTCGAGCACATCTGTTTCAGTCAGGCACGGAGTGCAAATCCGTGAAGCGTTCCCAGGGAAATGCGGTTTTGCGCCACGCCGGAATCATTAGTCTGATGACGGCAATCTCACGCATTGGCGGACTTGGGCGCGAATTGCTTATGGCGTACCTATTCGGCACCAGTTCGCTCCAATCGGCGTTTGTCGTGGCCTTCCGTTTGCCGAACCTTTTCCGCCGGCTCTTTGGCGAGGGGGCACTGACCAATGCCTTTATTCCGGTCTTCAGCGAAACGCTTCTCAAGGAGGGTAAAGAGTCTGCAACGCGCTTTGCCGGAATGGTGGCGGGGCTGCAAAGCATTGTTCTCGCGGTGCTGGTCGCGTCGGCAATCGCGGTCAGTTTGCTGGTCGAGTCCTGGTTGCCAGATGGTTCCCGATGGGTTCAGATTCTCTTTCTGGCACGCATCATGTTGCCCTACGCACTCCTGATTTGCCAAACAGCCATCCTTTCGGGGATGCTCAATTCCGTCGATCGTTTCACCATCCCGTCACTGACCCCCTGCGTGCTCAACATCGTCTGGGGGGCGGCGCTGATCATCTGCCCATTCATCTCGAAGGACGAACTGATTCGGATACAGTTTGTCTCCTACGCCATCCTTTTGGCTGGCGTAGTGCAACTGTTGTTCCAACTTCCCGAACTCCACCGAGCAGGTCTGCGCCTGCGCCCTTGCTACGCATTTCGCCGCGCGCTTGCGCAGCCCAAGGTGAGGCAGGTACTAACCCTTCTAGCCCCAACCATACTAGGATCGGGGCTCGATCAAATCAATATGTGCCTCGATGGCGTACTAGCCTTTCATGCAGAGCCCTGGGCACCTGCCGCGCTGGAGTATGCCGATCGAATCGCCTACCTCCCGCTGGGAATGTTCTCGACCGCGTTCGCGACCGTCCTTCTTCCGGTCTACAGCCGGGCCGCCGCCTTGAACGATTTCCAGGCAATCCGATCCGCCCTATCGGAGAACCTCCGCCATTTGTCGCTGATTACCGCTCCGGTACTGATGGCGATGACCCTTCTGCCATGGCATCTGACCGATGCGGTTTATGTCTGGCCGGACGGAAAGTTTGCCGCCGACTCGCTCTACTATACCGGATTGGCCGTGCTTGCGTTTGCCCCAGGAATGTTCGTCTTCTCGGCACAAAAATGCGTCACGCCAATCTTCTTTGCGCTGAAGGACTCACGCACTCCAATGAAGATCAGCATCGCCTGCATCGGGCTCAACCTCTCGCTCAATCTGGTCTCCGTCTTCCTCCTCCCCTCGCCTTTCAAACATGTAGGCCTTACCCTTTCGACAGTCTTGTGCAGCCTCGTGAATGTGCTCATCTCGACCCGCATTCTCAACCGCCGCCACGCGTTGATTTCGTGGCACGCAATTCTCCCGACGGCACTCAAGGCTACCCTCTGTGCCTTCCTCTCCGTCGGAGCCGCTTGGCTTTTATTGCAGACCGCTTCGACTGATTGCGCTAAACTGGCAAGGTTGCTTTGGCTGGCGGTCGCTGGTGCCTTTGCAGCACTCCTCTACATTGCTCTTCTGCGGTTCGCGATGCCCCAGGATTTTCAGGCGTTCCAAGTTGCACTCCAATCCATTCGCAACCGCCGCACACCATCACAATAAGGAATCTCCCAATGAACTTCGTAATCGCTTGCGGCGGCACTGGCGGCCATGTCTTTCCGGGCTTGGCTGTGGCAAACGCCCTAAAAAGAAGAGGCCACCAAGTCACCGTTTGGTTCTCGGGGCGGGCTATCGAAGATTCGACCAAACACGACTGGGACGGAGCCATCTTCGAGACCGGCGCGCCAAGACTCAATGCCAAAGGTCTAATGCGTATTCCGCTCGTTGTCCTGCATTGCATCCGGGAACTTCGAAGGAATAGACCAGACGCAATCCTTGCAATGGGCAGCTACACCAGCCTTCCCCCAGTCTTGGCCGCGTGTCTCCTCCACATACCCGTCAACCTACACGAAGCCAATGCCGTTCCGGGCAAAGCCATTCGCTTCCTAGCTAGGTTCGCTTCACACATAGCCGTAAGTTTCCCCTCGACCCGAAACTGTTTTCCCGGACGGACGGTGTCCTGCACCGGATTGCCCGTGCGGACTAGCGTGTTTGCCCGGCCGCCATTGCCGGACTTTCCACCAGATGATACCAACCTTACCATCTTGATTACAGGCGGCAGCCAAGGGGCTCACGCAGTAAACGAATTGGCAGCTGATGCTCTTTGCTCGCTTCCATCTGAATCTATCCGCGTGATACACCAATGCGGACGAGCCGATGCCGCAGATTTGGACGCCCGCTACTCCAAGGTTGGCATTCGCCATCTCGTTTCGCCCTTCATAGCGGATATGGGGGCTGCCTACGCCTCCGCCGATTTGGTTATCGCCCGCGCCGGGGCTTCTACCTGCTTCGAACTCTGTGCACTCGGCAAGCCGGCCATCCTGATTCCATTGCCCTCCGCGATGAATGACCACCAAACACTCAACGCGCAGGCTATGAGTCAATGCGGCGGAGCATTACTTTGCCCGCAAGCCGACCTCACCCCAGAAAAACTCACCGCGCTACTAAAGGCTTTTGCCTCTGATCGCCCTCGTTTGACCCGTATGGGAAGTGCTCTGAAGGAGTTGGCCGTGCCCGATGCGACGAAAGAAATCTGTCAACTGCTGGAACGCGGAGGTTGATATGTTTGCCATCCCTTTGCTATTTGCATTCTCCCTCACTTTCGCTAAGCCGCATGCGCAACTTCAGATAACGGTTGGGGCTGGAGAAGAGTTGCACATCCTCTCGTCTTCGGTTCCTCTGCCGGAGATTGTGACCAACACATTGACCCGGTATGTGTGGCAACCGAAACTCCCGGAACGCCTATCTGTGCGCTGGCAGGGGTGCACGGCAGACGGTACTTGCCTATTGCCGAAAACGGAACAGTGGGTGATTGATGTCGAGGGAAAAGTTGCCAAGCTGGACGAGCCATCCCCGCCTACAAACGGTTCCAGAACCAATGCACATTCCTCCCCATTTCAGCGTATCACCGCAAAGGCGTTGCTCGAAGCAATCCCTCCTGAGGTGCCTTTCAACTACTGGGGGGGCCAGCAAAGCCCAGACCAATTTCTAGCGACTCTTCGGAGCCCCAACGGGGACGAGAATATCTTGCAGACCTATGTTTCGCGCTACGGTTGGATTCTTACCTCTTTTGCAATTTTCCTGCTTGGACTGTCATTGAATCTTACGCCTTGTGTTCTGCCGATGCTGCCCATCAATGTGGCCCTATTGGGCTTTGGCAAGAGTCGACGGAGCGGCTTCCTTTACGGTCTTTCCTATGCCTTGGGAATAGCCTCGGCTTATGGGATTTTGGGCGGATTGCTGATTAGTACGGGCGGTTTTCTAGGGGCAATCCAGTCGACGGTTTGGTTCAATGCGTCGGTCGCGGGGTTGTTCTTCTTACTAACTCTTTCCGTGCTGGGCGTGGTTCGGATTGATTTCTCCCGATGGCTGCCTCGCAATGCGGGGAAACGGGGAATCGCAGTCAGTTTTACTGCTGGGGTGATTGGCGCCTTGCTGGCTGGGGCGTGCGTATCTCCAATAGTCTTGGCGGTTCTGCTATTGGGGAGTGCACTCTACGCCGGGGGCTCGATTTGGGCGCTTGGTCTGCCTCTGTTGTTGGGGTTGGGAATGGGGGCGCCGTGGCCCCTTTTAGGAATCGGGCTGCCGATTCTGCCGAAGCCTGGAATATGGTTGAATTATGTTAAATACCCCTTTGCGTTG
>JAXFQS010000005.1:0-19707 GCA_034178815.1 Kiritimatiellia bacterium | reverse complement strand
ACGGGAATGTGACCAATACCGTCACCACCACCACCCACCACCTCCAGCGCTGTTTCTCCGTCACCGGGCCCGCCTTGATTCGCGGCATCCGGATTGAGAACTTTACCGCTCCAAACAACGGTTATCTTGCCTCCGTAACGGGAATCTTCAAGGTGAAAGCCACGGATTTGGGCGTTTTGGAGGCCGAAAACTGCGTCATTTCCGGATTGAGCCGTTCGGCGAATAGCAGTGGGTATATTTATGGGGCGTTTTGCGACGGCGGGATTTACCGCGACTGCGTCATTTCCAACTTCACCGATAGGGCCTGTGGCGGCTACGGCGGAGGGCTGTGCAACGGGAATGCCCGCTTCGAGCGTTGCAAGATTCAGCAAAGCAACGCGAACTACTCGCTCTTTAGCGGTTCGTCCGTCCTGGTCGATTGCGTCTTCGAAGGCAACAGGCAGTACGGGAACTCCCCATGCATCTGCCAGAATGTCGGGCTGGTTCAGAATTGCTCCTTCTTCACCAATAAGGCGGTGTGCGTCCGCTCGACATCGACATCGGATAGCGTCGTGACCCGCGTCGACGGTTGTACCTTCGTCGGAAACTCTATTTCTGGTTTCAATGGGGCAGGCATATATGCCCAAAACCGCACCGCCGTGCTCGTCACCAACTCCCGCTTCGAGAGCAACAATGTCTCGTCCCCTATTGCTGATGGTTCCGTCTGCGGCGGTGTGGCAGGCTGGAAGGGCGCCTATTCGAACTGCGTCTTCCGCGGCAACTGGACGAGCGATCAGCGCGGCGGTGGAACGGTTCGCTACGCCACGCTCTGGAATTGCACGATAGAGGGGAACTACGCGACCTCGGGGTCATCCTGCGGCCTGATGAACTGCACCGCAATCAACTGCCTCATCAAGGACAATAATCAGAAGAACGGTCAACCCGTCAACTATGGGAATAGACTCCTGAACTGTACGGTGGTCGGCTCCACGACGACGGCTGCGGCGGTTCGGGGCGGTGCCGCGACCAACACCATCGTCTACGGCACTTCAAGCGGCGTCGACATCGACACGGGCGATTACAGCCATGTGCTCTACGGAACTGCTTCGGCCGCTGGCACGCTCACCGACTGCGCCCAACTCGCCGAAGATCCTTTCTCCGGCGACGCCAAGCCCGAGACGCCCTACTTGCCCAAGCGCAAGAGCGGCGCCGTCGAAGCCGGCATTCTGCTCGCAGAGGTCGGCGCAATCGACTACTACGGCAACAATCGCCTGTCGGGCCGTGCGCTCGACATCGGCTGCGCCGAGTACCCGTTGCAGAGCGGCACGACCATCCTCCTGAGATAAAGGCAATCAACCTTTTCCGGACGCCGGGGGAAAGTTCCGTCTTCGGCTGTTTTTGTCTTGCCTCGGCAGGCAGATTCGCATATGATGGCGGCGTTCCGGACGGCGCGGATGGCGCAAGGGGTTCGCGCGGTGCCCCCCCGGAATAACTGCACCGCGCAGTAATAACGCTAGAGAGGACATAATGGGATTCCGTCATTGGACTGTTGCGGCAGGCTTGATAGCCGCCGCATCCGCGCAGGCCGTTTGGCCCTTCAGTTCGTCAAAGCCCGCCCCGAGTCAGGGCGACTTCGTGATTGCCACCAACGGTGTCGCGACCGCGTCGATTCTGATTCCGGAGAACGCCTCGCCGACCGTCAAGTTTGCGGCTGGTGAACTTTCCGCCTATCTGGCGAAAATAACCGGCGGTGGCTTCGCCGTCTCAGACCGTCCCATCGGGAATCTCAACACCATCCGCCTAGGCTTCCCGGGCGTGGAGGGCAAGCGCGACACCATTGAACTGAAGGTCACGAACGCGCAGACGATGGAGGCCAGCGGCGTCGGCGAACTCGCGCCCATCTACGCCGCCTACGACCTGCTCGAAACCGTCGGGTGCCGCTTCTGGTCTTGCGACTACGAGCAGATTCCTTCCACCAACTGCGTGGTCTTCAAGGCCGGCTACGCCAAGCGCGAGACCCCGGTGATGGAATACCGCGTCGTTTCCGCCCGTCATCCCTCCGTTCGCTGGGGACTCCAACTCAGGGCCAATGCCGGCGAACACCTCGACGGAAAACTCAAGAAGCGCTTCGGTTACATCGCCCGGAAGGTGCAGTACAACCACAATCTCTGCGGCGGGCACAAGGGCGCCATCCCCTCCGCCGAGCCCGGCAAGAGCCTCCCCCGCCGCGACCACCCTGAGTGGTACTCCAGAGGCTGGGACTGCAAGGGCAACAAGGATCTCTATTTCTGGGCCATCTGCCCCACCAGCAAAGGACTCCTCGACAACGCCGAGAAGACCGCCATCGAGTGGTTCAAGGATAACCCCGCCGAGACCTCCATCTCCATCACCCCCGGCGATATGGGCTTCTACTGCTGCTGCGACGAGTGTAACCGCCTGCGCCGCTCCGACCCATCCAAGGCGCCCTCCGTCCTCTATGTCCACTTCGGCAACGAACTCGCCCGACGCCTCCAGAAGAGTTGCCCCGGCAAGAAGGTCGTGCTCCTCTCCTACTGGTCTGTCTCCGAGCCGCCAACCGGGAAAAATGTCAAACTGGAGCCCAACTTCTCCATCGCCTTCGCCGAACTTTGGCGCAACCACGGCAGACCCGTCACCTCCTGCGAGCGCTTCACGCCCAAAGTCGAAGCCTGGTCCCGCCTCAGCGACAATCCGATGTACTACTGGGACTACTACGCCAACTTCTCCAACTGGGAAGGCATCTTCCCCAACTGGGACATTATCGGCCCCGCCATGCGCTTCTACCGCGACCACCACTTCGCCGGCGGTTTCGCGCAGATGCCTCTCAACACCTTCTGTGCCTTTGGTGACCTTAACCTCTATACCTTCAACCGTATGGCGTGGAACCCTGATCTCGACGAGAAGCAGATTCGAAAGGAGTGGCTCGAAGGTTGCTTCGGCCCTGCCGCCCGCTTCGCAAAAGAGATTATGGATGTCGCCGAAAATGGTCGCGACCGCCAGCGCTGGGCCTGGATTGGCTGCTATGTGCGCGACACGCGCCACTTCCTCTCCGCGTTTGATTGCATCCGCATCGCCCGCGCCTACGATGCCCTTTGGCAGACCCTTCGCAACGATCCGGAGCGCCGCTTGATGGCCTACAAAATGCGCCTAGGCATCTATGACCTGCTCGCCATGCGCTACAACGACATCCTCGCCGTCCAGAAGCAGTGCGGCTACCAGTTGCCGCCTTTCCGCCGCCTCTACGACAGCGTCTCCGAGATCTTCAACAGCCCCGCCGCCTGCGTCACCGGCGAGTGGTGGGGCGAGTTTGCCGGGTTCGACCACTTCGCCCGCATCTTTGCCAAGCAGGAGCCCAAGCCGACTGAATGGTCCAAGCGCGCCGCCCGCTCGATAGTCGTCCCCCCGGAGGAACTCAACGCCAACGGCAAGATCGTTTCCATCAAAAAGGACGAGGCCGGGCGCAGTTATGCGCACTTCAATGCTCAGGATCAGGATCCCATGGGCAACCGCTTTATGAATCTTGAAAGCGGCTGCATCAGTTGGAAGAAGCCCGCGGGCGAGACGAATGTCTGGCATATCCTTTCCACGGTGCGCGTCAAGACTACGGTTACCAACGACCCTGCCGCCGCCTACCTGGTGATGTATGCCGATCAGTTCGCGAACGGCCTGGCAGTCCTCGGTCGCGGCGAGTTCGCCCACATGCGTCTCGATCGCGATGTGGGGGACTTCTCCTGGCGCACGGCCTGCCTAGGCAAATATGTTCTGCCGCCCGGCGCTCAGATTTCGGTGATGGCTGGCTTCGTGAACCCAACGGCCGACACGGACAGCCGAGGCTTCGTGCTGCTCGACCCCGAACTGCTGGAGAAGAGCGTGCACGACTCCGATGCGGTCTGGTCGAAGTACTTCGATGCTCGTGTCTGGAAGCCTGAGGGCGCCAAGCGCGAGCACAATGGCATCGACAATTATGATTACTGGCGCGCGGCGCAGGGGCAGAAGGTTGTCGCCACAATCGCCAAACCCGACGCGGGCAAGGCGTGGGTCTTCCTCCGTGCCCGAGTCGGAACCGAAAAGCCGTTGCTCTACAAGGGTGCGAAGGTTTCCGTCGTCAAGCCCTACAAGGAGGTGCGGACGGTGGAGGCGAGCGACTATGTCTCTGGCTCGCTCGGCGAATTGGCGTGGAACTTGATTTGCCTCGGGGAGGTTGACCTCACGGAGGGGATGCAGATCGTGGTCGAGCCTCAGGAGGGCGACTTCGTGGATGTGCGAGATTTGGTGCTGGTCGCGCCAAGGATCTTCGATCGCGCCAAGTAAGTGTGGCGCATCGTTCGTGATAAGGAAATACCACCGGGGATAGGATGCAACGGAGTAAACTTGGATCAATCGCTTTGTCCGGGATCCTGCTGCCGGTGGAAACAGTAGTTGCGGAATCCAAGATTGAACGGTCGGTCGTGGACGGGCGCTGCCGGTTGATCTGGAAGGATGCCGCAGGTCAGGAGCAGAGCCGCTAGATCGCGGATAAATGGCGGTCTACGGTCTGCGCTTTCGCAAACGGCACGGCTTCCTTGTCCGGGAGACTGTGCCGTTTGCTAAAGGGGGCTTGACGAAGAGATGGAGGTAATTGAATGAATCGTTTTGTTGTGATTGTCTGGTGTGTGCTGCTAGCAGTCTGTTCCGGGTTGGGTTTCGACCTGGTGAAGGATGGCCGCGCGGCGGCGACAATCGTGGTCGACCCGAAGGCGCCTGATTCGGTTTCGTACGCGGCAGAACAGTTGGCGCTCTATGTTGAGAAGATGACCGGGGTGAAGTTGCGGATTGCCCCGGCGGCGCGGCAGGGCAATGTCATTCGTCTGGGGGTTCTGCGCCCGGCTCCTGATGTGCGTCCGGAGGAGATTCGCGTTCGCTGCCAGTTGCCGTACGAATTGATTGTTTCGGGCGAGGGGCCTCGCGGGCCGCTCTACGCGGTCTACCAACTTTTGGAGGAACTCGGGGTTGGTTTTTGGGGGCCGTCGAACGAAAGTTGGCCGTCGGTCAAGACGCTGACGCTTCCGTCGACCTATTCACACCGTTCCGCACCGGCGTTCGAGAGCCGTTTTGTCTGGGGTGAGGCGCACCGGACGCCGTGGCGCGCGAAGCATCGGATGAACGGCGGAAAGGATCTCTCGCCGCGGCAGGGCGGGTATGTCGACTATGATGTCAACCATTCGATCCCTGGGCGTTTTGTCTCTACTGATCTCCTGAAGCAGCATCCGGAATGGCAGGCGTTGCGCAAGAGCCATCCGGAAAGCGAGCGGGACGACAAAGGCACGCGGACGCTCGCATCGATCTGCCCGTCGAACGAAGGTCTGGTCGCGGAGGTTATCAAGGAGGTGCGGGCGTATCTGGAGAAGAATCCCGAGGCGCGGATGGTTTCGGTCTCGCCTTCGGATACAGACCAGTTGTGCCAGTGCACGGCTTGCTGGAAGGCGAATGGTGCGGGGCAGAAGGATGGCCGGGTGCACGGCTATGCTCCGGCTTGGCTGGGGATGGTGAACAAGGTCGCGAAGCATCTCGCGAAGGATTTTCCGAATGTGCGCGTCTGTTTTCTGGCGTACTGGTGGACTTACGAGCCGCCTACGAAGGCGAGTTTCAAACTTGAGCCGAATGTGACGATTGCCGTGGCGTGTCTGGGGCGAAACTTCTTCAAGCCGCCGGAGGGAGAGTATGTACGCTTCCTGACGCGCTGGAGCGAACTTTCCCATCGCAACCTCTACATTTGGAGTTACAGTTGCTGCTTCTCGATGTTCCCGCCTCCCTGGCCTTCGTTGCACCCTATCGCCGACGAGATGCGGCTCTATCGCAAGTTGGGGGTGAAGGGGATTTCGGCGCAGCATCCGTGGGGCGGGCTGGGCGACTTTGCGGATCTTCGTGCCTATCTCTACTCGAAGTTGACTTGGAACCCCGACGAGGATGCCCAGCGGCTCATCGAGACCTGGTGCAGGGGCGCCTGCGGGAAGGGGGCGGACGATGTGCTGGCCTATATCAACTTGGTCAAGAAGGCGGGCGACAAGTGGAACAGGGGGTGCGGGGTCTATGTCAACTTCGCCCCTTGGATGAAACCCGAGGATTATCGAGAAGGCGACCGTCTCCTGCGTCGCGCGCTTGAGGCGACTAGGGGCGACAAGCGTACGCACGACGCGGTGCGCCGCATCTATGGCGGATTGCTCTGCGCTTCGCTTATCGCCGACGGTTATTGGGACGAGTGGAAGGAGTTCAAGCCGCCGGCTGGAATGGCTTCCTACGAGGAGCGTCTGGCGGAGTACAAGAAGTTGGACAAGGAGTTCCCTGGCTGCTTCTGCGAGTGGGTCGGGATGGAGGTGCTGATTCAGTACTTCGAGGCTCAGGCGAAGGCCGGGCCTGGCAAGCGTAAGGCGCCACGCTAGGACTCGATTCCCGATTGTTCAGGCACGGGGCGCGAAGGCGGAAGTCTTCACGCCCCGTGTCTATTGGCGGGATGCGTTTTTGGCTGTCAAACCGTTTTGGGCCGCATCGATTGCTTCTGGTTTTGCGTCTTGCTGCCGTGCCGCGCCATCGTCCGGACGCCGCCCGTTCGTGTACACCTTCACGGGGCGAGGATAGGCAGGATGTCGGCGAGGGAATTGGCACGAACGGGGGCGATCGGTTGCAACCTGTCGGGGGCTGGGATTGATTCGAGCCGCCCGTCCGGAGTCCGATGTGGCTTGCGCCGGGAGGCGGCGGAGTGGTAGAATAGAGAGCATTCCCGTTTCCCCATTCGAAGGAGAATCCCGCCCATGGAGAATCTAGTCATCCGCCTGGAGCGTCCAGAAGAGGAACGCGCCGTCGAGGAGTTGGTTCGCGACGCCTTCTGGAATGTCTACCGTCCCGGCGCGCTCGAACACTTCGTCCTGCACCGCCTGCGCTCCCATCCGGCATTCGTCCGCGAACTCGATGCCGTGATGTTGCTCGGCGGCGAACTCGTCGGACAGATTGTTTTCGTCCGCGCCGAAGTGGCGCTCGACGGCGGTCGGCGGCTTCCGGTTCTGGCGATGGGCCCCATCTGCGTGACGCCCCGGCTTCAGCGGCGCGGACTTGGCAAGCGCTTGCTCGACCACGCCTTGGAACGCGCCGCCGCGCTGGGTTTCGGGGCTGCCTGTTTCGAGGGGAATAGTGCCTTCTACGGCAAAAGCGGCTTTCGGCCGGCGTCCGATTTCGGGATCCGTTACCACGGCCTAGAACCCGGCGCCGACGCCTCCTTCTTCCTCGCCAAGCCCCTCCGCGAAGGCTACCTCGACGGGCTTTCGGGCGAATACGCGCCGCCCGCGCCCTACTTCGTTTGCGACCGCGAGCCGGAAGCCTTCGCCGCCTACGATGCCACCTTCGAGCCCCGCGAGAAACGCCGCCTTCCGGGACAACTCTTCTGACCATCCGAGCCTCCTGCCGCCCCCCGCCGCGCGGCGGAATTGCTTTTGACACCGCCCCCCGCTTGTGTTAAACTCTCCCTTGTAACAACCGCAGCCCAACCCCATCCCCAAAGAGATTATGAAGACCGTTTCTGACTCCATTGCCCCCTCCCTCTCGACCTCCTCCGCCATCCGCAAGATGTTTGAAGCCGGGCTCGAACTCAAGAAGAAATTCGGTGCCGAGAATGTCTTCGACTTCTCCCTCGGCAACCCCGATGTCCCCCCGCCCGCAAAGACCCGCGAAGCCCTCGCCCGCATTGCCCAGGAGAGCGTTCGCCCCTGCGGATTGGGCTATATGCCCAACGCCGGCCTGCCCGAACTCCGCGAAGCCCTCGCCTGCAAACTCACCCGCGAGCAGGCCCTCCCCCTGAGTGCCCAGGACATCATCGTCACCGTAGGCGCGGCCGGTGCCCTGACCGTCTTCTTTCGCGCCATATTAGACCCGGGCGACGAAGTTCTCGTCACCGCCCCCTACTTCGTTGAATACGGTGCCTACTGCGGACACTTCGGCGGCATCCTCAAGCCCGTGCCCGCCCTCCAGCCCGACTTCCGCCCAGACCTCGAAGCCATCGCCGCCGCTATCACCCCCAAAACCCGCGCCATCATCGTCAACTCCCCCAACAACCCAACCGGCTGCGTCTACACCCCCGATACCATCGCCGCCCTAGGCGAACTCCTCCAGCAAGTCAACCAAGGACGCCAACGCCCCGTCTTCCTTCTCAGCGACGAACCCTATCGCGCCATCGCCTACGACGGCGTCCAAGTTCCGCCCATCCTCCCCGCCAGCCCCTTCGCCGCCATCCTAGGATCCTTCTCCAAGAGTCTCTCCATGGCAGGCGAACGCATCGGTTATATTGCCGTCAACCCCGACATGCCCGGCGTCGAGCCCCTCCGCGCCGCACTTGTGCTGGTCAACCGCACCCTCGGCTATGTCAACGCCCCGATTATCGGCCAGAAACTCGCCCTCGCACTCCTCGACGAGCAGGTCGACCTCGATATCTACGCCCGCCGCCGTACCGCCATGGTCGAAGTCCTCCGCGCCGCCGGGCTAGACTTCCCCGAGCCAAAGGGTGCCTTCTACATCTTCGCCAAAGTCCCGGACGGCAACGATAAGGCCTTCTGCGAACGCCTCCTTCAGGAGAACATACTCGCAGTCCCCGGAACCGGATTTGGCTGCCCAGGCTACATCCGCCTGTGCTACGCAGTCGACGAATCCATCATTCGACGCAGCGCCCCTGCTTGGCTCCGCGCCGTCCAGGCCTGAGCACCATGAAACCCCTTTTCACAGCAGCACTTCTCTTCGCCGCAACCCTTCAGGCACAGCATCTCGAACTCGACTGCCTCGCCACCGGGAACGATGCCGGCGTCGAGACGGAGTTCCTCCTCATCGGCTCATCCAGCGACCGCGCCTACGAGGCGCTCTTCGTACTCCCCGATGGCGTCGAGACCACCCTCTGGCAGCGTGTCCAAAGTCTCCGCGCACCCGATGGCCGACCGCTCGCCGGGGGCTCTTCCTGCGACGCTATGGACCTGCGCTTTTGGCCCAAAGGGGAGCATTTCAGCCTAAGACTTTTCGAACTTGAGCCCAACCTCAGGGAGATTCCCCTGTCTTCCGTTCTCTCCGATTCCAAGCACCAGCCGCTCCACTTCTCGCTCGTCGCCAGCAACCGTTGGGATGCCACCGAGCCGCCCGTTTCCGTCATCTCTCTCTACAACGATTCGCAGACCCTTTTCGACCTTCCCGTGCAAGCCTCCAAGGGCGCCACCTATGGCCGTTTCCGCACCGTTCGCAAGCTCCGGAAGCATGCGCGCTATCGTATCCGCCTCGACTGGATGCCCGCAACCAACGCCCTCCCGCGCGCCAACGAAATCACGCTAGAGGTTACTCCCGAGACCGATTATGCCGCCTTGGTTCGGATGTTGCGCAAGGAAGCCGAAACGGGGCGCGACCTCTTTCTCCGCATCCGCCCGGCGCCCAATCTTCCGGTCTCGCGCCTAGTCGATCTCGCCCGCTTGATCAAGCCATTGGAGGCGCCTGGAGGTGTCCGTCTCGACAAGCCTGCCGAAGGCCAGTTCTACCTCCCGGCATTCCTTCCGCGGCGGGAGTGGCGTACGCCTTCTTCGAGGCCTTTCCAACCTTGGGAACTCCATCTTGGCGCGACCAACACGCTCCAGTGGATAGAAGAGGATTGGCGTGTTCAGGGGCTGGAACCCAAACTCGTCCCGCACACCTTTGTGCTCGATTCCCCCGAACGCGCCGCGGAGGTCGCGGCCCGTCTCGACAACCCTGACAAGCCGATGCACACGCTCCTTGTCTACTGTTCTCCCGATGCGACGGCTGGCGAACTGCTCCGCTGGATCCAACCGCTCCGCCGCCAGCGTCCGTTGCCATTCGTCTGGTTTTTCGTCGGCGACGCATCTCCCTGATTCTACCTATGACTTCCATTGCTTTGCTCGTCAACGCGGCCAAGAGCCGCGCCGCCGAATTGGCCTCTCGGGTTCGTACGCTCGCATCTAGTCTGAACCTTTCCGTCAAGGAGGATCCTGCCGCCGCCGAGGCCATTGTTGTGCTGGGGGGCGACGGTACTTTGCTCTCGGCCGTCCGCCGCTATGGTGCCGGCAAGCCCATCGTGGGGCTGAATGCCGGTTCCCTGGGCTACTTGACTTGCGTGGAGGAGCGGCAATTCGCCGACATCCTCCGTTCCTTGGCGGACGGCACTTTCAGGGTCAGCCGCCGCCGCACTTTGGCCGGGCGTGTTCTTGGCCCAGACGGGGGCGTTCGCCGCGAACTGCCGGTCGCGCTCAACGATATCACGATTGCTCGCGGCCACTCCGCCCGCGCCCTCAAACTCGCGCTCTCTTTCGATGGTCATCCGGTCGCCGCTTACCTGTGCGACGGCATTGTCTTTGCGACCCCTACAGGCTCGACGGCCTATGCCCTTTCGGCGGGCGGACCGGTTGTTTTGCCGGGCATCGAGGCTACCGTTATGGCGGTCATCTCTCCGCATTCGTTGGCGGCGCGCCCGTTGGTTTATCCGGACAAGGTTGTCGCCGCCATCGAGCGTTCCGGGTGCGATGTGCCGTGGCTGGTTTCCGCCGATGGTCAGGAGGACATCGAACTCGGGGAAGGGGAGCGGGTCGAGATTTTTGCGGGGGCGTTGGAAGTGCCCTTGGTGGTCGCGCCGGACTATGATCCGTTGGCGGTTCTTAGGCTCAAACTGGGCTGGAGCCTGCGTCATCCAATCTGAGTATGGTGCCTATCAATCAGAGCCACTGGTTGGCAAGAGCGGAACTGCTTCTCGGCAAGGATGGGGTCGCCAAGTTGTCTACCTGTCGCGTGGCCTTGTTCGGTGTTGGTGGTGTCGGGAGTTGGTGCGCGGAGGCGCTGGTGCGGAGCGGGATTCGCCAGTTGACCTTGGTCGACGGGGACTGCGTGGAGGTGTCGAACATCAACCGTCAACTGCCTGCCGAGCCGGAGTGCGTGGGGCAACCGAAGGCGGAGGTTCTGGCGCGGCGGCTGAGACGGCTCTCGCCCGAGGCGGAGGTGGAGGCTCGCGTGCTCTTCTACTCGGCCGATACCGCTGCCGCACTGCCGCTGGAGCCTTTCGACTGGGTGGTGGATGCGATAGACAGCGTCCCCTCGAAGTGCTTGCTTGCGGAGCGGGCATTGGCCTTGGGCAAGGGGTTTTGTTCCTCGATGGGGGCGGCGTTGAAGCGCGACCCGACCCTTATCCGCCGGGCACCACTCTCCCGCGTCACCTCGTGCCGTCTGGCCAAGGCGGTGCGCACGGAGTTCAAGCGGCGCGGTGTCTCTCTGGACTACCCGTGCGTCTATAGTCTGGAGCGTCCGCAAGCCGCCGCCGGGCGCGGATCGTTGGTTCAAGTGACCGCTCCGTTCGGGTTTGCGCTGGCGGGACTGGTAATTGATTCGGTGGCGGGGTGAGGCGTATGGACGAGACGGTTTGGGTGCTGGAGACGAACCTCGACGATGTCACCGGAGAGCGGTTGGGGGCGGCCTTGGAACGCTTCCTTTCCAACGGTGCGCTCGATGCTTCCTATACCCCTTGCCTGATGAAAAAGAATCGCCCCGGCTGGCTGTTGAGGTTGCTGGTTCCGGAGCCCTTGGTCGAGCAGCTCGAACGCCTGGTCTTTGTCGAGACGACCGCCATCGGATTGCGCAAATACCCGGTCGAGCGTACGGTGATGCGGCGCCAGATGGTGACCGTCCCGACGCGCGCGGGGCTGGCATCCGTGAAGATCTGTCGTTGGGGCGATGTGGTGCGATTCTACCCCGAGCACGAGTCGATTTCCGAACTGTCGAAGCGCAGCGGCGTCGCCTACCCCTTGCTCTATTCGGAAGCAACGATCGAAGCCCAAAGGTTGGAAGGAATCGCTCCATGAGGTTGCTATCGGCAGGTTGCCTTCCCGCCTACAACTGCCGCCGCGACCGCGAGACGGCACCCCTCCGCCAGATTGCCCCACTGCGCACCCCATCCCCGGATGCCAACGACCATCGCGCAACCTTTCCCGTCTACCCCGATATGCCCCATCCAGAGATCCTTTCCAACCAATCTCCAGCCCCCCAAGGTGCCCTACCTTTCAGGGCAAAAGATGCGCAGGAATCGGACGGAATGGTGCGTATCAGCGCAACCCATCCCTACCTAGGAATCCAACCCAACCGCGGCGAGGTCACCGTCACCATCGCCCCAGCCCCCAACGGAAACTGACCCTATGCCACTCTACACCTACACCTGCACCCGCTGCGGCCACACCTTCGAACACCTCGCCCGCACCCTATCCGACAAACCCTCCAAATGCCCCGCCTGCGGCGCCCCAAAACCCACCAAAAACCTCTCCACCTTCGCCGTCGCCAACGCCCGCATAACCTCCTGCCAAGAACCCTGCCCCCACGCCCACCACTGCTCCTCCGGGTGCGGTTGCCACCACTCATGAAGATACCCCTCCTCCTCCTGCTGACCTTCGCCGCGACCCTCCGCGCCGACACCTTCCGAACCGCCTACAACGCGGCCACCCAAGCCTTCAAATCCGAAGACTACACCCTCGCCGCGACCAACTACGCCCGCGCCCTTGCCCTGGCCACCACCCCCACCGAAACCAACCTCGCCCTCCGCGCCAGAGCCGACACCCACTACCGCCTCCAGCAATACGACCTCGCCCTCCGCGACTACCGCGCAACCGGCCAGACAGATTGGGCCGAACGCTGCCGGATCGAATGCGCCAACGCCCTCCTCGAACGAATAGAAAAGGCCACGAAGCAAGACAACCTTCCCCTCGCCGAAAGCCTATCCCGCGACTTCCTCCAAGCCTACCTCGACACCCCTTCCGCTCCCACCGTCGCCTGGAATCTCTACGCGCTCTGCCACCTTCAGGACAAGCACGATTCGGCCGCGGCGGTGCTCGACCTCTTCCTCGAAACCTGGCCGCAAAGCCCTCATCGACCCGAGGCTCTTTTGGCCCGCGCCGAATGGCTCCAGACCAAGCAGAGGTACCAACAGGCGGCTGCGGACTATCTCGCGATCGGGGGCGAACTCAACCTTCGACGCGCGGTCGACGCTTACAAGCGCGGGCGCCTTTGGAACGAAGCCGCTGGGCTTGTTGCCGCGCACATTCCGCCGGATTCCCAACGCGCCGCGGGGGCTTGGTTCGAGGCAGGAAACCTCTATCTTAAGGCCAATGAAACGAATCTGGCGAACCAGGCTTTCGCCCGTGCGGTCGAGTTGGCGCCGGGGGCGCTCGTTGCTTCGGAGGCGAACTATCGCTTGGCACTGGCGGCGGAGGCGCGCGGGCAGGTCGAGCAGGCAATCGACCTGTACGGACGGGTGGCGGGGCAGGCCTCTTCGCTCCGTGCTCCTGAGGCTTTGTGGCGGTCGGGGGGGCTTTTGCTGGGGCTGGCGGAGACCAATGCGGCATTGGCTTGCTATGGCAGGCTCGGGCGGCTTTTCCCCCGTTCGGAGTATGGTGCGCGGGCGTTGCTGATGGAGGCGTCGTTGGCTTGCGACGAGTCCAAACTGGCTCAATTCGCGCGTGGAACCCGTGACCGTCGGTTGGCTGCGGAGGCTTGGATGAGGCTGGCGCGTTTGCAACTTGGCCGGCAGGATTGGGATGCCGCCGAACGGACGCTGTTGCGGATTGAATTGTTGTCGGACGAGCCCGCGCTTCGGCGCGAAGCATTGCAATCTCTTGCCCGGATTGCTACGAACCGGGGGAATGTGGAGCTTGCCGAGAAGTACCTCAAGAGGTTGCAACCTGTGGAGGCAAAAGAATGATACCTCTTCCCGTGGGGGTGACGATGGGGGATCCGGCAGGGGTGGGGCCGGAACTGGTGGCAGAACTGTTGCGGCGCGTGCCGGAGGAGGCATGTGTGCTCTACGGTTCGCGCGAGGTCTTCCGCCGCGCCGGCGTGTCCGAACGGGTTCGGGTGGTGGACATTCCGTTCCCCGAAGTCGACGCGCTCGTGCCTGGGGTGGCTACGGCGGCGGGGGGGCGTGTCTCGGAGCGGGCGGTGCGGCGGGCGGCGGCGGATGCGCTTGATCATCGTATCCGAGCGATGGTCACGGCGCCGATTTGCAAGGAGGCTCTTCATTTGGCAGGCTGCCCTCTGACGGCGCATACGGAAATCCTCGAAGCGTGTTGCGGGAACCGCGTCAAGCCGTCAATGGTTTTCTGGAGTCCCAACCTGACGGTGGGGCTCGCGACAATCCACATTCCGCTCTCGAAAGTGCCCCAGAGTCTGACAATCGATTCGCTTCTCCAGACCATCCGGCGGACGGCTATGGTCTGCGGGAAGGCGCATCCGCGGGTGGCTGTCCTAGGGTTGAATCCGCATGCGGGCGAGCACGGGTTGATGGGTGACGAGGAGCAGAAGGTCATCCGTCCGGCGATTGCTAGGGCTCGCGAGGAGGGGGTGGGTGAGGTATGGTTGGCGGTGCCTGATGCGGCCTTTGCGCACCAGCCGCTGGGGTTCGATTGTGCCGTGGCGATGTATCACGATCAGGGGCTGATTCCCTTCAAAATGCTGGCGTTCGATTGCGGGGTGAATGTCACGGCCGGTCTGCCGTTGGTGCGTACTTCGCCTGACCATGGAACGGCTTACGACATTGCCTGGAAGGGCAAGGCAAGGGTGGATAGCCTGCTGGCGGCATACCGCCTGGCCATGCGGCTTTCGGAGCCTGGTGCGGCTTTGTAGCGGGGCGGTTCTCGGGTACTGGCGGGGGCGTTTGCTAGTGACCTTTTGGGGGCGAAGGTGGCAACCTTTGGGGGTGACTCCCGGGTTCCTGTTGGACGGGCTTGGGCGAAGGTTGCGGGGGCGTGAAAGGGGACCGAGGGGGGAGTCAGGCGTCGCTGCGGCATTTGCGGCAGTTGACGGTTCGCCGCTCCGTGACAAGGTAATCCAGGACGATATCGTGCGGCTCCAGAGGGAGCGGTTCATCGAGCAACTGGAAGTCGAATCCGATGCCGATTTTCAGGGTGCGGGGGGAGACCTTCGAGAGGATTCGGTCGTAATGTCCGCCGCCATAGCCCAGCCGCCCGCCGCGGTAGTCGAAGGCAAGCCCGGGGATGATGAAGCAGTCGATATCGCAAGGGTGCACGGGCAGGAGTGCGAGCGGTTCGGGAATGTTTTGCGGCCCCGCGACTAGGGGCATTCCCGGCGGAAAGGCGTTCAGCCCGTAGCAACGCAGGACGGCGTCCCAGCGGGGTACGCTGACCAGTTTCCCCTCCGCGTAGAGCCTGCGGACGAGGTAGCGGGTAGGCACCTCTTTCGGGGAAGAGAGGTAGACATTCCAACTGTGGGCGGCTATCAACAGACGGGGAATGTCGGCGAATAGGTGGTTGGCAATCGCCCGCCCCGCGCGGCGGCGGGTTGCCTCGTCCACCTCCCGCCGTTTCTGGCGAATCAGGTCGCGGATTTCCCCTTTGTCCATGGCAAAAAAAAGAAGGGCGGGCGGCACAAGCCGTCCGCCCCCTGCATCGGTGGATGATTACCCGTTGCGCTTCTCGAAGGCCTTCATAAAGTCGACCAGTTTGTCGACGCCTTCAACAGGGAATGCGTTGTAGATGGAGGCGCGGATGCCCCCGACGCTGCGGTGGCCTTTGAGCCCCTTGAGCCCTTCGGCTGCGGCTTGCTTGACGAATTCGGCTTCCAACTCTTCGGTCGGGAGGCGGAAGGTGACATTCATGTCGGAGCGGTACTCTTTGACGGCGGTGCCGCGGTAGAAGCCGGTCGCGTCGATTGCCTCGTAAATTTTGCGGGCCTTCTCGCGATTCTGGGCAAAGAGTTTCTCAAGACCGACCTTTTTCATCCAGCGGGTGGTGAGGCAGAGCATATAGATGCCGAAAGTCGGGCAGGTGTTGTAGAGGGAGTTGTGCTCGATGAAAGTGGAGTACTTGAGCATCGTAGGAAGGGTCTTGGAACCCTTCTCGGCGAAGTCCTTGCGGATGGCCACCATCGCGAAGCCCGAGGGGCCGAGATTCTTCTGGGCTCCTGCGTAGAACATGGCGAACTTGCTGTAGTCGCGCGGGCAGGAGAGGATGTCGGAAGACATATCCGCGACAAGGGGCGAGCCGCTGGCAGGGATTTCCTTGAGTTGGGCGCCGGAGATGGTTTCGTTCGTGGTGATGTGGCTGTAGACGGCACCCGAAGTCCACTTCATCTCAGCGGCGGAAGGTTGGCGCGTGGGAATGTCTTTGGCGCAATCCGCCACGACATTGACATTGCCCAGAAGTTTCGCCTCTTTGATGGCTTTTCCGCCCCAAGCGCCGGAGTTGACATAGTCGGCGGTCTGCCCGGATCCGAGGAAGTTCAACGGCAGCATAGCGAACTGAAGGCTGGCGCCGCCCTGGATAATCAGCACGGAGTAGTCATCCGAGAGCCCGCACAGTTCCTTTATGTTGGCCAACGCCTCTTGGTGGACTGCGTCGTAGTCCTTGCCGCGGTGGGACATCTCCATAATGGACATTCCCGTGCCCTTGTAGTCGACGAGGTCGGCTTGGGCTTCCTGGAGCACTTCGAGGGGCATGACGGCGGGGCCGGCACTGAAATTATAGACGCGAGACATGGTAGAATCCTTTCGACATCGATAGAAACCGCCGAATGTAAACGGTTGGTTTAGTTTGCCCCAATTCGCGGCAAAAGTCAAGACCAATCGCCAACAACCGCCCCGACAACGCCTTGTTGCCCCTTCCACACGCTACATTATATAAGCCCGAAACACCCGCCGGCCGCCGCCGGATGGGATTGCCGCCCATTCGCTTCCCCCAGAGATGCCTACCCGATGCCCTCGCTCCAACCCACCTCCGCCTTCCCACCCTTGCCACCATCCGCTTCCACCCCTTACTACCCACCTTAGACCAATTTCGCCACCCGTCCAGAGATTCCGCTTGCAAAACCCATTCGCCTATGCTACCATAAAGCACTTCCACGGTACACGCTGGTTCCCGCGCGCCAAAGACTCCCTGTCGCGGAAGCCCCGGCAGAGCGTAGCCCGTCATCGAACCACCGGCCTGGCCAGACCCTCGGCCAAGCCTTGCACCACAGGGTAAAAATGAAGACTACAGTTCCCAAGAACCCCGGCACCAACCGGAAGTGGCACGTCGTCGATGCCACCGACAAGCCCCTCGGCCGCCTGGCCGTCGCAATCGCCAACATCCTCCGCGGCAAAAACCGCCCCGACTTCGACCCCTCCGTCGACATGGGCGACTTCGTCATCGTCCTCAACGCCCGCAAGGTCGGACTCAGCGGCAAGAAAGAGATCCAGAAGAAGTACGAAACCTACTCCGGCTACCGCGGCGGCCACAAGTACTACAGCGTCGAGCGCATGCGCGAACGCCACCCCGAAACCATCATCAGCGAGGCCGTCTGGGGCATGCTCCCCAAGAACAACATCGCACGCAAAATGATGACCCGCCTGCGCGTCTTCCCCGGCGACCAGCACACCCACGCCGCCCAGAAGCCCGAACCCTTGAGCCTCTAACCCCTTCCGGAAAGTAAGCACCATGTCGAAAGAAATCGCAGCCGGCACCGGTCGCCGGAAAACCGCCGTCGCACGCGTCCGCCTCTTCAACGGCACCGGCGTGTGCGAAGTCAACGGCCGCAAACTCGAAGAGTATGTCCCCAGCGAGGCTCTTCGCAACTACCTGCTCCAGCCCCTCGAACTCGTCGCCCTCGGCGGCAAACTCGATATCAAGGTCAACGCCAACGGCGGCGGCATCTCCGGCCAGGCCGGAGCCATTCGCCACGGCATCTCCCGTGCGCTCGTCGCCATGGATTCCGCCCTGCGCGAAGTCCTCAAGAAAGCCGGCTGCCTCACCCGCGACTCTCGTATGAAAGAGCGCAAAAAAGCCGGTCAGCCCGGCGCCCGCAAGCGCTTCCAGTTCTCCAAGCGCTAGTTTGTGCGCCCCCGTTCCGGCTCGCATCCCTGTGCGCGCCGGAATGGAACAAGGGCGTCTCGCGATATCTCTGTCACGGCAGGACGAGTGGCCCGGAAGGACATTCGTTTTTGCCGTATTTACGGATTCTCCATCTTATGCCCATTTCCCTCTTCAAGAAGGTGGCGGCATTCTTCACCGGTGGCAAGAGCCAGCCGAAACAGGCGCCTTCCCAGCGGTCCGATAAGTCTGCGCGCCCCGGCTCCAACCGTAAGAACCGCCGCTCCGGCGAACGCCCGGGAAACGACTCCAGGCGCGCCACTGATTCCAAGTCCCGAACGGCTAGGTCTGGACAGGGTTCCGACCGCCGAAACCGTCCGACTCCTGCCCGCGATGGGCGGCAGGGGGCTGGCTCCCGCGTGCCCCAGACGCCCATTAAGCACGGGACGGCGGCTGTCGCGCGTCCGACCCGGAAGAAGGCTTCGCCTGGGGCGAGCAGCAAGGGTTTGGTGCGTCCGGGAGGGGCGCTTTCGCCCGAGGAGGTGGCGCGCAATCAGGAGGCGCATCGCAATTGGGATCCGGCCTCGTATCAGGTGCCTGAGGCGGAGGGGAAGGTTCGTTTCGGGGATTTGGGTCTGCCTGGGGAGATTCTCCATGCGGTGGCCGATTTGGGGTTTGAGTATTGCACGCCGATTCAGGCGTTGAGTTTGCGTCATGCGCTGGAGGGGAAGAATGTGACGGGGCGTGCTCAAACGGGTACTGGGAAGACGGCGGCTTTCTTGATTGCGGTGCTGACGCGGTATTTGCGCAATCCGGAGGGGCGCAATGCGGTGGGGGCGCCGCGTGCGTTGATTTTGGCTCCGACGCGGGAACTGGTGATTCAGATTTGTAAGGATGCGGAGGCGTTGGGGAAGTATTGTGGCGGGATTCGTTCGCTGGCGGTCTACGGGGGGATGGATTATGAGCGTCAGCGGGAGGAGGTGTCGACGGCGCCGCTGGATTTGCTGGTTGCGACGCCGGGGCGGCTGCTTGATTTTTGCCGCCGGAGCGTGTTAGATTTGTCGCGGGTGGACACCTTGGTGATTGACGAGGCGGACCGTATGTTGGACATGGGGTTCATCCCTGATGTGAAGGCGGTTGTGCGGCGTCTGCCGGCGAAGGAGAAGCGTTCGACGATGCTGTTTTCGGCGACATTGACGGATGATGTGCTGAACTTGGCGGGGCAGTGGATGGTTGACCCGGTGAAGATCGAGGTGGAGCCTGAAAGTGTCACGACGGATACGGTGCGCCAGGTGGTCTACATTGTGCGGGCGGAGGAGAAGTTCTGCATTCTGTTCAACTTGATTCAGCGCAATCCGGGGGTGCGAATCATTGTCTTCTGCAACCGGAAGAGTACGACGGAGTATCTGACGGAGAAGTTGCGGCGGTACGGGCTTTCGTGCGCGATGTTGTCGGGGGATGTGAGTCAGGATCGGCGGCTGCGGGTGTTGGAGGATTTCCGTGCGGGGAAGGTTTTGACGGTGGTGGCGACGGATGTGGCGGGGCGCGGCATCCATGTTGACGATATCGGTTTTGTGGTCAATTTCGACTTCCCTTACGAGGCGGAGGATTATGTCCACCGCATTGGTCGGACGGGGCGTGCGGGGCAGAAGGGGACGGCGATTTCGTTTGCCGACGAGAACGAGTCATTCATCATACCCGACATCGAGAAGTATATCAACGAGCCGCTGAAGTGTTCGATGCCGGAGGAGGAGTTGGTCGTGCCGCTGCCGCCGTTGCCGCGTCGCGAGGAGCGTCCGCGCCGCCAGCCGTCCGGGGCTCCGCGTCCTAGCCGGGAGGCTTCCGCCGAGGCGCCTGCGCCCGCGTC
>JAXFQS010000098.1:0-8704 GCA_034178815.1 Kiritimatiellia bacterium | reverse complement strand
TCTCAAACCGGGGCACCATGACCATTGTCACAACCCCGCCCGGGACTTCGGTCTATATCGACGGCAAGTTGCGGGGCGTGACCAAAGCTTCCCCCAATGGCGACAATCAGCCGTCCCTCCCCTTGGTGCTTGAACAAATCGATGCCGGAGAGCATACCATCAAACTTATGGCCAAGAACTGTAAGGACGCCTCTAAGAAGTTGCTGGTTGAGGCTGGGAAAGACTGCCCTGTCACCGCCTCGCTGATTCGAATGTTTACTCCGAATTATGAGGTTCGTACCGCCGGTGGTCGCGTGGTCGGCATACTCAAGGCGGTGAATCTCGATGGAGTCCGGCTTGAGACCGCCCCTGGCGTTATCCGCACCATCCCCAAATCTCAAATCCGAGCCCACGGACCGTTGAAGGATTAATCACCAATGGAAGATGCCCTCGTTGTCGGAAGCGGGCCAGCCGGCTTGACGGCTGCTATCTACCTCGCCCGTGCTGGGTACGCACCATTGATCCTCGAAGGTAGCAACCCAGGGGGGCAGTTGATGCAAACCTCCGTGGTCGAAAACTACCCAGGATTCTCGGCCGGCGTTGACGGTTTTTCCCTGATGCAGGAAATGAGAAAGCAAGCCGAACGTTTTGGTGCCCGCTTCCTGCAGGATGAACTTCTCTCGGTCGACTTCTCCGATACCAACCGAAAGCGATTTTTCTTGAAGTCGGGGCAGATGCTTGAAGCCCGTACGGGTGTTATCGCGGCAGGTGCCTCGCCCATTCGTTTGAATGTCGAAGGCGAAGCACGCCTTCTCGGGCGGGGCGTCTCCTTCTGCGCCACCTGCGATGGAGGCTTCTTCCGAGGGCAGACGGTTGCGGTAGTTGGAGGCGGCGATACCGCCTGCGAAGAAGCCCTGTCCTTGGCAAAAATTTGTTCCCGCGTCTTCTTGGTCCATCGGCGAAACGAACTCCGGGCCTCCAAGATTATGTCCGAACGAGTTCTGGCAAATCCGCTCATTGACTGCAAGTGGGGGCAGACCATTACACGAGTCAACGGAACAGAACAAGTCGAATCCATTGATTTGCGCCCGAACGATGGCGGATTAGACGAAAACCTCAAGGTTTCCGCGCTATTCGTGGCTATTGGACAAGCCCCAAACAGCGCCCCATTTGCGGGACAACTAGCCTTCGCCGATAAGCAAGGTCACATTCAAGTCAATGCCACGGCCACCTCCGTTCCTGGCGTTTTTGCGGCTGGTGATATTTGCTCGCCGCATGACAAACAAGCGGTCATCGCCGCGGGCCAAGGTGCTCAAGCAGCCCTTGCCGCAGAACGCTACTTGCAGCTCAACCCCTAGACACCAAGGTTTTTTCCCCGATGTATCAGTTCTCAGTTGACGAACTTACCGTTTTCATCAAGTTGTGGACTCTCTTCGTGGCGATCCTAGGCGCCTGCATCGGCAGTTTTCTCAATGTCTGTATCTATCGGATACCCAACAATCTCTCCGTGGTGACACCGAGATCGTTCTGCCCACAATGCCGGAACCCAATCCCTTGGTATCTGAATTTCCCCTGCATCAGCTGGTTGCTCTTGAGGGGGAAAAGCGCCTGCTGTCACCGTCCTATTCCCATACGCTACTTGCTGGTTGAATTAGTGACCGCTGCATTATTTCTATTCGTATGGGCCGCGTGGTGTTGCCCCGAAACACTCCATCTGACACCAATCCGTTCCCTCCCTGAAGTCCTAGTTTTTTGGGTTATTCTCGCTTCCCTGCTCGTCGCGGCGCTAATTGATTTGGACACCTTTATTTTGCCAGACCGCTTTACATTGGGGGGGATGCTCTTCGGGCTTGTGTGCAGTGCAATTTTTCCGGAATTGCATCACGCTTCGGTCTGGTGGGGCGGTCTCATACGCTCGGTATTGGGGCTTGCAGTCGGCTTCGGCCTGTTTTGGTTGATTGGCATATTGGGCGAACGGCTCTTCCACCGGGAAGCCTTGGGGTTTGGTGATGTGAAACTTATGGGGGCAGTCGGGGCGTGCTTTGGATGGAAGGCAATTCCTTTCGTCCTTTTTGTCTCGGCGGTGTCAGGATGCCTGCTCGCACTTGTCTTGCTTCTCCGCCGAAAGGCTGGCTTGCGAAGTGCCATACCGTACGGCCCCCATTTAGTCTTTGCTACACTTGTTTGGATGTTCTGGGGCGAGTTTCTTTTAGGTCTTTATCTTACCTTCGCATTAGGAATTCGTTCTTAGCAAACGCCCTCTGTCATTCGCGCGTCTGCGCCGTACAGGAATACACCTCCTAACACAAAAGCAGCCTTGGCATCACTGCCAAAGCTGCTTATCATTTATCCCAGCCGAGCAAGCTCCCCTATCGAGCCTCGGCTTTCATCTGAGGGAAAAGGATGACATCGCGGATGACTTCTGTATTGGTCAGTAGCATCACCAAACGGTCAATGCCCATGCCCAATCCCCCTGTCGGCGGCATCCCATGTTCCAGTGCGCAAATGAAGTCTTCGTCGAGTTTCTCCGGGTCGTCTACCGCCTGGCAAGCTAGGGCTTCCCGTTGATGGAAAGGGTCATTCTGCTCAGTATAACCTGGGCAGAGCTCTTTGCCAGCGACGACGAATTCGAAGACATCGACTAACTCCGGATCATCCTCGCAAGCCTTTGCCAAAGGTACGAACTGGCGAGGAATTCGGGTAACAAAGGTCGGTTGGCGCAAGGTCTTTTCAATGAGTTTATCGTAGACTTCGTGTGTGACCAGAAGGTCATTCCAGGACGGGTCGATTTCAAGCCCTTTTGCCTTGGCTGCGGTGACTTTTTCGGGGAGGGATTTGTTGAACCAATCGGCCCCCATAAACTCGCAGACGAGGTCTTTGTAAGGAACTTCGCGGAAAGGTGGCTTGAAGCTGATAATCTCCTTGGCTGCGCCGTATTCCAACTCAAGTTTGCCGTTGACCTTCTCGCACAGGTGGGGCAAGAGACCCTCTATAATGGCTTTCATAGAGAGACGGTCACCATAGGCCTCATAGATCTCCAACACGGTAAACTCGGGGTTGTGGGTGCGGTCAATGCCTTCGTTCCGAAAGTCCTTTCCGAGTTCAAATATCTTGTCAAATCCGCCGACCAGAAGGCGCTTGAGATAGAGTTCGGGAGCAATGCGCATGTACATTGGAGTGTTGAGCGCATTGTGGTGCGTAATGAAGGGCTTAGCGGCCGCGCCGCCGGGTTGAGCCTGCATCATTGGGGTTTCAACCTCAACGAAGCCGCGCTGTTGCAACCAACTGCGTATCTCGGCAAGAATCAGGTGGCGCTGGTTGAAGCGACGGCGCGACTCGGGATTGCTCATCAAGTCGAGATAGCGTCGGCGGTAGCGGTCTTCGACATCTTGAAGTCCGTGCCACTTTTCCGGGGGCTGAAGGATGGCTTTCGAGAGCAAGTCCCAGTGGGTTACCCGGACAGTTGGCTCGCCAGTTTTGGTGAGGAAAAGGGAGCCTTCGACGCCGATGAAGTCGCCTAGGTCGAGATACTTCATGGCTTTGAAGGCAGCCTCCCCAATTTCCTGCTTGCTGACGAAGAGTTGGAAACGGTCTGTTCCATCATTGATATCGGCGAAGAGCGCTTTTCCCATTCGGCGCACGGTTGTCAGGCGTCCGGCGAGGGCGACGCTTTGCCCCTCTTGGAACGCCTTGCGTGTCTGCGCCAAATTGCCACTTCTGGGGAACGCATGCCCGAAAGGATTGTAGCCCAACTTCCTGAGTTCCTCAAGGTTGCCGATGCGTATCGCGCGGTAGTCGGTGGAGGATGGAGCTGGGGCGGTCTGCGGTTGATTCGTGCTCATTCGGATGCGATTCCTTGGTCGCGAGGAGTTCAAAATTGATGAACCGTTAGTCTACCTTTTTACGGTCGGGAAGTCAAAGAATTTCGCTCGGCAAGGTCTCCTTCCCCGACATGGGGTAAGGGCACAGCCTCGGTGGGAAAGGTTGGTATGCTACGCACCTAAAGATAGATACCTGCGCTCCCCACAGGCGCCAACCTTTCAGAGGAAATGGTTGCTAGCCGCAGAAGAGCCTTGTGCGTACGAAGGGGTTAAATTTTGACGAGTTCGTAGTCGCGGCTGCCTAAGCCCATCCGGACGCCTTCTTCAATAGCGTCCTGCCAACGAGTCACATCATGGGCAAGATGGAAGTAGTCCTCTCCATCGTGCCCCTCAAGGCAACTTCCCGGCATTGGTCGTTGCGCGAGACAGAGGTCGACGCAAGCCTGATCCAAAGCCACCGGGTCGGCAGAAGCGGCCATGCCGATGTTAGGCAAAATCGGCTGTTCATTCTCGGCGTGGCAATCGCAATTAGGCGAAACATCGCAGATGACACTGACATGGAAATGAGGGCGCCCTCTCAAGACGGCCGCCGCATATTCAGCTATCTTCGCCTGCAAAATCTCATTGCTCTCGTCGAAGTTGCATTGCACCGCGTCAACGGGGCAGAGCGCAATGCAACGCCCGCATCCGACACAACGAGACGCATCGATTCGCGACCGCCCTTTGGCAATATCCGGGGCTTCGTGCGCACAGATCCGGCGGCAAGCGCCGCAGGCCACGCAGAGCAACGAATCGATATGCGGCTTGCCCGCGTTGTGCATCTCCATCTTCCCGGCGCGCGAGCCCGATCCCATCCCCACATTCTTCAAAGCCCCGCCAAATCCGGTCAACTCATGCCCCTTGAAATGGTTCAGCGAAATAAGCACATCCGCGTCCATAATCGCACGCCCAATCTTCGCCTCCTTGACATAGCGCCCGTCCGGAATCGGGACAAGCACCTCGTCCGAACCCTTCAAACCATCCGCAATCAGCACATGGCACCCAACCGTCATGGGAGAGAAACCATTTAGATACGCAGTCTCCAAATGATCGAGCCCATTCTTGCGCCCCCCAACATAGAGCGTATTGGCATCAGTCAGGAACGGATAGCCCCTCGATTCGCGGACAAGGTCAACAAGCGCACGGGCATAGTTCGGGCGAAGAAAAGCCAGATTGCCACGCTCTCCAAAGTGCGTTTTGATAGCCACAAACTTCCCCGAGAGCGGCAAATCCGGAAGCCCCGCTTGACGCAATAAACGGGCAAACTTGGCGGGAATGTTCTCCTGCAACGATACACCGAAATCGGCAAAAAAGACCTTAGACCTCTTCATCTCCATCCTTTACATCTCCCTCGACAAAAGGTTGCCACGCAACCGCCTCATTCTCGCCCTTGACCAAGTCCTCAACCTTCAACTCATAGGTGTCCAATTCAGCCGCGCAACGCTTCGCAATCCTTTGTGCCTCGGCATAATGCTTCAATAACTCCTCCAACGGCATCTCACCCACCTCCATACGCTGAATCAACGCTTCCAACTCATCCAGAGACGCCTCCAAACTCTTCGGTTTCTTTCTAGTCGCCATAGGCATTCTCCATCAAGGCATCAAATACTTCAAAGCTAGCGATTGGCGTCCCCAAAGGGCATAACGACGCAGGAAGGAGGGCAAGTAATTCCGCCAATTCGCGGGTTCCTCAAAGCGGAAGACGAACAAATCCTCAGGAGCAACTCCCTGCAACCGTGCCATAGCATCTACGGCATCCTCCCGATAACCTATTTGGTCTATCAGCCCGGCATTTTTGGCAACATCTGCCAGAAACACTTGCCCATCCGTCCACCGTTCCAGTTCCCCTTTTCCAATCTTCCGGGAATCAAGGACTAACTGTATAAAACGCTTATGCAACGCATCGACAGGTGCCTGCAATAGCCGCACTTGCTCAGCTGAGACTGGGCGCAATGGATTGAGCATATCCTTGTTGGCGCCTGACTTGATAGTGACATCCTCTACGCCCAACTTTCGGGCTAGTTCGTGCAGGTTGTAGGACTGCATAATAACCCCAATCGAACCGGTTAGGCTTGTCGGATGCGCGACAATCCAATCGGCAGCCATTGCCACATAATAGCCACCGGATGCGACCAAGTCACCGAATAGGGCAACGACCTTACGCTCGCTGTCTTCCGCTTTGAACCGTTGCAATTCATGATAGAGGATGTCGCTTGCCGTGATGCCGCCTCCAGGCGTATCCAACTCCAGAATGATGCCTTTCACGGAGCCCTGCAAGCGGGCTTTCCGGATGGCTTTGAGGGCATAGCCCGAATCGTAGTCGTCATCACTTTCGCCTCCGATCTCGCCGTGCAAGGGAATCCATACGATGTCTACCGAGCCTGTACCGAGCAACCATTCTGGGGTCATTGGTGCTGTGGATTCGATACCTTCTTCAATTGGTTCGTCCGGATCCAAGAACGCCTCTATCGTCGAAACGAGGCTTAGTATACTCCCAATGGTGACTAAAAGCAAGACAATGGTGCAAAGAATTGCGCCGACGCACCCCCAAGCGCAACCATTTTTCGCCCCGTTCCTTGATGTGTTGTTTTCATTTCCATGGTTAGACATAACAATTCCTATTGGCTTCTCCAAACCTTCACCTTGAGTTTCTGTACGCCCCATTGCTTGGCTTCTTCGTGGGAAGACATCCACAGATCGAGTTTTTCTCCTTTGATTGCGCCTCCGCGGTCTTCGACAATTCCACAACCAAATCCGGGGATTTGCATAATGGTTCCAAATGGGTAGACGGCGGTGTCGGCGGCAAGCGTTCCATGGCGCGCTTGATTGCCAAGCGCGGTCTGGCCGATTATTTTCCGTTTGCCCTTATTGGGGCCATTCGAGACGACGGCGGGCCCCAACCCAAACCAAGAGTAATGCCATCCGCAACACTTTTGGCAGTTGCAATAGGCGGTTACGGTCAAGGTCACAATCTGGTCGGGAGGTCTGTCGGGAGGGACTATCCGTGTGGTACAGGATGTCGCCAGACAGGTGGTCATCAAAAGGCACGATAGCATCGCCATCCAGCCCGCCAATGGTGCTAACCTATTGCGCAAATCGGGCATACTCCTCGAAGACCAGTCCCAAGGCCACTCCCATTCCGCGGACAAGGTCGGGAATGGTACGATTCTCAAGTGGAACTTCCTTGCGCACCAAGAGGCGTTTCCCGGAGTATGTCATTACGACTTCGCACACGGCCTTAGGGGCGTCGGGGACACGGGAATCGCCTCCAATGAAAAGCACTTTGAACTTGGGGGCTACGGGGGGGCTAGGTGTTGCCCGAGCCGCGGGGAAGCGGCGAATGAACTCGTCGGCAATCAAGGCTGACGGGGCGGCGGCTAATTCGTGCCAGTAAAGTGTGCGGCACGCGGCATCAGCCCCAAGAATCACCACCCCCCTCCCCTCGCAGACGGGACTGACCGTGATAGCGGGCAACGGAACTGCGCCCGGGCTGGGCGGAATTGGGGCTTCAAGGTAGTAGCACTGCTTGACGGACGGGGCGCGACTCAGACACCCAGACAGGAGCGTCAACGCGATTAGGGAAAGCAAGCGGGATAGAGCTTTCATTGGTTGGAATTCCTTCAGAACTGTTCTTTTGGTGGTGGCGTGCTGAAGATAAGTTGGGCGGGATCGGATTGCAAAGTCCGCAAAAGCGCATTCACTTCGTCAAGAGTTTGCCGCAACTTGAGGGTCGTCGCCTCAAGCCCCTGATCCTGGTTGGCTATCAACGCAGAAGTTGCCTGAAGTAGCGGCGGCAGAGAATTCGTCAGCGATGCCGACAACGCATCGATGTGCGCCATCGAGTTCTGCAAAGAGGTTAGCGTGGAGGGAATCGATTGGTTGGCAGTAATTGTCTCCAGCCGTTGCAAAGTCTGGGATGCAGAGGTGAGTATCTCCGGGATGCGGGGGTTGGCAAGAATCTGCCGTGCCGATTGGCAGACCTGTCGAAACTCCGTGAGTGAAGCTTGGAGGTCAGATGAGAGCTTTTCAACATCGGCCTTTTCGACACTCGTCTCGATAGCCGCAAGCGTGTCGATGAATTGCTTGACGCCCGCTTCGATATCAATCTTGTTGACCCGATTGAAAACATGCTTGAGAGAATCGGAAAGTTCTTGAATCATATTGGGCGCCGACGGCACATAGTAATACTCCGGTTCCCAGTAAATTGGCAACGGCGGAGGTGCATTCCCGTCCCCCGTGCGGATATAGTCCGCCTGAATCAACAGCGTGCCCGTAATACCCTGCGTATCCGCCCTCAGACGAAGGCCGTTTGCAATCATATGCTCCAGCACCGGTTGCGCATTTTCGGAAGGGAAATGCTTCGCATCAATCTGACAGACCACCCGCACATAATTCAGAGCCCGCAACCGCGCCGGTGTCCGCTCGGGCGTCTCATAGACCCCCTGCACGAACCCAATCTCGCTTACCCGACCAATCTTCACACCACGGTACTTGACATCAGAGCCGACCTCCAACCCCTGGACACTTTGGTCGAAATAGGTTTCAATCAAAATATACTTCGAAAAGAGATGCCCCGCCCCGAAGACAACTACCCCCGCAGCCCCAATCGTCAAACCCGCCAGGATGAAAATGCCCAACTTCAAATAGCGCATGTTCGTCATAAAACACCTCCCCTGATGCTACCCGGGTAACCGCCGATTGAAAAAGTCTCGCACCCGTTGATGCGGGCTACGGATCTTAAGTTCTGCTGGCGGACCGACCTCCAAAATACCCTTAACCGACGGGTCGAGAAAGACGGCACGGTCGGCAATCGATTCAATGGAAGCCAACTCGTGAGAAATCACCACCACCGCAATCCCCAAGCC
>JAXFQS010000128.1:0-5563 GCA_034178815.1 Kiritimatiellia bacterium | reverse complement strand
CTGGGGGCGAGGGGTTGGTAGGTTTGTTTTAGGGTGATGGGTCAGGGGGTGTCGGGGGCGGTGATGGCGAGGTGTGAGGGGGTCTCTTTGAGGATGGTGGATTGCTGGAGCGGGTGGTGGATGGCCTGGTTGCCGAGGGTGAGTATGGCGGGTTTGGTTTTCCGCATCTGGAGGAAGGGTCTGGAGGGGTCGATGTCGCGGGCGTGGTCGCGGCGGATTCGGGTGAAGGTGAGGCTGCGGGTGTTGGATTCGAGTGCGACGAGGGGTTCGTGGCGTTTGGCGGTTGTCCAGAGGGTGGAGTCGATGATGTGGATGTTTCGGAGGAGTCCGACGCCTTGCGGTTTGTCGGGGTCTTTGAAGAGGGGGGTGCGGCAGTATCGTGCGGCGTCTGCGTTGACGGCGTAGACGCGGCAGCCGGCGACGAGGTTGCTGATGGTGATGTCGGTGATGGGGGCGTCGACGGAGAGGAGGCGCACGGCGCTGTGGCAGTTGTCGGCGGAGATGTTGCGGCAGACGATGTTGGAGATGGGGCCGGTGACCATGCCGAAGTTTTCGATGCGTCGCATGGAGTCGTCGGCGTTGAAGGCGAGCAGGTCGTCGTTGGTCTGCCCGAAGGTGTCGGCGCGGATGTTGTCGATGGTGCCGTCGAAGCAGTAGCCGTTGAAGTGGAGTCCGTCCTGGTTCCAGCCGGTCTCGCGGGCGGTAAAGCGGATGTCGCGGATGCGGAAGTTCCGGAGGTGGCACATGCGGATGTTGTAGGTGACGGAGTTGGCCAGTTCCATCTCCTGGAGGGTGAGGTCGCGCAGGTTTCGGAAGTTGAGGGTGACGCCGCTCCACCCGTTGGAGAGGAAGATGTCGTCGGGCTTGAAGTTGGTGCCCCGGCGGGCGTTGCCGTCCCAGATGCCGCCGCTGATGGCGATGTCGTGGTCGGGTTCGCCGTCGTGGTTGGCGTTGGTCAGAAGGTAGTCGCCGCGGGCGTGCGGGGTGCGCTCACAGGTGAAGAGGCGGGCCTCTTTTGCGGCGCGGATGGCGGTGCGGGAGTGGACGCGGAGGGTACGGCCGATGCGGTAGGATCCGGGGGGAATCTCGACTACGAGCGGGGCGTCGCGGAGGGCTTGGTCGAGGGCGCGCTGGATAGCGGGAGCGTCGTCGGTCTCGCCGTCGCCCCTGGCTCCGAAGTCGCGCACGCTGACGCGGCCGGCGTGGAGCGCGGCGGGGAGCATCAGCGTGCACGCCAGGAGGAGCGCCGCGGGCAGGGAATGGTTGGATTGGTGGCAACCTGCTGTATTCATAGGTGTGTTCCTTTCGGGAAAAGAGGTGGACACCATTCTACCACAGAGGTGCCAATCTCCCAAGCCAATTCCTTATCACCCGCCGGGGCGCGTCGGTCGGCTATTCGCGGATGAAGCGCATACCGGAGAGGTAGAAGACGACGGGCGCACCCTGCCCGCCGAGAACCCATCCGAAGCCGGTCTTGATTTGCGACAGATCGCGCCCGTCGAGCGGCACGCGGTAGCGCGTCCATTCCGGCCGTAGCCGCACATCCTTGAGTTCCGCCCGGTCGCTGTCCGGGTACTTTCCCTTTTCGATATTCCCCACCTTGAAGGAGACCCGTTCCCCGCCCTTCTCCCCCCGCGCGTAAAACTCCAGACAGGTCGCCCCCGTCAGATCGAAGCCGCCCGGATGCTCCCCGCCCCAGTCGTTCGCCGGGCTCTGCCAGAGCACCCCCACCCAATTATCCCTCGCCGAATACGCCACCCTCAGCGCCTCGCGGTCGTGGAACCTCCCGCCAGACATCTGCACCGCCCCCACATTCCCCATATAGCCCGACGCCACCCAATGCCCCTCCAGAACAAACGGCAGCGGAGCCTTCGGAGCCGACACCTTTGGCGCCTCCCCCACGCCCTTGAGCGGCACATTCGCGTACGCCCCCCGACCCTTCCCGTCGAAGAGATACGCATACAACCGATACCGCCCGCCCCCCGGCAGTCTCACCCGAACCCGCGCCGACCCCTGCCCCTCCACAATAGCCTCCGGAAACCCCCTCGGCATCGGCTCGCCCGTCCCGATTACCATATAATTCCCAGACTCCTGCAAAAGCACCCACCGCCACCGCAGACGGTCACCATCCGGATCCGAACCCTCCGCCCAGGCCGTCACCACCTCACCAGCCTTCGGCGCATCCGTCGAGACACGAATCCGCGAAATCCGCGGACACCTGTCAGCCCCCTTCACCCCCCACGCCGACTCCAACGCCTCCGCACCCGCAAGCAGCGTATCATCAGGCAAAAGCAACCCATACCAAGTCGGCGTCGCCTCCACCTTCCACCCCCAAGTGAACGCATATCCGCCCAGACACATCCGCCCCTTCTGCGCCGCGATACTCTCCCATACACGGGCGTAAACCGCCCCCTTCTCCGTCGAAGTCAACTCCTCCGGACAGCCAATCCCGTTGACCTTGACCTCCCATTGACCAGGAGGCCCGAACTCCGTCACCACATACGGCTTCCTGCCCCCCGCCTTCGCCCACCGCTGCGCCAGAGACCCCGCCCCGCCATAACTGTTGATCCCCACCACATCGACCGACGGACAGAGCTCGTGAATCAACCTTACCTTCTCGTCAGGTACCTCCGCCACCACCGTCATCACCGGATGATTCGGGTCCAACGCCTTCACCATCCGCGCGCAATCCTCGATATGATTCCAGAGCTCCCTCGGATGCGAACAGCCATTCTCCATCTCATTCCCCAAGGCCCACATCAGCAAAGCCGGATGATTCCTGTGCGCCAGCACAACCCTCCGCAAATCCTCCTTCTGGCGGGCCAGCGCCTGCGCATCCGTGTAGTCGAAACCATGCTGCTCGTGGCCGAACCAGTGGCCAACCGTCAGGGTCATTCCCAGCCTGTGCGCCTCGTCGAGTTGTTCCTTCGCCTTGTCGCTACCCCAAGTGCGATTGCTGTTGCCACCTATCGCTTTGAGCAGGGCCATCGAACCGCCCCCTCCGCCGCCTTGGATGAAATAGGGCTGACCGTTTCGCGTCAATCTCCAGGCTCCGTTGGTGCCTTCAATCCGGACGGTTGCGGCGCAGGAAAGGGTGGCGGCGAAGAGTGCGAATGCGAGCGGAAGGTGGTTCATGGCTGGGGGCTTTCTATTGAATCATCAGGATGGTCGGGCTGCCGCCGACGAGGAGGGTTCCTTGGCCGGAAAGGTAGCCGGGGAGGCTTGCCGCGGTGTAGGTTCCTGCGGGCTGTTTGATGCCGTCGAGGGTCAGGGAGTTGACGCGGAGAATGGCATTTTCGGTTAGGATTCGTGTGCCGGACTGGAGGGCGAGGGTGCGTATGCGCACGGTGGGGGCGGTCAATCTTACGCGGGCGTGGTTGGCGAGTTCCCAGTCGGTTGCTTTCAAATTTTCGGTCGGGTTGAGTGTAGCGGGTAGGTGTGTGGCGGGGAGTTGCTGGGGGTCGAGGTCGGCCGTGCGCCAGGGGCCGTTGCTGACGAGAATGCGGGCGGAGTTTGGCGTGTCGGCGGCGGTTTGGAGGGTGATGGTGCCGGCGGCGGAGCCGACGGTTTCGTAGGGGGTGTCGCCTTCGAATCCTTGGGCGCCATCGGCTCCTTTGGCGGTGATGGTGCCTAGGAATTGGGTGAGGTCGTTGGCGCGTGTCTGTTTGATTCGGATGCGTCCGCCGGAGGCGGAGCCGTTCACGAAGTCGCATCCGCCGTCGGCGCGGATGGCTCCGTTTCCTAGGAGTCTGGCGGCGGTGAGGTTGATTGATCCGCCGGAGGAGGCGCCTTGCTGGGCGAGGGAACTCCAGCCGAATCCGATGGCGTTGATTTGTCCGTTAAGGGTGAGGTCTTGGGCGACGGTTAGGCGAATGATGCCGGCACCTGCGTAGGCTTTGGAGTCGCCTTTTCCGGAGGATCCGTGGCTGAGGGGGTCGAGGATTGAGCCGTAGGTCTGGGCGTTTCCGCCTGCGCCTTCGCCGGCGTATGAGGCGCCTTTTCCGGGGAGGAAGCCGTTGCCTCCTTCGAGCCATCCTCGGGCGTAGCCGCGGGGGATGTTGAGTTCGTCGTTGCCGACGGAGAGTTGGGCTTCGGGGCCGATTCGGAGGGTGCCGTCGACTTCGATGTTGAGGGCGTATTGGGGGGGATTGGCGGGGCCTGCGGAAGTCCAGAAGCCGTAGTCGAGGATGGCGTCGCCGCTGATGCGAAGGGGTTTTTCGAGGGTGGTCTCGAAGGTGGCGATGAGGCTCTCGCCGGTGAAGGGGTGGGGCTGGATCCAGCCGGCGATGCGCTCGGGCATGGTGCTTTTCCAGTCAATCGGATTCTGTGCGAATTGGGGGGAGAAGAGGACGATGGTCTCTGCGTCGGGGAGGCGCTTTTGCGACCAGTTGGCGGGGTCGGCCGCGTCGGTGGAGGCGGCGCCGATCCAGACATTGGTGGGGCCGGCGGGGATGGAACTGTTGCGGATGGGGATTGAGACGGATGGGGTTCCGGGGAGGCAGGGCGAGGTGGGGTCGAGGCCCAGGACGATGACGGGCTCGTCGTCCGAACTCCAGTCGGGGATGGATTCGATTGTCAGGACGGCTTCGCTCGCTCCGGCGGAAAAGGTTAGTGTGGGGCCGGGCGAAAGGTTGTAATGAATGCCCCTCGTTGCTGTGCCCGAAAGGGTGCAGTTGATAGCAAGGGGCAGGTCTGAAAGGTTGCTACCAGCCGGACGCCGGAAAGTCACCACCGCCGTCGAACCTTCCTTCAATTCGGCCGGAGCCTCTATCGAGACCGCCGCCGTCATAAAAGTCCCCCCCGAGGTCGAAGACCACACCGTGCCGGCGTCATTTCGCGCCGCCAGAGCCCACCGGTACGCCGTTCCCGCCTCCGCCTCGAATGCGCCCGAAAGCGTCTCCCCCGCGACCGCCGTCCCCAGCGACACCTTCCGCTCCCACGCCTCCAGATCTTTTCCCCCGTCCGACTTCCCGTAGCAGAAAAAGAGTTCCGCCGCCGGACTTCCCGCATCCAAAAGCAACGCCGAAATCCGCCCCGCCGACTCCCCCTCAACCTTCAGCGAAGTGCCCGACTCGTCGAACACCGCCAGCCCCGCAACCTGACGCAACGCCACCGTGCACACCCCCGCCTGCTCGTCAGCCGTCACCTCGAAAAGAGCGTCGAACTCCTCCCGCGAGACCGCCTTCCCGCCGTAGCGCATCGCCGGCGCCTCCCCCGCGAAATAAGTCGCATAAACATCCGGCGCAGACCCGCTGAAAACGAACGCGAACGCACCCGACCCGCCCGGCACGAAATTGAGATGAGAGCCGTTCGAGTAAAACCCGTTCCACGACGGCGAAGTCGTTTGAATCAGCCCGCTCCCCAAGTTCAAAGCACCCCCACCCGCGACCTGGCAAGCCAGTAGCGAACACCGGAACACCGTCCCCTCCACAGCCACCTCGCCTCCATACCGCAACTCGCCCGTCGTCTCAACCGTACCCCCCCGCCACCGCCCCCCCTGCCTGAGATAGAAACTGGAAGTTGCCGACACCGCCCCCCCTTCCATCTCCACAACCACCCCCTC
>JAXFQS010000102.1:0-19197 GCA_034178815.1 Kiritimatiellia bacterium | reverse complement strand
CAGGACCACGCACCAATGTCGTAACTGTTCTTGGCCTGAGCGCTGACGGTTGCCCGTAGTTGATAGGCAGGGGCTCCAGCCGGGGCGGGACGGGCATCGGCGGGGCGGATTTCCCTCGGCGTGTCGAAGGAGACCTGTCCGTCTCCGACCTCAATCAGTTGGATGGTGAGGGTCTTCCAGACGGAACCGTCGGGGTTGAAAAGCGTCTCGCTCCGGCGGGCGGAACCGCCGAGTGTCCATTCGACGAAGGAGTAACCGCGTACTTGGACAGCCTGCCCGTTGTCATCCCGGGCGACGGGGGAACGGAGTTTGTAGAAGGAGAGCGGGAGGCTCTGTCCCTTCTGAAGTTGGAGGTCTTGGACGGCGATGCCACAGGCGTTGGTCATAAAGGGCTCGTCAATCATATTAGCCATATCGCGCTGAAGCATACCCATAACGGAGCGGAGGGTGACATAGCCCTGGGCTTGGTCGTTGCCGGCACGCCAAGCGTTGTTGCTCTGCTGAAAGAGTGCGGCCATCATCAAGACGATGATGGCGAAGATGGAGACAGAAACCATCACCTCAATCAGGGAGAAGCCCCGCCTGGATGCGTGTGGGGCGGTTCGATTCATTCTGCGTAGTTCCATGACATGAGGGCGGTGACGAAGATGGGATTGTTGCGGAAGAATCCGGCGGAGAGTTCGCTGGACTGGACGGCTACGGCGGAGAGGTAGTTCGGGTTGAACAGGACGGGGAGTCCGACTTCGGCGTAGTCGAGTTTGACGAGGCGGTACTTTCCTTTGTCGCGGCCAGTTGAACCGATCCCCATATCGGCAACGCTGGGGCGGTTGTCCTGTTCCCGCTCGCGGTTGGTTTCGCGGAGGATATACTGCCCTTGACGCTGGAAGAAGTCGGCGTTCTCGAATGAGGCAACGCGGCGCGGGTGGTCAAGGCGGACACAGGCGGCGTTGGCCTGTAGGATGCTCAGGGCGTAGTCGGCGAACATAGTCTGTTTGAGGTCGGCACGGCTCTGCATGGATTCGCGAAGGCCCGTGGGGAAGAGCCCCATCAGGGCAAGGATGCCGACGGCCATCACGAAGACCGCGAGGTTGACTTCGATGAGGGAGAATCCGTGTCTACTGGAATTGGGCATGTGCTACCTCGATTGGACGGTGACGCGGCCATCCGAGCCGATGCTGACGGAAAAGCCGAGTTCCCCGCGGGTATTGGCAATGAAGTCGGCGCGAACGGAGGAGGCGGAGCCAGCGGCGAGCGAGCCATCGGCGTTGAAGATGATGGGACTGTTGCCGCTGAATCGGTAGCCGCCGGGCAGGGAGTAGTTCTGGGAAGCGCGCATCCAGAGCATAATACCATCGCCGTAGACGGTCGGGTTGGGGGTTGAGGGAAGGTTTGAGAAGCGGTAGGCAAGGACGCGGGAGCCGTCATCGAGGCGGGTTTCCTGGGGGCTGACGCCGCAGGAGGAATCGTAGGTCTTGCCGTTGGAGATATCGATGGTCTGGAAGCGGTAGTTGCCGCCATAACGGCGACCGCGGACGCGGGTGACGATGTCGCCGAAGAAGTCGCAGTAGGAGCCGCCGACCTGGTAGACGGCGCCGAGTTCGGTGCAGACAGAGTAGGTGTTGTAGTCGCCGCTGTCGGACTGGGTTTCGGCGTTGTTTCGGGAGAAGACGACGGCGACGCGGCGGTTGGACATACAGGCTCTCTGGCGGGCCTGGGTGATGACGCTGGCGAGCTGGGAGGCACCGCGTTTCTTGGCCATACCCTGCGAGGCGCCCATATAGCCGGTGATGGTGATGGCCGAGAGCAGGGCGATGATGCCGATGACGACCAGCAACTCCATAAGGGTGAAGCCGCGCGCGTGGCGGAGGGTGTTGGGTCTGAGCAATGGCTTCATCAGAGGCTCTTTTCTTCGTAGGAGGAGAGAATGACGCTGTCGTTGTCGAGGTTGTAGGTGACGGTGATGTAGTAGAAAGACTCTTTGGGTTTGGTGCGCGGGGCGAGCATCATCTGCATACCCTGGGATTGTTTGGCAATGCCGCGCTTGGCATCGCCCTCGAGCGCGGTCTTGAGGGTGACGACGCGACCGTTGGAGAGGCGCACGAAGAGGACGGCGGGATCGATGAAGGTGCGCCCCTTGGGGTTGCCCTCGGAGTCGGGAAGGAGGTCATCGAGAACCTGAGAGTTGCGCTGCCAGCAGTTCTTGTCTTCGCCGAAGCGCACGCCCTTGAAGGTGCCGGTGCTACCCTCGTCGTAGGTCTTGGAGGGGTCGGTGCGGCTGATGTTCTGGTAACTCGAGAAGTTGTCGTCGACGCCGGGCCAGCGTCCGTAGTACTGGCGATAGGCCACGAGGGCGTTGTAGACGGCGGACTTGACGGCATCGCGGCGGTTGGCCTGCACGGCCTGGGTGGCCTTGGCGATGCCGCCGATGGCCAGGCTCATAACGATGGCGATGATGGCGATAGCAACCATCAGTTCAATGACGGTCATACCTCTGCGGGAGGAAGATGCGTTGCTCATGGTTGGACTCCTACCAACTCTTGCAGGGCAGTCGTTGGAAGAATTCTTTGGTTTTGGAGGCGGCGCTGCGCCCCTTCTCGCCCCAAGACCAGGCGCAGGCAGTGGCGCGAATCTCGATGCCAGAGGGGATTTCGCCGCAGTCGTCGGAATCGATTACTCCGTCGTAGTTGAGGTCGAGCGCGAACATCATCCGGTGCTCCGCCCCGTCACGCAACCTGCCCTGCTTGGCGAGGCGTTCGCCCCAGGGATCCTGGAGCCCGTAACGCACCGTAATGCTCTTCTCGGTCTGCACATTCTCCATACCCGGATAGTCCACATCCATGTAGCGCTTGGCCGCCCGGTCGGTCGTCGGTTCGAACCCTCCGCCCAGCAGACGGCAGGGATTCGCATCCATTCCCGAAGTCCACCCCTCCGCGCCCGTAGGCCAGGTGCGGTTCTCCAACAAGTAGACACTCCAAGCCGAGGCAATCTGCGAGGCCAACTGCTGGGCGGTCGAGTTCATCGCCGCCCGCTGCACCCGCGCGTACCCCGCCACAAGCGAGGCGAGAATAATCGATATGATGGCGATGACCGCAATCAGTTCCAGCAGCGTAAAGCCCTTCCTGCTTTGTTCCATGACCGACTCCTACTTGTCCGTGCGGATGATGAAACTGTTCCACACATCCTTGTCCCTGACCTTCCCGTCCGACTCGTTGATGTAATAGTTCGGATTCTTCCAGCCATTCGGGCCGGTCGAAAGCAAGGTATAACTCTGGAACGGCGGCTCGCAGCAATACCAGAAATCGTTGCGCCAGCCATCCAGAATCGTGCGGTAGACCCCCGCACACTCCTGCCGCCCGCTTGAATCCCTTGCGCCGGGCCTCCAGAAGGATGTCCCTTTCTCCACCCCGACATGCGGAGGGCTATCCCAGTTGGGATAGAGAATGTCCGCCAAATGCGGTTTCCAACGGTCGCAGACGGCCGTGCGCGGGTCGGAAATCTCGTAGCGGTAGGCCTCGTTCCAAGACTGCGCCTTGGCATTCATTCCCGAGAGATTCTCGGCTGTTTTGTAGCGGCGCTTGGTTTCGTCCGGGAAGCAGTCGTCCCCGACCGCGGTGTAGGTGGTGCTCAATCTCGGCACCAGGAAGGAGACCAACCCGAACTGCATATCCTGCTCGTCCCCGCCGCCGGCCGGTATGCGCGTGCCGAAGGCGTTGGCGGCATCCTCGGAGGACTTTGGAATGGGCATAATGTAGGCCACCGGCGTGTAGCAGTACCCCGCCTCGCCGGTCGAAATATCCCAGTAGGAAGAGGGCGGATAGTAGCCGTATTCGGCATAGAAGGCGCCCAATGCGCTGTGTATGCGCTCCATCTTGGCTATGGTGTCGGCGCGCGCGGCGGCGTTCGAGGAGACCCCGATAAGCCGGAATGTCACGCCCATCAGGATGGAGAGGATGAGCACCACCACCATAATCTCGATGAGGGTGAAGCCTTGGCGGGCGCGGCGGAAAAGATTGGTTGGCGGCATCTGGATTCCTGCCTTTCTTCCGGGACTCAACCTGCCTGCTGGGAGAGGCTGCCGATGATTTTGATCAGGGGCAGGAACATCGCGATGACAATGGTGCCAACTACGACGGCAAGAAAGACGATCATAAGCGGCTCGATGACCGAGGTCATGCCGGCAACGGCGTTGTCGACTTCATCGTCGTAGGTGTTGGCGATACGCACGAACATGTCGGGCAGGGCACCCGTCTCTTCGCCGACTTCGACCATAGAGATGACCATGGGGGGAAAGATTCCGGAGGCCGCCATGGGGCCCGCCATGCTCTCACCCTCCTTGACGCTGTCGTGGACGGCCTGTATGGCTCTGGCGACGACATCGTTGCCGGCCGTATCGCGCACGATGGTCAAGGCTTGGAGGACGGGGACGCCGGAGGAGAGGAGGGTTCCGAGGGTACGCGTCATGCGGGAGATGGCGCTTTTGCGGGTCAGTTGCCCGAAGCCCGGCAGCCTGAGGGCGACGGCATCGAGGAAGTAGTGTCCTTGCTTGGTCATACGGGCGATTCTAAATAGGAAGCAGAGCCCGGCAATCAGCACGACGGTCGCCACGCCGTGCTCCTTGACGAGGTTCGAGGCGTTGATGACGAACTCGGTCACTGCGGGCAGACCGCCCCCGCCCAGCAGGTCGTCGAAGATCTCCTGGAACTTGGGAATGACCTTGACTAGCAGGAATCCGGTGATGCCGACGGCGGCCAGCAAAACGACGATGGGGTAGATCATTGCGGACTTGACCTTGCCCTTGATTTTCTCGGCCTTCTCGGCGAACTCCGCCAGACGGTTGAGCACCGTCTCCAGCACGCCGCCTGCCTCACCGGCCTTCACCATATTGATATAGAGGTGGTTGAAAATCTTGGGGTAGGCGGTGAGCGACTCCGAGAAGGTCGACCCCCCGGAGACCGACTCCTCCATACCCTGGAGCGCCTCCTTGAGCGAGGCGTTGGTGCACTGCTTCTGGAGCACCCTCAAGGCCCGCATCAGCGGCAACCCCGCGTTGACCAGCGTCGCGAGTTGCCGCGTCATTTCGGCCAACTCCTTGGCCTTGACCCTCCCCCGGAGGAAAGAAGGCAGTTTGATCTCCATGCTCATTCCCTTGCCCCGCTTCGCGGCCGGGCGGGCGGCGGTGACATTGGACTCCTTGACCTCGCTGAGCGCGGTCGGAACGAGCTTCATCGCCCGCACCTTGGCAATGGCGTCTTGGCGGCTCTCGGCGTCGATTTTGCCTTTGACCTCCTTGCCGGAAGCGTCATTGGCGACATAAGCGTATTTGGGCATGGCAGACCTATCTCGTTGAAACGCAATCGTAATGCGCCCCAATTATACCACAGCCCACCCCCCGAAGCAAGCCCCCACTCGACACCGCAAAATCCGGCGCGCAACCTGCCCACCAGTCCCACCCCAAGATACCCACCTCCGACACCCAATCCTGTCCACCCCCGCGCCCCATTCCTGCCTATCCATCGACACCGCCCCTTGCCACCACCCGGAAAATTTGCTATACTCCTTACTTATGCAGACGCCTCCACCCATCCCACGGGAAACACCATGACCAGCCTCCTCTGGTACGACCTGAGCGACGCCGCCATCGGCATCATCATCGCCCTCGCCGGAGGCGTCACCGGCTACGCCCTGCGCGGCCTCGTCGGACACTGGCAGGCCAATGCCATTGAGAAACAGGCCAGCCTCCGCCTCGACGAAACCGAAGCCGAGATCCGCGCCCGCCTCAAAGAAGCCGAAATCGCCGCCCGTACCGAACTCGTCCGCGCTCGCGAAACCCTCGAACAAGAGGCCAAAGCCAAAGCCAAAGACCACGCCGCCGTCGACGAACGCCAGAACCAGCGCGAAGACAACCTCGACAAACGCGCCGAACTCATCGACCGCCAATCCGCCGAACTCGCCGCCAAGCGCGAAGCCCTCGCCGCCCAAAGCCAAACCCTCGACCGCCGAGAGCACCAACTCGACGAACGCCAGCGCTCCCTCGAAGACCAGACCACCCAACTCGCCGGACTGACCCGCGAAGAGGCGCGCCGCCAAGTCCAGACACAAGCCGAAACCCTCTTCCGCGCAGAAGCCGGACAACTCGTCCGGAAACTCCAGCGCGAAGCCCACGAAACCGCCGAACGCGAAGCCCGCAAACTCGTCCTCGCCGCCGCCCAGAGATTCGCCATCGCACAAGCCCCAGAAACCCTCGCCACCACCGTCCAAGTGCCCACCGAAGAGGCCAAAGGACGCATCATCGGCAGAGAAGGCCGCAATGTCCGAACCCTCGAAACCCTGACCGGAACCACCATCATAATAGACGACACACCCGGAACCGTCACCATCTCCTGCTTCGACCCCATCCGCCGCGAGACCGCGCGCCGCGCACTCGAACACCTCATCGCCGACGGACGCATCCACATCGCCCGCATCGAAGAAAGCGTCGAACAGGCCCGAAAAGAACTCGAAGCCGACATCCAGACCGCCGGCGAACACGCCTGCTACGAAGCACGCGTCCAAGGCCTACCCCCCACCCTCGTCCAGACCCTCGGCAGACTCAAATACCGCACCAGCTACGCCCAGAATGTCCTCCAGCACAGCATCGAAGTCGCCGGACTCATGGGCCTGATGGCCGCAGAACTCGACCTCGATGACGCCATCGCACGCCGCATCGGCCTGCTCCACGACATCGGAAAAGCCCTCGACCACGAACAACAAGGCTCCCACGCCAAAATAGGCGCCGACCTCCTCGCACAGTCAGGAGAGCCCCCACTCGTCGCCAACGCCGTCGCCGCACACCACGGAGCCATCGAAGGCACCTCCCTCTACGCCCCCCTCTGCGTCACGGCAGACGCCCTCTCCAGCGCCCGCCCAGGAGCCAGACGAGAAGCAACCACCTGCTTCATCCAGCGCCTGGAAAAACTCGAACACCTCGTCCAGACATTCCCCGGCATCCAGAAAACCTTCGCCCTGCAGGCCGGAAGAGAAGTCCGCGTCTTCGTCAAACCCGAAGAAGTCGACGACACCCAGGCCCAACTCCTAGCCCGCGACATAGCCCGCAAAATCGAACAAGAACTCCAATATCCTGGAGAGATTCGCGTTGTCGTATCCCGGGAACAGCGCTACATCCAATTTGCCCAATGATACCAAGGAATCCCCCCATGCCACGCCTCAGACACCTCCTCCTCCCCGCCCTTCTCGCGCTCCTCTGCGGATGCGCCTACCACCTCGGCTCGAACCTTCCCGAAGGCCGCCGGGATATCGCCCTTCCGGTCTTCGAGAATACCACCGACATTCCCGAAGCAGGCGCTTGGGCCACCCGCGCCCTTGCCGACGAAATGATCCGGAACGGCGCGTTCCGTCCCTGCCCGCTCGGACGGGAAAAAGTCCGATTGCTGGGCACCGTCAAGCGCGGCACCTGGCGTTCCGTTCGGTACGACCGCAACCGCAACCTGGAGACTTCGGAGTATCTCTTGCGGCTCACGCTTGAGTTGACGGCGGTCGATGCCCAGACCGGGAAAATCCTCATCGACCGCAAAACCGTCTCAGGGCAGACCTCCTTCAATACGCGCTACGACCTGCAGACCTCGCGGCAGGACGCCTTACCGAGAGCGGCTGCGGATCTGGCCAAGAACGCCCACGAATTCCTGCTCCACGCCTTGGGAGATCGCTAGCCGCCCTAGCCCGCAACACGATGGCGCATCAACTCTTCAATTCAAGGCAGGCGGCGGAGTTTCTCCACATTCCGGAGGAGACGATTCTCAGGCTTGCCAAGCGCGATGAGATTCCGCACCACAAGCGGGGGGATGTGCCGGTTTTCGTCAATCTGGAACTTGAGGCTTGGGCCTCACGGCGTATTCTGACGCTCCGGGACGCTTCGTTTGCGGCGGCTCACGGGGCGGTCACGAGGGAGTTGCTCCAAGGGGGCGGAAACGATCGGATTCTGAATCGTCTCTGCCCGCCGGAACATTGCACCTTCGAGTTCGCCCCGAAGACTGCGCGGGGGGCGTTGCGGGACATGGCGGCGTTTGCGGGCGCGACAGGTCTGCTCTACGATGAGAGCGATCTTTTCCGGCAACTCTCGGAGCGGGAGGATGCGGCTTCTACGGCGTTGCCGGGGGGGATTGCGCTTTTGCATCCGGCGAATCACGACCCTTATCTGATTTCGGACAGTTTCGTCCTGCTGGCCCGTTCGGTGCGTCCGATTCACTTCGGGGCTCCGGACGATCGGCCTACGGAACTGTTTTTCCTGGTCTGCGCGCAGGGGAACCGGGAGCACTTGCACATATTGGGGCGTCTGGCGCGGATGTTCGCGCTGATGCCGGAGTTGCCCGACCGTCTGCGGGAGGCTTCGGAGCCTATCGAGGCGTGCCGGGCGCTCTACGAATCGGAGGAGCGGCTGGTCGCGGAACTGGCGCGGTCGCGGTAGGCTATGGCGGCAGGCGACGAGCGGGAGGATGCGGAACTGCTGAGCGCCTATCTCAAGGGCGACGGGGCGGCGTTCGACCTGCTCTTCGCCCGTCACCGGGATGCGCTCTACTCCTATTTCCGTTACCATCTGGACGATGTTTCGGCCGCCGACGACCTCTTTCAGGAGCTTTGGGGGCGGGTCATCCGGCACGCCCCGAGGTTCAAGGCCATCTCCTTCAAGGCTTGGCTCTGGCGGATTGCGCGGAACCTGCTGATTGACCGGATTCGCCGGTCGAAACCGACGCTGAGCCTAGACGCGCCCGCGGGCGGCGGTGAGGCGGAAACGGCCCCGATGGGCGAGTTTCTCCCCTCCGAGGAGGCTGGGCCTCTGCAACGGCTGGTGGATCGCGAAACGGGCGAAGCGATACGCCGCGCCCTCGCCATTCTCACCCCGAGGCAGCGGGATGTCTTTCTGCTCCGCACGGAGTCGCAGCTTTCTTTCAAGGAAGTGGCGGATTTGCTCAATATCCCGCTGAACACGGCGTTAGGATGTATGCGCGATGCGATGCTCAAGTTGCGCGCGCACCTCGAAAAAGAACTCAACCGATGACCGACACGCCCCGTCTTCCCTCCTTTTCTCCCTCCCCCGAACTTGTCCGAGCCATCCGCGCTCGGGCGCAAAGGGAACTCTTCCGCCGCAGGCTACGCCGACGCCTGGGAGCTGCCCTCGCCGGAGCCGCCGGTCTGGCCGCGACCCTGGCCCTAGCGTTGCTCCCCCTGCGCGCCGCCCCCGCCACAGACCCCGACACCTTGATGGAACTGCTCGCCTACGACTGCGATGCCTCCTGCGACAGCCTCGAAGAGGGCTACTACCGCATCGTCCTGCCCGACTACCCCGCCGACTACTACGCGGCCAACTAGTCCCCTCCTCCGTGGCCGCCGCCCCGGTTGCAACCAACCTTTCGCTCTCGAAGGTTGCCACGCCCGCCCCCCGAACATTTGCACCACCGCCCCCAACTGCAGGCTTCCAATCTTCCCCGAACCTTGCTATAATAGGGGTGTCAACTATGTTTTTCCGCATTCTCGCACTCGTGACCCTCGTTCTGCCGGTTCTCCGCGCCCAGACGCCCCCCGCGCCGACACGCGATGCCGCCCCCAAACCTATGAACACTCTTCTCACCATTGAAACCTCCAAAGGCTCCTTCGACATCGAACTCTTCGACGACAAAGCCCCCGAGACCGTCAAAAACTTCCTCTCCTATGTCGACGATGGCTTCTACGCCGGAACCATCTTCCACCGCGTCATCGACGGCTTTATGATTCAAGGCGGCGGCTTCACCCAGCAGATGGATCAGAAGCCCACCAAAGCCCCCATCAAGAACGAAGCCACCAACGGTCTGAGCAACCTCAAATACACCATTGCCATGGCCCGCACCATGGTTGTCGACTCCGCCACAAGCCAATTCTTCATCAACACCGTCGACAACCCCTACCTCGACCACCGCGCCCCCACCCCCCAGGCCTACGGCTACTGCGTCTTCGGAAAAGTCCGTTCCGGCACCGCCGTCATCGACCAAATCTCCAAAGTCCCCACCGGCTTCAGCGGACGCCACGAAAATGTCCCCGTCGACCCCGTCATCATCCGTAAAATTAGCCGCAAACCACCCGCTGACTAGTCCCCCTCCATGCCCCGCCACACCGCTCTCGCCGTCGCGCTGCTGGCACTCCTCCTAGGCGGCGGAGCCCTCCTCCTGCCCCAACTCTCCAGAGCCGCCGCAACCGCCACCTACCCCTACGAACGCGGCATCAGCCTCGTCCGCCGCCACGCCTGGGATCGCCTCAAAGCAGCCGTCGAAGCCTTCACCAGCCAAACCGCCGTCCAGGCCGACCGGCACGAAGCCGCTCGCCTGCGCATCGATACCCAACTCCTCGAATCCCTGCAAGCCGAAAACACCCGTCTCAGGCGCCTCCTCGGCTTCGCCCAACGCTACCCCGCCCGCGCTATACCCGCACCCGTGCTCTCCGAAGGCGGCCTCCTCGGCATCGACCGAACCCTGAGAATCGGGCGCGGATCAGCCGACGGAATCGCCCCCGGCCAGCCCGTCATCGTCCCCGAAGGACTCGTCGGACGCATCGCCAAAACCGCCCTCCACCACGCCGAAGTCCTCCTCATCACCGACCCCGACTGCCGCGTTGCCGTCGAAACCATCCCCGACACCGAAGACCTCCCCCGATGCCGCGGAATTCTCTTCGGAGGAGGCCCACAGGCACGCCGGAACATCCCCAGAATCCACTTCTCCCCCAATCCGCTTCTGCTCCGCTACCTCGACCGCAAAGCCGAGATCCTCCCGCGAACCCCAGTCGTCACCTCGGGCATTGGCGGACACTTCCCCGCTGGCATCCCCGTCGGCTGGGTGCGCGAATCATTCACCCCAGAACCCGAACTCTACCGCGAAGCAACCATCCAGCCCGCCGCCGAACTAGCAGGGCTCGACCTCGTCTTCGTCCTGGCCGAGAGCCCCACCCGTGAACCGGCACGCTAGATTCCTCCTCGCACTCCCCTTCCTCCTGCTCGCCTGCGCACTCCAGGAGACCATTCCAATCGCCGGCGTCAAACTCCCCTTGCTACCCGCCATCGCCGTCCATATCGCCCTGACCCGCCGACTCCAGACCACCATTCTCTGGTGCGCCATCCTTGGAATCCTCCTCGACAGCGGTTCCAAACTCCCTCTCTGCTGCAACACAACCCTGTTCGTCGCTACCGGCACCCTCATCAACCGCTTGGCAGCCATTCTGCCCCGCGGAAAGCAACCCCTTTGCGCCCTTTTCACCCTCCTGCTCGTCCCCGCCCAACGCATCTGGGTCGCCCTTTGGATTCTTGATCCGGCCACAATCGGAGGCATCCGCGGACTGCTCGTCTGCGCAGGAATCGGGGCGATTTGCGGCTGGATCGTGCCCCCCATCTCGACCGCCCTCTTCGGCCCCGGAAGCCAATCCGCCGCCCGGCCGACAACCAAGGAGTTCGCCCTATGAGCGGGCAGGATGAGAACCGCCCCTTCCCCATCTGGCGGCTGCTGTCGCTGGCGGCGGTCTTCTGCCTTGGCGGGTTGCTCATCCTAGTCAACCTGCACCGGATCCAGATTGAGGAAGAGGCTTATTTCACCCGCGGACAAGACCGCCAAAGCCTCCGGCGCGGACAAACCCCCGGCCGCCGCGGGCGCATACTCGACCGCAACGGGGCCGTCTTGGCAGACAATCGTCCGGACTACTGCATTCTGCTACATCCCAACGAACTCCGCCGCCCGGGCGCTTGGTCGAACACGGTCAACAACATTGACGCGCACATGCGGCGGATTGCCGACGAATTGGGGCTGGAGCCGTGCATCACCCGCCGTCGGATAGCCCGACATCTCAATGAGACGCCTTACCGTCCGATTGTGGCGTTCCGCCATGTCGGCGAGGTCGCCCAAGCGGTTATTTCGGAGCGGTTTGACGACTTTCCGGGGGCAGAACTGGTGGCTTTCCCCGAGCGGGACTATCCCTTTGGATCGGCGGCGGCGCAGGTGTTGGGGTACACCAGCAATGTACGCCCCGAGCCGTCGGATTCGCCCAGCCATTTCTACCTGCCGGAGATGAAGGGCCGGGCGGGATTGGAGCGTCAGTATGACGCGATTCTTTCGGGCAGCAACGGGGAGGAGTTGGTGCGGATTGACTCTCGGGGGTACCGACGCGAGGTGCAACCGGGCAAGCCCGCCGCGCCGGGGTCGGACATTCGGGTGACGCTGGATATTGAACTTCAGAAGGTGCTGGAGGAGGCTTTCGGGGAGCGGCGCGGGGCGGCAGTGGTGCTGGTGCCGGAGACGGGCGAGGTGCTGGCGATGGTGTCGAAGCCGGGGTATGACAACAATGCGATGTCGCCGGCGCCGTCTACGGACTTTTGGCGTTCGTTGATTGCTCCGGAGAGCCACCAGCCTTTGCTGAACCGGGCGGTTCAGGGGCTTTACCCTCCGGGCAGCACTTTTAAGCCGTTCACGGCGTTGGCTGCGCTGGGGGCGGGTTTTTCGACGAATTGGACGCATCTGTGCGAGGGGCAGTATGTGGTGAGCCACACGCGCATCCGCTGCTGGAATACTTATGGGCACGGGGAGTTGGGGCTGGTCGACGCGCTGGAGCATTCGTGCAATCCCTATTTCTGCCATCTGGCGCAGGAGGTGGGCTACGGGGCGATTGCGCGGGTGGGGCGGGAGTTGGGTCTCGGGGCGCGGACGGGTATCGATCTGCCGGCGGAGTCGAGGGGGCTTTTGCCGACGCCGGAGTGGAAACTCCAGGCGCTGGGGGAGCCTTGGCGGGCGAGTGACACGAGCCTGGTGGCGATTGGGCAGGGTACGCTGCTGACGACGCCTTTGCAGATGGCGGTGGGGGCGGCGGCTTTGGCGAATGGGGGGCGGATTGTGCGCCCGCATTTGCTGATGGGGCGGGGTGTTCCGCCGTCGCGCCCGACTTCTTGGCGTCCGGAGGATTTGGTTGCGGTACGGGAGGGGATGGTCGCGGTGACGGAGTTCGGAAGCGGGCGACGGGCGGCGATTCCGGGGATCCGGGTGGCGGCGAAGACGGGTACGGCGGAGTACGATCGCGACGGTCAGCGCAAGAAGTTCACCTGGATGATTGCCTATGCGCCGGCGGACGAGGCGAAGGCGGCGGTGGCCGTGGTGGTGGAGGACGGGCAGTCGGGCGGGGTGACGGCGGCGCCTTTGGCGCGGAAGGCTCTGGTGGCGGCGCTCGGGCTGGAGGATGTCGCCCGGGAGGTGCCGGATTCGGAGGTGATCCATGACTGAGGCGGCGAACCGGTCGGGGCGGAACGGGGGCTGGACGAACTGGCTGCCAGCGGTGGGGGCGATTCTGCTCTCCTGCCTCGGGACGGCATTCATCTGTAGCGCCTGCTCGGTGCGCACGGGGGCGCCCAGCCTGCTGTGGGTGAAGCATATCGGCTTTCTGGCGGTAGGCACCTTTCTGCTCGTGGGGTTGGCACTGGTGGACTACAAAGGTTTACTCAAGTGGAGCCCATTGGCGTATACCGGCACCCTCCTGTTGTTGGTATGCGTGCTGCTCTTCGGCACCGAGACGATGGGAGCCCGGCGGTGGGTCTTCGGCATCCAGCCCTCCGAACTGGCCAAAATCGCCGTCATCCTCCTGCTTGCCGACCTGCTGGGGCGCTACCCCGCCCTGCGCGGCTTCAAAGGGCTGTTGCTGACCGCCGCCATCGCGGGCGTGCCGACCCTGCTAATCCTCGTCCAGCCCGACCTTGGCACCGCGCTGGTGCTGGCGCCGACCGTCTTCGCAATGCTCTTCGTCGCCAATGTCGCCCCACGCATCCTTTGGCCCCTGGTGAGCGTCGCCGCCCTCGCCATCGCCTTCGAACTCGTCGCCGTGCAGGTCGCCGAGACCGGCAACCTCCCGCCCGAACGCCGCGACCTGCTCGTCAAAGCCACCGGACTGCGCCCCCACCAGTACCGCCGCGTCATGGTCTTCCTCTTCCCCGACCGCGACATCCACGGCGCCGGATACAACAAACGCCAGTCCGAAATCGCCGTCGGCTCCGGCGGCGCCTGGGGCAAAGGCTGGGGCAAAGGTACCCAGAACGGCCTAGGCTACCTGCCCTCGTCCGTCTCCGCAAACGACTTCATCTTCCCCGTCATCGCTGAAGAACTCGGCTACGCCGGAAGTTGCCTGCTACTCGCCCTCTACCTCCCCGTTCTGCTCCTTCCCGGCGTCTGGATTGGCTGCCGCTGCCCCGACAATTCAGGGAAACTCCTCGCCACCGGCATTACAACCTTGATTTTCTGTCATGTATTTATTAACATTTGCATGACCATTGGTCTCCTGCCGATTACCGGCTTGCCCCTCCCATTCGTCAGCTACGGAGGGACATTCATGATCGTCATGATGGCGGCCGTCGGACTGCTTGAAAGCATCTCCCGGCACACGCGGCAAAACCGCACCCGTCCAGAACGACGCTAGGCTGACTCCTGCCAAGGAATTTCATCCATGTTCGGTTGGTTATTCAAGAAAAAGACGCCCAAACGCGAAATCATCATCAATGTCGAGAAACTCGAAACCCGTGTCGCCGTCGTCGAGAACGGCAAAATCGAGGAATTCCAGGTCGAACACCCGACCGAAGAACGCCTCGTCGGCTGCATCTTCAAAGGCCGCATACAGAACCTAGAACACGACCTCCAGGCCGCATTCGTCGACATCGGACTCAAGAAAAACGCCTTCCTCCACTACTGGGACATGCTCCCAGATGACGATGGACGCCTCGACGACGAAGACGACGACCGCCGCCGCTCCAACCGCAGACGCCGCATCTCCAATGAAGAGATCGCCCGCCGCTTCCCGCCAGGATCCGAGATTATCGTCCAGATAACCAAAGACTCCATCAGCACCAAAGGCCCCCGCGTCTCCGCCAACCTCAGCCTCCCCGGACGCTACCTCGTTATGATGCCCGGGTGTGCCCTGCGCGGAGTCTCCCGCAAAATAGGAGACGCCGAAGAGCGCGTCCGCCTCAAAAAGATCCTCGACCGCCTCAAATCCGTCAAAATGCCCGACGACCTCGGCCTGATTGTACGCACCGTCGGAGCCGGAGCCGGCAAACTCGCCTTTGCCAGAGACCTCCGAAACCTCCTCGATGTCTACAACCAGCTCCAAGACAACATACGCACCAAACGCGCCCCGAGCATGGTCTACCAAGAGCCCGACCTCATCGAACGCGTCGTCCGCGACTGGCTCACCGAAGATGTCGACCGCGTCGTCATAGACGACCCCGACTCCTACGAACGAATCCGCGAAATCGCCGGACGCATCTCCCGCCGTGCCCGCAAAGTCATCAGCCTCTACACCAACCCACAGCCTATCTTCGACTATTACGGCCTCGAACGCCAGCTCGAAGAGACTTTCCGCCGAAAGGTCACCCTCAAATCCGGCGCCTACCTCGTCATCGACGAGACCGAAGCCCTCATCGCAGTCGATGTCAACACTGGGCGCCACCGCGGCAAAGGCTCGCAAGAAGAAGCCATCCTCGAAGTCAACCTCGAAGCCGTGGAGGAAGTCGCCCGACAACTCCGATTGCGCAACATCGGCGGGCTCGTCGTGCTCGACCTCATCGATATGAAGTCGCGCAAACACCAGAACCAGGTCTACAAAGCCATGCGCGCCGCCCTCAAACGCGACCGCGCACGCACCAATGTGCTTCCCATCACCGATTTGGGTCTGATGGAGATGACCCGTCAGAGACAGGAGGAGAGTCTGCTCTCGCAGATGTACCAGGACTGTCCCTACTGCCACGGGCACGGTGTCATCAAGTCTCCCCTGGCCCTGAGCGTGGACATCCAGCGGCAGATTTGCGCCGTCATGCGCCGCTACCAAAAAGACCGCCAGCCGCACCCGGAACTGCAAATCCTCATCGCCCCGAGCGTGCTTGAACGCCTCCGCACGGAAGACGAGCAGATCCTCGTCGACCTGCAAAAGCGCTACGGCGGTCATCTCACCTTCAAGACCGAAATGACACGCCACCCCGAGTCCTTCTCCATACTCGACGACCGAGGCCAGATTCTCTACCAGGCCGGCGAGTCGAAAGGCTGCTGAGGAGCCAATCTATGCGCAACGCCCTGCTTTCTGGTCTCTGCCTGCTGGCCCTGCTGGTGTCCGCCGCCCCGGAGATTTTTCCCGTATTCGGCACCGGTGGACAAGACAAGGCCATACAGCTCACCGCGGACAAGTTCGACACCGACCGGAAGAGCGGAATCACCACCGCTTCCGGCAACGCTCGACTCCGCCACGGGGACAACACCCTCGCCGCTGATTCGATGTCCATCAATCAGCAAACCGGGGATGTCACAGCCCAAGGCCATGTCATCCTCAAACGCGAGGGCTTAGGCTCCTGGAGGGGCGAACGCATCCAGTACAACCCGCGGACGGGCAAAGCAACCGTCTCCGCGGGCGTGCTCAAAACCACCGGCGACTACTCTCTCGGCTTCGAAGGTCTGCGCCGCGAAGAGGACGGCACCTTTGTCCTCTCCCGCGCCCAGGCGACGACCTGCACCAATGACTGGCATTTCTGGCACTGGTCGATTTCGGCCGACGAGGTGCGCCTGCGCGAGAACGACTGTGCGACGCTCAAAGGTGCCGTACCGTGGGTGCTGGGGATACCCGTGGGCTACTTCCCTTGGTGGTACCGCGATCTCAACGCCCACTACGGGCTCCGGGCCAATCCGGTCTACCGCTCCAAGTGGGGTCCCGCACTCCTGAACAACTACATCTGGAACATCTACCGCGACCGCAAGCAGGGCAATTCGCTGGACGCCAACACGCACCTCGACCTCTACTGGAAGCGCGGCGCAGGGCTCGGGCAAGACTTCAACTGGGACTTCGGTGACTGGGGCACGGGCAGTTTCCACTCCTACTGGATTCACGACCAAGACCTCTCACACCACGACCGTAGCGACCGCAACTGGGAATCCCCGGTGCACCGCGACCGCTATATCCTCGCCGCCAAACACGCAGTCGACCTCTCGCCGCGCGACCGTGTCACTGCGCAAGGCACCTATCTGAGCGATACCGAGTTCCTCAACGACTTCCGCCAAAACGATTATCGCGCCCAAAGTCAAACCATCAACCAAATCAACTACGAGCACCGCGAGCACGCGTGGCTCGCCGGCGCGCTTGTCAATGGTTCGCTCAACGACTTCTTCGGCGGTGTCTCCAAACTCCCCGAGGTCTACCTCGACATTGCGCCCTACGACCTCTGGCAGCGTTTCTACTATGAGTCCTCCACGCGTGTCGGCTACTACCACCGCAAGCCCCGCGTGTTCGAGGACGCCGACCCTATCTACAAATACGCCCCTGGGCAGTGGATGGACTATGACACCGTGCGCGTCGATACCCGCCACTTCCTCAAGCGCCCGATATCACCTGTCGACGGGCTAACCTTCACGCCGCGCGCGGGCTGGCGCGGGACGCTCTACGACGATGCCGAGCCGGCCATCGGAAAGGACGATGCCAACAAGTCCCGCAATGTACTTGAGTTCGGACTCGAAGGGCAGGCGCGATTCTCCGCCGACTACACCACCATCCGCCACACCTTCAAGCCCTACTTCGACTACACCTATGTCACCGACCCCATCGGTATGAAAGACGGATCCAACTACGCATTCGACCGATATGACCGCGAGTACGACTGGCTTGACCGCTTCGGAGAGGATGGCATCTACCCCAACCACGAGTACCACGGCCTGCGCTTCGGCGTGCGCAACCTCTTCCAGCAACTCAAAGACCGCACCGCGCCACCCGTCGTCGACCTCGACCTCTACGGTGTCTACCTCTTCGAGAACGGTTCCGACTACTCTCTCTTCGACGGCCGCGCCACCCTTGCCGACGCCACCCTGCACCGCAACGCCCGGGATACCGGCTTCCGCGTAGCCGGCGCAAGGCTCGTCTGGCGCCCCATCGAACAGGTCTCTCTCGTGGGCATCGGCGAATACGACCCCGAGAACGGCAAACTCGCCTACGCCAACGCCGGGCTCCATGTCGATCTCTCCCCCGTCGCCTTCGGCTTCGGCGCCAACAGCCGCAACCACGAAATCTACGACTATTATTGGCGCGACACTGTAGACGACACCGTCCTCTACGGCTACTTCACGCATCAACTCACCGATCTCTTCAGTTGGAACATCTACGCCCGGGGCAACACCGACTCCGGCGACCTCGAAGAGATTGGCGGCTATCTGCAGTACGCCCTCGACTGCGTCACATTCTGTCTCTACGGTGCCTGCCTGCCGTCCTACACCCGTATCGACGGCACCGACTACGACACCGACTGGCGTGCCGGCCTGACCGTCTGGTTCAACGCCACGCCCGCCAATCCCCACGAGCCCTGGCGCCGCTGGTAGCCCACCACCACCTCCGGCAGACCAGCCCCCAACGCCCCCTGAAGTTCCATTCACCCATCCCGATGGATGAACACCTTCCGGGGGCTTCGTTTTCCATCTTTTACCCCAAGCCCTCGTGTCGCCCCTCTCGCCCCCCCGTAACCGGAATAGACCAAAAGGAAGTGGCCGCAGACCTTGGAATCCCCCGTACCTGTGGACGGACACCCAATCACCAAGCAGTCCCAATCGGATGCCGACAAACCCGCCGTCCACAACCACCCGTTGGAGAGCCGCATAGCATCGCCTAGCCCCAAAGCAAATCCGCCACCAAGATCGACACCGCCAATCGCTTCAACCGACAAGGAGAACTCCTTGCGCCCCTTCTTGAGTGCGCAATAGAAGCAGACACGCCCATCCGCCAACCTTCGGGAAACGCCCCTAACCCACTAGTCAGAACATTATCCCGCCGACATCCGGAGCGCGGCAGGCGAAACACCACAGCCACCACCAGTCCCCCAAAAAAGCCAATCGGATCGCCCCGCTAACGCCGCCCCACCGCTCGGCACAAAACGCACTTCCAGCCCCGCCCCCGACACCATTCCGCCCCCACGCGTCAGCCCCAATCCGTTCCACATTCCCCTTCCCCAGACGACTGCGTGGCAACCTCCCGTCCCTTCAGATAGCAACCCATTCCTCCCAAACCTGCCAACCCATTCCTCCGCAAGCAACCCATCTCCTGCCCCCGCAGATACCAACCTTCCGCTACGGAGACGCACCAACCATCCACCCGATAGCCCCCCCACACACATCAGGCGCACCTCCACGAACAGTC
>JAXFQS010000071.1:0-3637 GCA_034178815.1 Kiritimatiellia bacterium | reverse complement strand
CTTGTTGTATCCAACGGTGTTGGAAGAGGTCACATCGGCGACGGCGATTCCGGCAGCGAAGAGCGCCAATGCGACGAGTGCTTGCTTCATTTGGAATTCTCCATAAGACAGATTATGCGACATTAAATCGGGCGGAAAGGTGGGTTTTTGCTAGGGAATTCGCTTTTTAGAGGGTTTGGCAAGGGCTGTCTATGGTGGCGGATGGAGGGCTCCAATGGGGGCGTTTGGGCGGCTGGAAGGAGTTGGTGTCGCGGTTTTTCGTTGAGCGCACTTGGAGGTTGTGGTATGATGGGGGTATGACAAACGAGGAGTTGGCTGGACTTTGGGGGCGCGCAACGGCGCGTCTGCGTGAATATGTGGGTCAGGATGTCTACGCGATGTGGCTCGCGTCGGTTGTGCCCGTATCGAGCGGCCGGGGGCTTGCGCTGGAGGTGGAGAACGAGTTCACCAAGGAGCGTTTCGAGACGGTATATCTGGGGCTGGTGCGGACGGCGCTCAAGGAGTGCGGCGCGGAGGAGTCGCTCTTGGAGCATCTTACCGTCGAAGTCCGCGCGGGGCAATCCGTTGACGCCCTTCCGCCCATGGCGCTAACCCCGGACGAGCCTACCTTCGCGGTCGACCCCCTCCCTCCTCCGACGGGCGCCGAACGCCTCAATCCGGCCTTCACCTTTGAGAACTTCGTGGTCGGCCCCTCGAACAACATCGCCTACACTCAAGCCATGCTCGTGGCGACGACGCCGGGCGTGCAGTTCAACCCTTTCTTCATCTACGGCGACACCGGTCTAGGCAAAACCCACCTGGCGCAGGCTATCGCCCACGAGGCCCTCGCCAAACGCCCCGGCACCAGCGTGACCTATGTCACCACCGAAAACTTGATGAACGAGTATATCTCCGCCATCCAGCGCAACCGCGAGAGCCACCAGACCTCACTGCTCAAGTTCCGCGAGAAGTACCGCCAGACCGACCTGCTGATCATCGACGATGTCCACTTCCTCTCCAAAACCGAGGGCCTTCAAGAGGAGTTCTTCAACACCTTCAATGACCTCCAGCAGAACGGCAAGCAGATTGTGATGACCTCCGACCGTCCCCCCAAGGAGATTGCCAACCTGCAAGAGCGCCTCGTCTCCCGCTTCGTACAAGGCCTCGCCACCAATGTCGAGATGCCCACCGTCGAGACGCGCCTGGCCATCCTCCGCTACAAGCAAGCCTCCCTGCCCAACCCCTTGCCCGACCTCATCCTCGACTTCATCGCCAACCGCGTCAGCACCTCCGTACGCGCCCTTGAAGGTGCCCTCCACCGCGCCACCACCCTCCGCGACATTCTCGCCCCGCGCCCGCTCACCATCGACGCCCTGCGCAACCACCTCCAAGACCTCCTCGACCAGGAAGGCGCCCCCACCGTCACCTTCGAGCAAATCCAGCGCGCCGTCGCCAACGCCTACCACATTCCCCTCTCCGACCTTCTCGGCAACACCCGCCCGCAAGCCATCGCCTTTCCCCGCCAAATCGCCATGTTCCTCTGCCGCAGGCTGATGAACAGTTCCCTCAAAGACATCGCCAAAGCCTTCGGCAAGACCCACGCCACCATCGTCCACGCCGCCAGCACCATCCAGCAGCGCCTCACCGCCGAGCCCGAACTCCGCGCCAACATCCAAAACATTCTCACCTCCCTCGGCCAGCGTCTCGACCTCTAACAGCCTCCTCCTGCGCACCTTCCCAACCCCGTCCAACCCCCTCTCGAACACTTTTTTACCCACCTTCGCACTTTTAGGATTGACACCTCCTGAAACCCCATGCTATCATAGCCCCGTTCTAAAGGAAAACAAATGGCCTTGGTGTCGACAGTTGCCGAGTGGCAACACCGGAGACAACCAGCCGCAACTGATCTCAAAAACAATGGTTATACGGCGTTTGGTCGCATAATCTGTCTTATGGAGAATTCCAAATGAAGCAAGCACTCGTCGCATTGGCGCTCTTCGCTGCCGGAATCGCCGTCGCCGATGTGACCTCTTCCAACACCGTTGGATACAACAAGTCCACCACCGGCGCGGACAATAACTTCTGCACCGTCCCCTTCTTCTCCATCGGATACAATACCTCCGACATCCAGCTGATTACACTCGATGACGGCAACGCGGGAACCATCGGCTGGGGTACCGAAAACTTCTCTATTTGGGAGGGTATCCCCACCGTCAAGGAGGGCTCCGAGTTCTTCTATTGGGATCCCTCTCAGGATCCCACTCAAAAAGCCACCACCTACTACTGGGGCGACGATGTCGGCAACAAGGTATCCTTCTCCGTCGACGCAGGACAAGGCGTGGTCATCAACTGCGCTGAAGGCTTGAAGGTTCAAGCGCAGGGCGATGTTCCCGCCGGCCCCGTCTCCTTCACGACGATTGCCGACAACAACTTCACGGGCAACCCCTTCCCGCATCCCATCGATATCCAGAACATCAAGATTGACGATGGCGACGCTGGTTCCATCGGTTGGGGTACCGAAAACTTCTCTATCTGGGAAGGCGTCCCCACCGTCAAGGAGGGCTCCGAATTCTTCTATTGGGATCCCTCTCAGGATCCCACTCAAAAAGCCACCACCTACTACTGGGGCGACGATGTCGGCAACAAGGTGTCTTACCCCATCGCGGCGGGGCAGGGCGTGGTCATCAACTGCGCCGCGGACTTGACCGTCACCATGACCCCTCCCTATTCGCTCTAACACGCTTATTCAAATAGAAGGAAAGAGACAATGAAAAAACTGATTACCATTCTTGCGGCGCTCTGCATTGCCGCCATCACCCAAGCCGCTGCGGTTGGCTGGAGTGTTGCGGGTGGAAACGCCGCCTACGGCAACAAAGCCTACTCGCTCTTCGTCATCGGACAAAACGGCGTTACGGACATCGGGCAGATTCAAGCCATCTTGGATGCCGGAACCGACTTTAGTTCCTATGTCTTCGGGTCGGGTACGACTACTGCTGCGGGCACTGGTGCAGTGAGCGCTGGCGTATCTGGCAAGACTTTGGACGCCGGCACCTATACGGCATTTGTCGCCTTCTTTGATAGCGACACCGTGACGGCCGATTCGAGCCAGTACGCCCTCTTCTCGGGAGCAACTACCCTTACCCAGACGATAGGGGCGTCCACCGCAAAAATCACCTTCGCCACAGGGTCGATGAAGAACTTCTTGGATAATTCCAGCAACTGGCATTCGTATGGTGCGGCACCTGAGCCGGCTTGCGCGATGCTGTTCGTGCTGGGCGCGGCTGGGTTGGCGTTGCGCCGTCGGGTAAAGATTGCCTAAGGGGCAAGTCTGACTTGAATTGAAGTTGAAGGCTCGTCCGCAGGGAAAGCGGGCGAGCCTTCTTTGTTGGAGGGTTGCGCGATGGGACGGTCGTGGTTGGGCAGGCGTGGGCGACGGGAGCGGTTGGCGACGGGGGCTCTGGTGGCTGTGGCGGCTGGGGTGTTGTGCCTTTGTTTTTGGCCTAAAGGAAGGCAGGATGGCGCGGGGAAGGTAGAAACGGCCGGAGCGGAAGGGTTGCCACCTTCTGCCGCGACGGGTACGCAGGCATCGGATGCGAAGCAGTCCACCGCCCGTCCGGAGAGGCGTGCGCCGACGGCTCCGGCGGCAAAGCCGAAGCAG
>JAXFQS010000147.1:0-10746 GCA_034178815.1 Kiritimatiellia bacterium | reverse complement strand
CCGGGCCGCGGGCGACTGCCCGCCCGCGGCTCATCACCATGACTTCGTCGCAGACCTCTTCGACATCCCCCAGCATATGGGAAGTCATTAACACCGTGACCCCAGCGCCTTTGAGCGCCAGTAGCAAATCCTTCATCTCGCGACAGGCCTCCGGATCGAGCCCAGAGGTTGGCTCGTCAAGTAGCAACAGGGAGGGCGCGTTGACCAGCGCCTGAGCCAATCCCACGCGGCGAACCATCCCCTTGGAAAAGCCCGAAATGGGACGATCTGCAACAGCCTTCAGGCGCACCATTTCCAGCAGTTGCTCCGTCCGGAGGGTTCGTTCGGCACGCTTGAGACCAAAGAGAGAACCGTAGAAATCGAGCGTCTGACGGGGTGTCAGGAAGGAGTGTAATGCGGAAAGTTCAGGCAGAAAACCAATCGCGCGCTTGACCTCGATCGAACCGGCGGGATGGCCCAGAATGGAGAGGCTCCCTTCATCCGGACGCAGAAGCCCCAAGAGCATCTTGAGCGTCGTGCTTTTACCGGAACCATTGGGGCCGATAATCGCCATCAAGGCCCCCTTGTGGAGTTCAAAACCCAAGCCATCTACCGCCCGGACGATGGGGCGGCGCCAAAAGTCTCGGTAAACCTTGACCAAATCAGACGCAGTAATCAGAGGTGCAGACATCAGGCATCTCCCCAATGCGTCGCCGGCTCCTTGATACGGCAGACCAAGACGGCGGCAAGTGTATAGAGCCCAGCTTGCGCAAGCAAGGTCGCTGAGGGCCACAACCAATAGAAACAGGGAATTTGCCCCCCATGCGCCAGGAACTCGGCAAGCCAGCAAAAGGATAAATCCGGCAACACCAAATCAAGCCAATTAGTTATGGCAGTCGGGAAAATCGCCCCGCACAAAAGCGCCATTATCAACCATACCGAAAAGAGGCACAGAGCCACGCCGCCAGATAGAAAGGAACAGACCAAAACCGTCCACGAGACGGCCCCAATTAGGAGCGATACTATCGGCAATGCGGCAGGAATTAAACGCCACTCAATGGGACATCCTGCCCAATAAGCCACCCCAATGCCAAGCGTCAAAGTCAGCGGAAGCAAAAGCGAGAATGTCAGACAAAAGTCCTTTTCTCGCCAGCGGTTGGAAAGCGCCGCCGCCACCAGCGGCAACACAATTCCCGCTAAACCGCATAAAAAGGCAACGCGGTTAATGGTGTAAAGCGTCTCCCCCGACGAAGCCAGAACCTCACGAGGCGCGGATGCGGTCGACAGCAGGAGAATGCACCCCTGATTCCAGCCCCACCACACCACAGCAGTGACGGCGGCAAAAACCTTGGAAAGACAGAAGTCTAAACTGTCGACTGGCTTGCTGAACAGCATAGCCGCCAGTCCCGATCGTTGCTCCCTTCCCATCGTTCCGGCAACCGCGAAAAACGCCAAGGGAAGCCCTGCAATGAGCATTGCGGCAAGAGCCCCCTCGCGTGCAAGACGCCCTTCTTCCCCGAAGCGTTGAAACTGGAAAAGGGGCGCTAGAAGCGAAGCCATATGGGCAAATAGAACCAGCAATACAACCACCGGTTCGCTCAAAATTTGGCGAAAAGCAACCCGTCCCAAAGCAAAACAGGCGGCTACCCGAAGAGAAAAAGGTTGGAATCGGAGCATAGAAAAAGGGAGTGGGCTTGCCCTTCGCTGGCGAACACCACTCCCCCATTGTGATGGTCAAACTCCAAGTCTACTTGCGGTCGTCCGGCACCAGACCAAGTTCAGCCCAAGGCAAAGGGGCCCCTTCAGCGATGTGTGCGGTATTGGGCGTAGCCTCGCTCTCGGAGAAATACTGCCCGCCAGCACAGCAGATGCCAGCCAGTTTGATAATCAAGGCGACACAAGCTGCCAACACGGCAAGCCCGCTCAGAACCTTGTTGACAGGCTTGACCCCATACACAACTGTGGTTTCCGCCGGGGATTCAGCTGGCAATTCGGGGATGTCTGCGCTAGGCAAATCCTTGATGTCGGGTATATCATCCCCCGCTGCAGGTTTTGCCACGGTTGGCGCCGGATGCGCAGGTTTTCCCGGATGCTTGAGCGTCAATCCCGGGCGCTTGACCTTTATGGTCTTTTTCTGGGTCACCTCAGCATCAGACGGGGTAACGGAAACTGCGGGTTTGTCCGTCGGATTGGGCGCTGGCGCGGAGGCTACGGCCTTGACTGTGGGGCGTTTGAGGCGTATGGTTTTCTGCTCGGGAACATTGGCAGAGGAAGTCTCCGGTGTCGCCAATGGGGCAGGCGAAGAGGCAATAACGCCATCGAGAGATATGCGGGAGGTCTTGGTTTTTGCTGCCGCCAACGGGGCCGTTTTTGACTTCGCACCCAGAGTCTGTGCCTGATCCGCGGAGACTGGTGTCACGGATGTATTGGGGACTGGAGCAACGGATACTGGAGCCGCAGGGGGAAGTTGGACTCGGGAGGTGGTCCGCTTAGCCACATTGACGCCCGGTACGACGGGCTTGAGTCGAATGGTTGCCGGAGGTGTGGGCGAAGGAACTGCAGGCTCGGCGGGCGCTGGTGCAGCCGAAGCACTCGGTGGAGGCGCAACGGCCTTGACGCCTGGAGGTGTAATGGGCTTGAGGCGAACTGTGGCAGACAAGGGAGTTGGCTTTGCCGCAGGCGGGGGCACTGGGGTGACCTTCGGGGGCAGGTCTCCTGGTGCCGGATTGACTCCTGGAATATCCATTGCGTGGTCTCCTGAATGCGAATGGATGGCTAGACGGCCATGATTTCTGCCTCTTTGGACTTTAGGTCTGCGTCGACCTTTGCGATTTGCGCATCGGTAAGTTTCTGAACATCGGCGAGGCCATGGTCGCGGTCATCCTCGGAGATGGAGCCGCCCTTCTGAAGGGTCTTCATAAGTTCGTTGGCATCGCGGCGGACATTGCGGATGGCGACCCGAGCATCTTCTGCCGCGCGCTTGGCGACTTTGACAATCTCTTTGCGGCGTTCTTCGGTCAATTCGGGGATGGTGATGCGCACGACTCGACCGTCATTGCGGGGGGTTACGCCCAAGTTGGCGGCAAGGATGGCCTTTTCGATATCGGCAAGTGCGCTATGGTCGTAGGGGGAGATGGCGATCGAGCGGGGCTCCGGGGTGGAGATGTTGGCCATGTCGCGCAGGCGGGTCGGGGTGCCATAATAGGTGACCTGGACATTTTCGACGAGCGAGGGGGATGCCTTGCCTGTGCGGAGTCCGGAGAACTTGTCTTTCAACATCTTGAGGGCGCCATCCATTTTGGCGGTTGCGTCTTTGATGACTTCCTGAGCGGTCTGCATAGGGGTGTGTCCTTGGTTGATGGGTTGCTATTCGGCGACTTGGGTTCCGAGAGCCTTGCCCTTGACGATGGCGGCGAGGGCGGTTGCGTCGAAAAAGTCGAAAACGATGATTGGGATGTTGTTGTCCATGCACAAGGCGAAGGCGGCGGAATCCATGACCTTGAGGCGCTTGGCGAGGGCTTCCTGGTAGGAGAGGCGGTCATAGCGGCGGGCGTCAGGATGGGTCTTGGGGTCGGCGGTGTAGATACCATCGACTTTAGTCGCTTTGAGCAGGACATCGGCGGAGATTTCGCTGGCGCGCAGGGCGGCGGCGGTGTCGGTGCTGAAGTAGGGATTCCCGGTACCTCCGGCGAAAATAACCACACGGCCTTTTTCGAGGTGGCGGACTGCCTTTCGCTGGATGAAGGGCTCGGCGACTTGGGGCATTTCTATGGAGGTCTGGAGGCGGGTGTCGACACCTTTTTTCTCCAAGGCGTTCTGCATGGCGAGCCCGTTGATGATTGTCGCGAGCATACCCATATAGTCGCCCGAGGTGCGGTTGACGCCTTTCTGCGCGCCGCTGAGTCCGCGGAAGATGTTGCCGCCGCCGAGCACGATTCCGACCTGGACACCCAACCGGACGACTTCGGCGACGCGATCTGCGATGGCGTCCACGACCGTTGCATCGATGCTCTCGCCGGCCTTAGGGTTGCCCAGCACCTCGCCCGAGAGTTTCAGCAGGATTCGGCGGTAGCGGAGAGGTTCGGTCGTGTTCATAGTCTGGGCAAGGGGATTATGCGGTTGCGATGGTGATAGTATAGCGCATGGGGCGACTCTTTGCAACCTTAAAGAGCAGTTGGTAGGCACTTCCCTCTTCCAGAGGTACCAACCTCCGCCATCCGCTCCTGCGTAGGACAGAGGGCGCATCGTTGCTACCTCCGGAGAGAAGCCTTGGCGCGGCATGCGACAAGTTGCGCTTGAACCCACGCACGCTTCGTGTTATACTCTTGGGCGATGCGATGGCACGGGGGTTCCGCGCCGAGAGCATTGGAAACGGAGGTCTTGTATGGGAAGACAAATTTTGATTCTATCCGGCTCCCCGCGCCGCCAAGGGAACACTGATTTGCTCTGCGACGAGTTTATGCGGGGCGCGTCAGAGACTGGCCACACCGTCGAAAAAGTCAGCCTCGCAGAGAAGCGGATTGGATTCTTCACCACCGACTTCGACCGTCAAGCCAACCACCAGAAAGACGATGTCGCCGCCATTCTCGACAAAATGCTCCGCGCCGATGTCATCGTGCTGGCCACCCCCGTCTACTTCTACTCCCTCTCCGCCCAGCTCAAAGCCCTCTTCGACCGATCCGTGGCAATCTACCGCAAGATGCAGAACAAGACCTTCTACTACCTGCTGGCCATGGCCGACACCGACCCAGAGATGTTCGCCGGAACCCTCGGAGCCCTGCGCGGCTTCCTCGCCTGCTACGATGGTTCCGTCGAAGCAGGTTATGTCGCCGCCACAGGAGTCTACGGCAAGGGCGAAGTTTTGAAGACCGATTTCCCCCGCCAAGCCTACGAACTCGGCCGTAGCGTTCAATGACCAGCCCCTCCCCCACCCCAAATAAAGTCCGATACCTGATTGCCGGTACCGGCGGCGTCGGAGGAGCCATCGGCGCCTTCCTCGCCCTGCGCGGCCACGATGTCACATTCCTAGCCCGCGGCGAACACCTGCGCGCCCTTCAACGCGATGGTCTCCGCCTCAAATCCGACCTCCTAGGCAACCACACCATCCCGGTCAAAGCAACGACCGCCGAGACCTGCACTACACCCGCCGATGTCATCTTCCTCTGCGTCAAAAGTTACTCCATCGACGATATTGCCCCCCAACTAGCCAAAGCCATCACCCCCGACACCTTGGTCATTCCCATTCTCAACGGTTATGGCCACGGACACCGCCTCGCCCAACTCCTCCCCCACGCGCAAGTGTTGGACGGATGCATCTACATCGTCGCCTTCCGCTCCGCCCCAGGCGAAATAACCCAGATGGGGCGCATCTTCCGCCTCGTCTACGGAGTTCGAACCGAACAGCCCGTCCCCGAGCAACACCTCCTCAGCCTGTCGAAAGCCCTTCAAGACGCCCACATCACCCCCGAGATTTCCACCGACATCAACCGCGACACCTTCGTCAAGTGGGCCTTCATCTCCGCCATGGCCTGCACAGGAGCCTATCACAACATTCCTATGGGCCCCATTCAGCGCAAAGACTCCATACCGCGCCAAACCTTCATCGGTCTGAGCCGCGAATCAGCCGCCATCGCCCAAGCCTGCGGGATAACCACATCCACCGATCCCGTCAACTATAACCTCTCCATTATTGACTCCCTCGACCCCGCCTCCACCGCCTCGATGCAGAAAGACCTTGCCGCCGGGCACCAGTCCGAAATACAAAGTCTCCTCTTCGATCTCGTCGATCTCGGACACGCCCACCATATTCCCCTGCCGACATACGACCGCATTGCCGCCCACTTCGCCCACCTGCGTCTTCATCCCTAACCCGTTTCAAAAGAAAGGCCCACCATGCACCTGCCCAGCGAAACCCTCAATCCAACCCTCTGCCCAATCACCTGGACACTCGCCACCGCCGCACTTGGCGGAGCCCTCCTCTATGCCAAACGGCAGATTGAGAAACCGACATACCAACGAATCCTCACCGTTGCGGCATCCCTCTTGGTATTACAGGCGGTCAACTTCCCAATCGTCCCCGGCATTTCTGGCCATATCCTTGGTGCAGCCTTTGCGGCACGGCTCTTGGGAATCCCCTTTGCGATGATTACGACAGCAGGAGTCCTTGTTGTGCAAGCGATTCTGGGAGATGGAGGAATAGACACCTTGGGAGCGAATATCCTCAACATCGCCATTGTCGCGCCACTGGTTGGTGGTCTCATCAAGCCGCGAGCCATAGCGGGACTTGCATCCGTCCTGGCCGCAGCGGTATCTTGCGGTCTACTCCTTGCCCTTGCAGGACGGACAGATGTACTACTCCCTCTGTTGGCCCTGCACTTGGCTATTGGGACGGCGGAAGCGCTCTTTGCCACCGTTGCCCTTCGTCTCCCGGTCTGGGCCCCATTGCTGCTTTTGCCTGCAGTTCCGTTCTCCTCAAGACTGCCCGACGGACTTGAAGCCGCGCTGGCTGGATTGCCTGTCAATGGTATGGCGGTCGCATTGGTTGCGACTGCCCTGACAGGAGCCTTTTGCGCGGTGTTTTTCTTGGAAAAGCGGGCCACTCTTTGCGGCAACCATCAGTCCTGAAGAACAGGCTCCACCGCCCTCATAATATCTTCGACCGTGCGATAGCCTGATAGCCCTGCTCTGAGGTTATTCGCACCTGGGCGACCACTTAAATAGCGGAACAAGTGGCTACGGAAGGCGGCTACAGCCGCTTGGGATTCGGAGCCTTCTGAGGCTAGAAATCCCTTTTGGACGAGGAGTGCACGATAGCGATACTCCAGTTCTAGGTGAAACCTGAGCATTTCCAGCACTTCCGCCCCTGATGGTCTGCGGCAGTCACTAAAGATCCAGGGGTTTCCAATGGCGCCGCGTGCGACCAATACGGCATCCACGCCACACGCTTTCAAGGCTTCGATTCCGGCTTGGTCTCTGCCATTTCCGTTTCCCCAAATCGGCACACGAGCGATGGATTTCGTTTCGCGCAGGAGGTCGTAATAGGGGGCTCCTGAGTGTCCCTCCGAAGTGAATCTGGCATGCACGGCGATTGCTGAGACGCCGGCGTTTTCAGCCAACCGGACAATCTCGAAGATGCGAATATCCCGCGGGTTTGGTCCGAGTCTTGTCTTGAGGGTGACGGGCAGATGAGTGCGTGATCGTATGGCTTCGATTAACTTTGCGATGCGTTCTGGCGTGCGGATCAGGGCCGAACCTGCGCCCAGACGAGTAATCGTCGGAGAGGGGCATCCGGCGTTCAAGTCGATGGCACAGAAGCGTCCTGTATCGGTGACATAGGTTGCCGCTTCAGCGAGGTCGTTCTCGTCTGCGCCATAGAGATGTGCGACGATTGGCGTTCCATCCTCTTCCGGCAAGCACGCCAAGAGACCGAGGGCATTGGGAATGCGGCGGGCGATGGCACGGGCATTGACCATTTCGGTGTAGCACCGCGCTGCGCCGCAACGCCTCGAAACGACGCGCATAGGCGGATTTGTGACGCTCGCCATCGGAGCCAAATGGAGGGGAATGGTGCCCATCCGACTCAGTTTTTCCTTTGTTTCCCGATGAGCTTCCTGAACTCGGCGAAGAGGTAGTTGGCGTCGTGCGGACCGGGGGCGGCTTCGGGATGGTATTGCACGGAAAAGGCGGGCAGATGGAGGGCTCGGATGCCTTCGATAGTCTGGTCATTGAGGTTCAGATGGGTCACTTCGACTGTCTTGGGGTCGAGGGATTCGGCGTCGAGACAGAAGTTGTGGTTCTGGGAGGTAATGGCAACGGCCTTGGTCGCGAGGTCGATAACGGGGTGGTTGCAGCCGTGGTGGCCGAACTTGAGGCGAATGGTCCGTCCGCCGAGTGCCGTACCGAGCAACTGGTGCCCGAGACAGATGCCAAAGATGGGCACCTTTCCCAAAAGCCGCTTGATGTTGTCAATCGCGTAGGTGACGGCGGCGGGGTCTGCCGGGCCGTTGGATAGGAAGACGCCCTGGGGATTCAGTTGCAGAACCTCTTCGGCAGGGGTTCGGGCGGGGACTACGCGCACGGAGAAGCCGGCCCGTTTCAGTTCACGGAGGATGTTGTACTTCACGCCGAAGTCGTAGCAGACGATTGAAACGGGGGGCTCAGCCAACGGCGGCCGAGTCCACTCGTTCTCGCAAGCGAGGGGATGGGTATCGACATCGTAGGGGCGGTCAGTGGTCACGCGGGACGCGTAGTCCTGTCCATCCAGCCCTTCCCAGGCGCGAGCGCGGGCGACGGCTTCTTCGTGAGGAATGGTGCCGGTCGCACAGAGGAAGGCCTTCTGTGAGCCGTTTTCCCTTAGGCGCAGGGTCAGCGCGCGCGTGTCGATGGCTTCAAGCGCCGGGATGCCGGCGGCGATGAGCGCTTCGGCGAGGGATTGACGCGAGCGGTAGTTCGACGGGGGATTGTAGTGGTGAACCAGCAGTCCGTTTGCCTGAATCGCTGCCGACTCGTAATCCTCGGGGTTGAATCCGGTGTTGCCGATTTCGGGATAGGTTAGTGTGACAATCTGGCCTTTATAGGAAGGATCGGTCAGAATTTCTTGGTACCCCGTCATCCCGGTGTTAAATATGACTTCCCCCAAGACATTGGTATCCGCGCCAAAACTTCTGGCCTCAAGAACCGTGCCGTCCGCGAATGCGATAAAAGGTTTCTGCTTCATATCAATCTCCTAGCGGGCGGCACGCAAACGGCAGGCGTTGCGAATATGCTTGTGGAACTCTTGTAGGGAGAGGACTTCGGGCGACTTCATCAACCGGAGCGTCTTGAGCCCATCAACCGCCGCCTGCAGACCTCGGAGCGTCGTCGTCATCGGAATGCCCCTGCGCACCGCCTCCGTACGCATACGGATTTCATCGCGGTGCGCCGACGAACCGGACGGCAGGTTGACAATCCACTGAACCGCGTGCTGGGCCATCAAATCCAAGATGTTCGGACGCCCGCTCTCGATTCGGTAGACAGCGCCCGGACTCAAACCGGCATTCCACAAAGCCGTCGCCGTACCCCTCGTCGCGTAGAGTTTGAAGCCCATCGCCGCCAACTCTTTCGCGCACGCCACAACCCCATCCTTCTCAGTGGCCGCACTCAGGAAAATAGAGCCCGACTCGGGAATCGTATTGCCCGCCCCGAGCTGACTCTTGACATAAGCCATCCCCAAATCAAGGTCAATCCCCATCACCTCGCCGGTCGAGTGCATCTCGGGAGTAAGCAAGACATCGCACCCCGGAAACCTATGAAACGGAATCACAGCCTCCTTCACCGCGTGATACGGCAAAACAGGCTCGCGAACCAACCCAATCTCCCGCAGTTTCTCGCCGGCCATAACCCGCGCCGCCACCTTCGCAAAAGGAATCCCAGTCACCTTCGAGACAAAAGGAATCGTGCGCGAAGCCCGAGGATTCACCTCGATAATATACACCACGCCATCCTGGACCGCGTACTGAACATTCATCAGCCCAACCACATGGAGCTCCCGCGCCAAAGCGTATGTATACTGCCGAATTTGCTCGCAAATACCCTCGGAGAGACTATTGGGCGGAATCATGCAGGCCGAATCCCCAGAATGGATTCCAGCCTTCTCGACATGCTCCATAATGGCACCAAGCAACTGAATCTCCCCGTCTGAAATACAATCCACATCAACCTCGATGGCGTTCGACAGGAACTTGTCAATCAGAACCGGATGTCCCTCAGAAGCCGCAAACGCCTCCCTAGCAAACGGCTCGAAACTCGCCTCATCGTAAGCAATGGCCATAGCACGCCCCCCAAGCACAAAAGAGGGCCGAACCAATACCGGGAAACCAATCCGATGCGCCACCTCCAAAGCCTCGTCATAGGTCATCGCCGTACCGTTTGCCGGCTGCCGGACACCAACCCGCTCAGCCAACTCCTTGAAAAACTCCCGATCCTCCGCCTGTTCAATCGATTCGGGAGAAGTACCCAGAATTCGCACCCCATTGCGCTTGAGCGACATAGCCAAATTCAGCGGCGTCTGCCCCCCAAACTGCACAATCATCCCCTGGCATTGTTCGCGCCGATAAATGGTCAAGACATCCTCAAGCGTCAGCGGCTCGAAATAGAGACGATCCGAAGTGTCATAGTCCGTAGAGACCGTCTCCGGGTTAGAATTGACCATAATCGTCTCATACCCGGCCTCGTGCAACGCATAACAGGCATGGACGCAACAGTAGTCGAACTCGATTCCCTGTCCAATGCGGTTTGGTCCCCCACCGAGAATCATCACCTTCCCCTTGGATTTGGTTTCCGGCAACGTGGAACTTTCATCGCAAGCACCCCAGCGAGAATAGAAGTAGGGGGTGAAGGCTTTGAACTCCGCCGCACAAGTATCAACCAATCCATAGACTGGTTCGATTCCTTTCCCGTAGCGGAGTTGGCGCACAGCCTCCTCGTCCGTATGCAGTAAGTAGGCAATCTGGCGGTCTGAAAAGCCTTTTGCCTTGGCGCAGGCGAGTTGCTCCGGATTTCGGGCGAAGGCTTCTAGGCTACCGCAGGACGCAATGGCTTCGGCCTGTTTGACGAGTTGCCGCATCTGTTCTAGGAACCAGGGGTCGATTTGCGTGAGTTGGTTGATGCGAGCCACACTCCAACCTCTGGCAAGGGCCTCACGCACCTGGAATATGCGCTGTGGGGTTGGCGTAGCAATAGCCGCTTCGAGGGCGGAATCATCTCCAGAGAAGTCAATCTTGCCGTCGG
>JAXFQS010000125.1:0-7931 GCA_034178815.1 Kiritimatiellia bacterium | reverse complement strand
ATTGCCGTGGATGCGTCTATTGCGCAATATGCCTCCGGTGACGAGCACGGGGGCGGCACCTTCGTTGGCATTCTGAGAGCCGCCACCCGAGCACCCGGTCACTTCGCAATGGGTTGCGACGCCGGCCTGAAGCCGCAAGGCATAAGCCGCGCTCGAACCGCGTTCGGTGTTGCGACACCCCCTAAAGAGAACATTGCTGATGATGCCGCTATAACAGTAGATTCCGCCGGCGGCGTAGCTTGCATTCCATTGGACGCAGTCTAGAATCGCCACATTCTCGACTCTCGCCGAGCTCTCAACGCGCAAGGGTGCGCCCCCCTGCATCACGACATTGGAGATAGTCAAGTCGCGCACAATGTTCTTGTTATGCTGAATCGAGAGGAATGCCGTGGTGTTGGTGTACTCGGGAACGCCCGTGAGGACAGTCTGTCCGCGCTCGGCCCCTGCAAGACCACCATTCCCTGAAGTTGAAGGTTGGAGGAAATTGCATAAGTCCCCGGAGGCACCTTGACGGTGACAATCTGCTTCCAACTCTGGGCCTTGGCCCAGACATTGGCGGCGACGATGGCCTCATCGAGCGTCGCAAAGTCGGCATCACCGGATGCGGAGACGGTAAAGTTCGTCTGTGCCGCAAGCGCGGCGGCGACGAGGGCGAAGGTAGCTGCAACACAACACTTCATATTCGTATTCCTTTTGATTTGAATCTATCGATACAATCAAGTCATAATGCCAGTCTACGCCCCAAAAGCCCAAACAAGTCAAGTCTCCAATTGCGCCTGCACCAAGAATTCATTCCTTGGCAGGATCCCGGGGCTTTCGTTCCAACCTCCATCCCGAACAGATGCCTATCCGTATTGGCAATCGTTTGGCACCTTTCCCTCGCACGGCTATCTACGATTTACCCCACCGACAATCCGCGCCATCCTATTCCCAATAGGCACAGAAAAACCTGGGAAAACGCACGCGCGTCCCCAACTAGGCAAGACTGATTCGGGGGAGGGATTAGGCGTTGAACCCGAAGTAGCGATTGGCGTTGCCGAACGAAATGTCGGCAACCATTCCACCAATCCATTCGAAGTCGGCGGGGAGTTCGCCAGATTCGATGTTGCGTCCGAGTTTGCGGCAAAGTAGACGCCGGAAATACTCGTGGCGCGTATAACTCAAGAAACTGCGCGAGTCCGTCAGCATACCGACAAATGTGCCTAACGAACCCAGCGACTCAAGCGTCTCGATATGTCGCAGCATCCCGTGTTTCTGGTCGAGAAACCACCACGCCGCCCCCAACTGGAGTTTCCCGCGGTCGGGAGCGCTTTGAAACGATCCCAGCACCGATGCCAACAACTCGTTGTCCTTCGGATTGAGCGAATAGACCACGCACCGGGGCAGTGAGCCTTCCCGTTCAAGCGCATCGAAGAGCCGAGCCAACGCAGTTCCAACAGACCAATCCCCGATCGCGTCGAAACCCGTATCCGGCCCCAACTCGCGAAACATTCGGGAGTTGAGATTGCGCTGGCAGTTGCAGTGAATCTGAGCCGTCCACCCGGCCGCCGCATCGGCGCGAAGCCCCTCCATCAGCCAAGCCGTACGGAACTTCTCCGCATCAAGCGGCGAGACCTGTCGACCTGAACGCGCTGCGGCAAAAATGCGTTCCAGTTTCCCCTCGTCAGCCTCAGCCGATGGCACCTCGCCAATGCCATAATCCGACAGCACGCACCCCGCCGATGCGAAAAATTCGTGCCGAATTGCCAAGGCGCGGCGAAAGTCCGGATAGGAAGAAATATCCACATCCGCCGCCGCCCCCAAAGCATCGACCCAGTGGTTCCACAGAGCAGGTTCGTCAATCTTCGATGCCTTGTCGCTGCGCCAAGTCGGACGAATCTGCACCCCAAACGGATGCGCACCAATCGCAAGATGATGCTCCAGAGAATCGGTCGGATCGTCGGTCGTGCAGACCACCCGGACATTGAAACGTTTCATCAGCCCGCGTGCCGATAAAGCAGGATCCGACGCCAGCACCTCATTGCACCGCTCGAAGATTCCCGCCGCCGTCTTCCGGCACAACCGATCGGTCACGCCGAAACAGCGAGCCAATTCCAATTGCGACCAGTCGAAAAGAGGATTTCCCGCCAGCCGTTCCAGCGCTTCGGCATAAGCCATAAAGCGCTCGAAAGCCGTCGCCTCCCCCACCAGCCCCGAACAAAGCGCCTCCGGAAAACCATTCCACCGCAATTGCCGCCACTTGTAATGGTCGCCACCAAGCCAGACCTCAACGATGTTGTTCCAACGCTTATCCGAGGCGATTTCAGACGGCGGCAAGTGGCAATGGTAGTCAATAATGGGTTGCGGCTCAGCATACTCGTGGTAGAGCTTGCGAGCCGAGAGGGTATCCAACAGAAAATCTTCGTGAATGAATGGTTTCGGGGACACGGTCGAACTCCTTATAGTTTCACCGGGCGATAACGGGGGACAAGCCCCTTCATGCAAATCCACCCAAGCAAATAGGCGATTCCGCAATAGCAAAAGACCAACATATACGCAGCCGGCTTCCCCGTTGTGCCGAAGCAGGCGAACCCGGTACCCATCGCCTCAGCCTTCACAAAAAGCCTAGATGCCAGGATGTTAAGCAGGAAACTGCTTGCCCCGGCGGCGAATTGGGCGATACCGGCGACCGTGGCAACCGTGGACTTCGGGAATAGGTCGCCAGCCACCATATGGATATTCGCGCTCCAGGCTTGGTGCCCCGCGCAGGCCAATCCAATGAATATGGCGGGGAACCAGGCGCTGATTGCCCCCAACGGCTGCGCAAAAATGGCTAGACTGGGGATAAACGCAAAGAACAGCATCGACCACAGGCGGGCTTCATAGGGGTTGAGTCGGCGGCGATCGGTCAGCGCGGCAGGTAGTTTGCAGAGCCAAATCGAGCCGAATGTGACGATGGCGTAAAGCGCCGTCAAGAGCCTCATACTCATGCCCGAATCCGAAGTGTAGCCGAACTGATCCTTCAAATAGGCTGGCGTCCAGAAAAGAAAGAACCACCAAACACCATCGGTGAAAAGATGACCCAATATCAGCGACCAAGTGTGTCGATAGGTAAATGCGCGAAGGACACCAATCGACCCTGCCGGCTGTTCATTCGATGCGGAAGGCTGTTCGATAGGCTCGGCATCGGAAGATATGTAGTCCAATTCCGCCTGGTTCACCCTTGAATTGCGCGAGGGCTTGTCATAAAGAAACTGCCAGAACCCCATCCACACGAAGCCCAACGCGCCAATCAAAACAAATGCGCTTTCCCAGCCCCACTTGGCAGCAATGGGTGGGATCAACGCCGGGGCTGCCATTGCGCCGACCGAAGAGCCAGCATTGAAAAGGGATGTTGCAAAGGAGCGATCCCGCTTGGGAAAATACTCGCAAGTGGCCTTGATGGCAGCCGGGAAGTTCCCCGCTTCACCCAATGCCAACGCGCAGCGACATCCAAAGAAAAGCCAAACGGACACGGACGCCACCGACAAGGCGACCGCACTACCCGCCTTGAGGGTCGGTAGCATGGCAACTGAGTCGATGCCGTCTACCAAATGCACTGTTGCCCATCCACACGCCGCGTGAAGGCAAGCCGCCAGAGACCAGATGAAAATCGCCCAAAGATACCCCTTCTTGGTGCCCAGCCAGTCGATGAACTTGCCGGCGAAGAGGTTGCAGACCGCATAAATCAGCGAGAAATATCCTGCTATGATTCCATAATCGGCATCGGTCCAATGGAACTCAGGGGCAATAAAGTCCTTCCAAGTCAGGGAGAGCACCTGACGATCAAGATAGTTCACCGTCGTGGCGAAGAAGAGTAGCGAGCAAATCATCCAACGGAAGTTGGATCGTCTAGTGGTCATATAAAGCATCCTCGGTGGCGAGCGGCCGCACCATGCCCCGCTCGGCCTGATTTAGTATACCACACATCCCAGATTCCTGTCTACCCTAAACATTCACCTCCACGGACGCCAAACATAGCGGGGATCCCACATCTCAGAATCAAGCCATAGAACGCCGTTTCCAATCTCCCGTGAAAAACAACCGTATCCTCCTCTAGAATATTCGCCCAACCGGCGGAAATGCGGCATTCGGTGAACCGTGCACCCTCAGCCGCGAATAACATCCACCCGCATGCTCCAATCTTGGCCCAAAATCTCAGTCCTGATGAAGAATTGATTCCCTTCACCAGTAGCGTTTTGCGTTCTCAACACCAGAGAACGGCCTCTTGCCACTTGCCTTCACAGACCAATCACCAAGCGTCTAAGATTTTTAGTTTTGACAGACGCTCCTCATATCCTTAATGCTTGTCTCTGTCGCTTCACAAGTGAACATCCAAGCACTCCCGGCTGAGGAGAATGATGAAGTATCGCGGGGGAACGCTCACGCCTACATCCTAGGAATTGAAGCCCCAGCCAAAAACGAAAAGTGGGAACAGGAAAGGACACCAACGGGAGCGCTTCACGGTTAAATATCCGTTATGATGAACCAATGAGCCCAACGGTCTGAATCGTTTTCTCTCCTCATCACGAATGGCATACGAAACAAGCGCCGAAATTTGACGGGCTGCTCACATTTTGCCTGCCAGCAATGAGGAATGGAGCGTCCCCATTATCTGATAGCCAATCGACTCTCGACTAATTTACCCCAAAGCTCAGCAGCAAGTTGCGTCCGCACAGGCATCATCCCCCATCTCCCAATCTGTCACTGCCGCCGATCGGCTTCCAAAAGCGCAGCCAAGGACGGATCCTTTCTGGAAAGTTCCTCAGCGGAAAGCCCCGCCAGTTCGTGGGGAAAGACAAGCCACTCGTCCGTTTTTGCGGCAAAATAGTCAGGATGAATGGCAGTCTGGTTGGCGCCAGGTTTCCAATAGACCGTGGCGGTTCGAGGCTCGGCCCTATGCGATCGAAGCAGACGAATGGCAGCCTGACAAGTCCATCCGGAGTCGAATACATCGTCGACAATCAAAACCCGAGCCCCCGACTTTACGGTCGCAAGGAAGCCTTCGACTCCTTCAAATCGCACCGTCGCCTGGTGCTCGCCGATAGCCGTGTAGGAGGAACATTTGATGACCGCGCTACGGCACGGGAAACCAGCCGCCACAAGGTATTCATGCACCGCCAAGGCCGCCGGAGCACCGCCTCTCCACAGTCCCAGCACGACTTCGGGCCGCCAGGAGTCCGTGCAACAAATCCAATGAGCCAATCGCCAGCAATCTTCCAAATACTTCCGTGCATCGAGGAAACGCTTATCCACGACTCAGTTCCTATGGGACTCGACCTCGTGCCATATATCTTGCAAGCGGCTAATTGCGGACAAAGGATCGGTCGAGAGACAGACATCCCGGACTACCGCAAAGTTTCGCGCCCCGGCTTCGAGGACGCTCCTCAGGTTCTGATGGTCGATTCCACCGATTGCGACGGCCGGACAGGGGGCGGCGGAAACCATCTCGGCCATTCGCGAGATGCCTAGCGTCGGGTCGGGAATCTCTTTGGTCGGAGTGGCAAAGACCGGGCCCACGCCAATATAATCGGGAGCAACGCGTGCCGCGGCTTGGGCCTGGGCCGGCGAATGGGTCGAAAGACCGAATACCTTGAGTTGCGGGCAAGCCCGTCGGGCCTCAGCCAAATTGCCGTCAGATTGCCCCAAATGAACTCCATCGGCCCCTACCTCGATGGCCCACTCGGGGTTATCATTGAGGATGAAGCGTGTCTGCGAACCACTCGTAATCGAACGAAAGTTTCTGGCATGCTCAAGCACAGTCTCGCGCGGCGCGTGTTTCAGGCGAAGTTGCACGAACTTGATGCCCGCGGCAACCGCCGCTTCGCAGCATCGCTCATAACTCGTTAGCGGATTCGTGACGACGAGATAGAGCCCAAATGGTTCGGGAAGAGTCTTCTCCATACCCCGCATCGCGCCTAGAGATACTCCTCGCCGAAGCCATAGTGGTCGACGATAAAGTCGATATCCTTGTCTCCGCGCCCAGAAAGGTTCACGAGGATGGATTTGTGTGGATTGGCCTTGGCGTACTCAAGGGCATAGGCGACGGCGTGGGAACTCTCCAGCGCAGGGATAATGCCTTCCTCGCGGCTGAGCAGATAGAACGCATGCAGGCAGTCGCGGTCGCCGGCGGTGACATAGTGCACACGACCCATATCCTTGAGCATGCAATGTTCGGGGCCCGATCCCGGATAGTCCAGACCACTGGCGATAGAATAGACCGGAGCCGGAGAACCGTCTGGATTCTGGAGCAGATAACTGTTGAAGCCGTGGAGAATGCCGGGCTTGCCGTAGGTCAACGAAGCGGCATGCTCGCCCAGTTTCGTGCCGCGCCCGAGGGGCTCGACACCATAGAGCGCAACCGCATCGTCTTCAACAAATCCGGCGAAGATGCCCATAGCATTGCTGCCGCCTCCGACGCACGCCGCGACAGCGTCTGGCAGTTCGCCCGTCATCTCAAGAAACTGCTCGCGAGCCTCGATTCCAACCACATGCTGGAAGTCACGCACCATAAGCGGGAATGGGTCAGGGCCCAAGACACTGCCGATGCAGTAGAGCGTATTTTCGGGGTCTTTGAGGTACGCCTCGAAGGCGGAATCGACCGCCTCCTTTAGGGTTTTGAGGCCAAAGCCGACGGGAACGACCTTGGCGCCAAGAAGCTTCATCCGAACGACATTGGGATGCTCCTTCTGAATATCAACCTCACCCATGTGGATTTCACATTCGAGCCCGAAATAAGCCGCAGCCGTCGCAAGGGCGACACCATGCTGTCCGGCCCCGGTCTCGGCGATGACGCGCTTCTTTCCCATAAACTTGGCGAGCAGGACCTCGCCCATGCAATGGTTGAGTTTGTGCGCGCCCGAGTGGTTGAGGTCTTCGCGCTTGAGGTAGATGCGCCCCCCCGTCTTGCGCGAAAGGTTGTTGCAATAGTAGACCGGCGTAGGTCGCCCCTGAAAGTGCTTGCGAATCGAACGAAGCTCCGAGATGAAGTCGTGAGACTTGCTGATTTGGTAGTACGCCTCCTTGATCTTCTGCATCTCGCGCTTGAGCACATCGGGTACATAACAACCACCGTAGGGGCCGAAGAAGCCATCGGCATCGGGATAACGCTTGAAATAGTTTTTGTCCATGGAAAAACCTTGTCCGTTGAAAATAGAACTATACCCGATTCGAAGGGGAATGTCAAAACAAAAGACCGCCACCCCGACGGGTGACGGTCTCTGGCGCATACTCCCTGCGCAGACGGCGCAATTAGAACGCGACGGATGTGTCCATATTGCGACGCGAACGGGCGCGGGCACGGGCACGGGCCGATTTCTTGCGCGCCTTCTCGCAAGGTTTCTCGTAATAACGAGTATTGCGGAGGTGCTTGACGATGCCCTCGCGGTCCATGACCTTCTTCAGACGCTTGAGCGCGCGCTCGACGGACTCGCCTTTTTTCAACTTGATCTGAATCATTCTCTATCACCTCCAATTCATTCCCCGGCTAGGTCGGAACCAGCCGCTCGGGAAGCGCTTATATTACCAAAGCGATCCGTTGATGTCAACCATAATCATCTTGAGGTGGACAAGTATCGCTCTAAAGGGTAGACACCCACCATCCCGAAACACTAGTACCCACCGAACGCGACGCATCACCAGGAGAGGTTCACGCCTCCGTCACACGAAGAGATTGCGAACGCCCCACCACAGGCAAACCAACAACAAAGCCCCCAGCAAAACTGGTTGACTTCTTCGCACCCTCCGGGAAACTGACAGCACGGCGAGAAGCGGTAGAGATACAACCATAAACGGGTTCAACTGCCACGCTTCAGCCAAGCGCAGATGCAGTAGTGCATGGAGTCCACGCAGCGTCCCGCATCCCGGACACTGCCATCCTGTCCACATACGGAATGGACAGCGGGGAATGAATG
>JAXFQS010000122.1:0-5707 GCA_034178815.1 Kiritimatiellia bacterium | reverse complement strand
GGGTTGCGGGCGGTTGGGGATGGGAATGTTTGATGGTTTTGTGCGGGGGGGAGGTGTGCGGGCTTAGGCGAGTCTGGGTTGGAGTCGGAGGGTGAGGGTGTGTTGTTCGCCTGGATTGAGGTGGACGGGGGCGAGGGTGTTGGCGGGTTCGACGCAGAGGAAGCGTCGGTGGGCGTCGGGGGGGATATCTGGGAGCGGGGCGGCTGGGTTCCAGATTTGGACGGAGTCGCAGTCGTCGGCTTCGATGAGGATGTCTCGTTTGAGTGTGGGGTCGTGGAGTTCGCAGAGGAGTCCATCGGGGCTGAGTGGGATGTTGCGGTCGATGGGGGCGTTTCCGGGGTGGATGTCGAGGGGGGTGATGGTGGCCTGTGTGGTGTCGGCGAGGGCGAGGTAGGGGTGGAGGGCTTCGGTGTAGTCGAAGGGGTGCTCGTCGAGGTTGAGTACGGTGAATTCGAGGAAGAGTTTGCGTCCGAGGGTGACTTCGAGGCGGGCTTGGAAATGGTGGGGGAATAGGCGGAGGGTCTCTTGGCTATAGAGAAGTTCGGCTTCGATCTGGGTGAACTCTTTGTCGTAGGAGGTGCGCTTGAGGCGCCATTCGCAGGTGCGTGCGAAGCCGTGTCGCGGGTAGGAACCTTTGGCCCCGAACCATGGGAAGCAAATGGGGATGCCGCCTCGTATGGGTTGCCCCGGTTGGTAGACAGCTTTTGGGCTGAGGTAGAGTACGGGGGCGTGGCCGATAGGGCGCCAGGTGAGGAGTTGCGCGCCGTAGAGGGTGAATTCGGCGGAGCCGAAGGGGCTGGCGAGCCGGACGATTGGAAGGTCGTTGGGGCCTGCCGCGAAGGAGATGCGTCCGGGGGCGCCGAATTGGCGGGTGAGGCGTTCGAGCCCGGCCTCGACTGAACTTTGGGTCTTCATACTACTCTTCCAATGTGGCGCGGAAACTGTAGACAAACCCGTTGCGGAAGACGATGCGCAGGGTCTCCTCCTCGTAGACATAGGGCTGGGAGACGGGGTAGACGGCGTAGCCCCCGCGATAGGACTGGCGATACCAGGGCGCGGCGGGATAGCCGTAGGGATCGATCTGGACGGTGGTGTAGATCCAGGTTTCCTCTTCAAACTGCGGGGTGGCGCTCTTCAGCCGACGGTCGGGTTGACCGTAGATGCACCAAGCCACGCCCTTCGAATCACCCACTTTCAACTCACCCTTCCGGATGCGAGCCTGGTCCGCCTCGGTCAAGTTCGCCACATGCTCGGGGTGCTCCGCAATGCGCCTGGCAATCTGCGCCTGCCAACTGACGCAGCCAGAAAGAAGGAATAGGAAAGCGAGAATCGTGTGAATCTGTTTCATTGGACTTTGACCTTTCTCGGAGCCGCTTTCCGGTGCGGGCGGATACCCTGGATGAGCAGATTGAGAATGTTCTCCTGCGTCACCAACCCGATCGGCCGCTTCTCCGTATTTTGGACAATGCAAATCAGCTTGCGGTGCCTCCGCATCAATGGAAGAATGTCGTCCGCGGCAAGGTTCGACGGAATCGCGTAGGCAGGCTCCACCGGCAAGCGTTCAGGTTCGGGAACCATATGCAACGCCGCAAACGAGTCGAACACGCCCGTGCACGAACCGTCGGCGGAATCAATGATAGGCAGAATCGTATGCCCTGAAGCCCGCGCCGCTGCAAGCGCCTCCGAGAGCGACGCCGTAGGCGGAATCGAGACCACCCGATGCAATGGCGTCATCACCTTCTCGGCCGTGAGCGCCTGCAGATCGAAGACACGGTTAATCATATACCGCTCAAACGGCGTAATCCCCGCGCCGGCAGGATTGTCCGGACTTTTCATCAGCGAAATGATGTGCTCCCTAGTCACATGAAACGGTCGCGCCTTGGCTCGCGGCGGCGACAACCAACGCGTCAGACTCATCGCCACCGCCGTGACAGGCCGAAGCAAAAACTCCGCCGCACGGAAAACCGGAATATAAAAGAGCGTCCGCTCCAATGGTCGAGAATTGAAGTAGAGCTTCGGCAAAAACTCCCCGAACACCAGCACCCCCGCCATCGCCGCAAGGCTGAAGGTGTTCTCCAGAAACTCGCCCTTGAAATAGTTCCGCGCAAAGACCGCCGCCGAGGTCGTGAATGCCACATTGATCAAGTTGTTCCCCGTCAGAATCATGCTCAAAACGCGCGGCATATCCTGGACATAGTCTCGAGCCAGCAACACCCGCTTCGTGGGCGTCGTCCGGGCCAAATGAAGCAACCTCAAGCGGTCAAGCGTGACAAACCCCGTCTCGAATCCCGAGAAGAATCCCGACGCGAGAAGCAGGAAGAAAAGGGTTAGCAGGTCGGAAAAGAGCTGCATCAGGATGCCCCTCCCATCAGCAACAAATCATCCTCGGCCGGTTCCCCCTCCGGTTCCTCCTTCGGGAGAATTTCCAAGAGTACCTGGTCGACCGCCCGGTGCCGCAGACTCCGTATGGTGCAACGCACCCCCTGGGCCTCGAAAGTCATACCAGGGCGAGGCAAAGTCTCGCAGTGAAAGGTCACCCAACCGGAAATGCGGTCGGCGTCGTCGGCCTCGAGTCTGAGGTCGAGTTCATAATTCAAATCCTCCAGGGATGTTCGCCCGTTGACGATCCAGAGATTGGGCGAAACTTGCGTCAAATCAGGGTTCTCCTCGGGGCCGGCCTTGTCCGGAACCGGTTCGATGACCAACTCAAGAATGTCGCCCCGGGTGACAATGCCCGCGGTGCCGCCATACTCGTCTAGGACGCAGGCGATGCGCTCGCTGTTGCGTTGGAAGGTTATCAGCAATTCGTCCAGGGGAAGGTTTTCCGGGACGAAGATTGCTGGGCGAATGAAGTCTGCAATGGCGATTGGAGTCGGGCGCCCTTCCTCCTTCGCCACGCGGCGGGCCAGAAGGTAGCGATCGGAGTGAAGAAATCCAATGATGGTGTCGGGGGTTTTGACATAGACGGGGATGTGACGATAGCGGCATCGGGAAATGAGGTTTTCGTGCTCGGCAGGATCGTCGTCTCTATCGAGGCAGACGAGGTCTACGCGCGGGGTCATGACATCGGATGCTTTGAGATCGGAAAGCCGGATGATGCCATCGACCATGTCCCGTTCTTCGGATTCGAGTCCGCCCTGCTCTTCTCCGACCTCCATGAGCGTGAGGAGTTCGTCGTCGCTGAGAGCTTTACGTTCGGGGCGGAAGATGGTTTTTTGGGCCTTGGGGGATACTTTGAGGAGCCCGGCGACGGGGCGCAGGATGAGGCAGGCGAGGCGCAAGGGAAGGGCGGCTTTGGCGGCGTAGCGCTCGGCGTGGGCGAGGGCAATGCGTTTGGGGGTGATTTCGCCGAAGAGGAGTAGCAGGATGGTGATGAGTGGAATGGTGATGAGTTCCGCCAGGCTGTCGTCGGTGAGGGCGAGTATGATGCGGAAGCCAAGCCAGGCAATGCAGAAGTTGACGATTGTATTGCCGACGAGGAGTGTGGAGAGAAGTTTGGCGGGGTCTGCTAGGAGGGCTTCAATCCGGCGGGTTGCGGAGGGTCTGGAGGTACGCATCCGCTGGATTTGGACTGGGGTAAGGGAGAAGAGCGCGGTTTCGCTTCCGGAGAAGAATGCGGAGAGTGCGAATAGGGCTAGGAGTGCGAGGAGTTGGAGGGCGGTCTCGGGGCTATTCATGCGCGGGTGTGGTCAAGGAATCGATCCAGAGCATAGTCCGGTTGTTGGTGGTTGGCGACTTGATTTCCATGTCGCGAACCATCCATTTACCGTTGGTTTTGCCGACTTTCTGGACCCACATACGGCGGATTGGAATGCCATTTGGGGCGAGGTGTTCAGCACGGAGGAGGAAGCCGGTTTTGAGGTCGAGCCAAAGGCGTGCGGAGCCGTAGCCGGGATAGTTGACCGGGGGCTTGACGATGAGCACGGCGCAGGTGCGCCCCATGACTTCTCGCTCGATGTCTGGTGTGGTGTCGTAGGCGACATCCTTCCACCAGAGGAAGTCGAGGGAGAGGTCCATCCAGGTGAGGTCGGTGCCGGCAATGGTGGCGTTTGGGTTGGGGGCTGGGAGTTGTTTGCCGTCTGCGGAGTAACGGCGGATGGTGGTCTGGGAACAGGTGGTGTCGCGGGTGAGGACGGCGCGTTCGAGGAGGTTTGCGGTCTCGCTTTGGCGGAGTTCGAGTTCAATGCGCTGGGGGTTTTGCCCCCAGCGGAATTTGAGTGTGAAGTCGGCTTCGGACTGGACAATACCCCGGTAACTTCTGAGGCGCAGGGTGCCGTGGAGGTCGAGCGGTTCGAGGGGGAGTTGTCGGGTACAGGCTTGGAGGCGTTCGGCGGCGGAGAGGGTGAGGGGCTCGGGCTGGGCGGTGGTCTGGAGGGTGGTCAGGAGGAGTGCGGCGGAAAGGAATCGGGCGGTTGAATTCATAGCTTTTCGGGGTTAGGCCTGGAGGCGGCGGTGGATCTCTTTGACGCCGTTGTAGTGCCAGGCATCGAGGGTGATGATCCGGTTGTCTTTGAGGCGGAGTTTGAGGATGCCTTTGCGCTTCCACTCGGTCTCGTCGGTCTGGGCGATGTCGTCGAAGCGGAAGGGGGCTCCGAATCCGCGGAAGGTGTTGCCGTCGAGGCAGCCGGCGCGGACGCGGCGGTAGACGAGGGTGGCGGCGGCGAGGAGTCCGAGCAGGAGGGTGGCAAGAGCCATGATGTATTGGGAGCGGATGTCGTGTGGGCTCCAAAGGGGTTGGGCGAGAATCTTCTCGCGCAGGATACGGTTTTGTTCGAGGATGAAGTCGGAATTGTGACCAGGCTTGACGGTGGCTTTCGCCTTTTCGGCCTGTTTGGCGAGGTCGGTGATGCGCCCGACGAGGCGGCGGGGGGCTTTGCGGATTCCGAGGTTCTGGCTGTAGATGGCGTCGATGCGGCGCTGACGGCCGTCGATTTCGAGGAGGCGCGAGGGGGTCATGCCGGTCTCGCCGAGGAGCGGAGCGATTTTCTCAAGTTGGCGGTTCATGCGGGGGTAGGAAACTTTCCCGTCGTAGACAGACCAGATGGAGATGGCGACCATCAGCAGAGCGACGGCAGTCCAGCGGATGGCGTATTCGGGATTGAGCGTGAGCTGTATTTTCATGGGGGACTTTCCTTGGTATCTGTTGGACTCTAGGATAGGCAGGTCTGGGTGGGCAAGGTTGACAGGTTCGGCGGCGAGGGGTTGGTATCAGTCGATCGGGCGGACGCCCAAGTCTCCGATGATTTTGAGCGTGCCCCCGGGCTCGCGCGCGAGTGTGAGGCTGTGGTTGGGAAAGTAGGAGCGAAGGCGTTCGGCGATCAGCCCACGGGCCTCTTCGAGGAGACGCGATTGGGCCTCGGGCGCGGGTGTCCCGGGGGTGGCGATGCGCAGCGTGACAGTATAGCCAGGGCCGTGCACGCTGCCGATTCCCGCTGAGAAGGCGGCGGTTAGGGAATAGAGCCCGTCATACTGCGGGTGGCAGGTGGTTCCGGCCTCCGGTCTGCCGCCGCGTTTGGGGAAGGTGTCAGGGTGGCGCCGCTCCAGTTCACAGTCGACATCGGCCAATAGTTGGCTCAAGCGGCTCTCGAAAGCTTCAACCTGATGGTGTCGCATGGGGCAGTTTGGCGTGCGGATGGGTGTGAATGAATGGGGTCGCGGCTACGACTGGCGGTGGGGGCTTTATTGCTCCTGCCAAGAGGGAGTCGCT
>JAXFQS010000108.1:0-24726 GCA_034178815.1 Kiritimatiellia bacterium | reverse complement strand
CTCACCTTGGTTTCGGCTCCGTTTCGGCTATAGGTCAGTTCGACGGGTTGGCCTTCTGGGCCGGCGAGGTGGCATTCGAGCAGGAGGTCGTCCCAGGAGTCGACGGGGGTACCTTGCACGGCGGTGATGCGGTCGCCGGGGCGCAGGCCTTGGGCGTAGGCGCGGGAAGCGGGGTCGACGATTCCGATGGTGGTGTCGGCCGAACCGGTGCGCACGGAGGGGACGGCGGCTATGAGCAGGGCGAGGGCGACGGCGAGCACGACATTGCCCAGCGGGCCGGCGAGCGCGACGATGATGCGTTGCCAGGCGGGGACGGGCTGGATAGCTTCACGGTCGGTCTTGCCCTGGATGGTGTCCATCGAGGAGGGGTCGAGTTGGGGGAGCGCGACATAGCCGCCGAGGGGGAGGATGCAGACTTTGTAGAGGGTCTGGCCAATCTTTCGTTTCCAGATGGCGGGGCCGAAGCCGATGGAGAAGGTGTCGATGCGGAAGTGGAGCAAACGGGCGGCGAGATAGTGTCCAAACTCGTGTATGAAGACGGCTAGTCCGAAGAAGAGGACGACGAGCAGGGCGGCGAGGATTTGGTCGAGCAGTTCCATCAGGTGTTCCAGAAGATTCGGTAAGGCGCGAGTATACCAAAAGACGCGCCCGCCCGCAAGTTCCTTATATATAAGGCGGCGGAACTCCTGCCTATCCCCTCGCCCCGGTCCCGTCCACCCCCGCCCCCCACAGGTAGCTACGATTTCCTCGCAATGGTGTCAACTCGCTTGGCGCCGGGAAATTCGCCTCTATCTGGCCAGAAACGAGGGGCGCGGACGCCTTTTCTCCGTTCTGCCGCGCCACCGCCAAGGGGCTCGGCGTCGGACGGCTGCTCGACCTGTGGACGCGCTACCGGTGGCGTTCCGTCCCGATTCTTTGGCAGGAATCGGGCGGATTGGACAGAAAAAAACGGCGGGCGAAGGGGGAACTTCGCTCGCCGCCAGGGAGGACATATATTCTTGATAATCTACCAGCGTTGAGGGAGCAACGCGCCACTTCGTCAGGGGAATGACAGTGGCTCCGGCAGATGTCCACGACAGGTGTAATGTCGTGAACAAGGCGCATAATACTATACGCACCTTTCGTTGTCAACAACAAAATTCGCTTGGCAGGAAGAAATTTTGAGGTGCATACGATTTGTAGCATCGGATACCGTTTGCCTACAATCGTACACACCCTAATCGTTCCCCCGCTCCAATCAAGGGGTTTTGATTGCGGGCTGGGGCACGGCGGGGAAAAGGTGGGCATCTCCGCCGCGGCGATTCGGGCAGACGCAAAGGGGTGGGGCGGCACAATCTGGCCTCCAGGTGGCGGTTGACGCGACAACGCGTGGCAGTTGCCGGCGGGGCGGTGGACGGGCTCTATAGTAAGGTAATGGGAGGACTCGGGGCGGGCGCGGGATGAAGAGCAGCCCCCGTCCGAGGACTCAATCCACCCCGGGGATGGTGGGCAGCCTTCGGCACGAGAAGGCAGGCGGGAAGCAATCGGGCGACTGGCGCGCGCCGGTCTTCCGCGTAGCCAGGTGGCGGACGCGGAAGGCCGCTCGGTCAAGACTGGCGCGGCTGAATGGGTAGCAGCAGGCTCAAAGGTGGAACGAAACGGAGCGGATTCCGATTTTTCAATCATCTGGGCGGTTTTCTCTTTACCTTTGGGACGGGTTCGTCTAGAATGAGAAGTGTTATTTTTTATGGGCCGTGCCTATCCGAATTGGCCCCAGAAAGGATTTTCCTATGGCTAAAACAACCCATCAGTTCAAGGCCGAAATCAGCCGTATGCTGGATTTGGTGATTCACTCGCTCTACTCCAAGAAAGAGATCTTCCTGCGGGAACTGGTCTCCAACGCTTCCGACGCCATCGACCGCGCCCGCTACGGCGCGCTCACCGACAAGTCGCTCGCCGAGGGCGGGGAAGACTACCGCATCGACATCACCGTCGACAAGCCCGCCAAGACCATCACCATCGCCGACAACGGCATCGGCATGACCGCCGAGGAACTTGAGAAGAATCTCGGCACCATCGCCTCCTCCGGCACCAAGGCCTTCACCGAAGCCCTCCGCAAGGACGACAAGAGCGACATTCCCGAACTCATCGGCCAGTTCGGCGTCGGCTTCTACGCGGCCTTTATGGTCGCCGAAGCCGTCACCGTCGAGACCCTCCACCGGGGAACCGGACAGACGCCCGTCTGCTGGCGCTCCGCCGGAGACGGCTCCTACGAACTCGACGAAAGCACCAAGAAGACCCCCGGCACCACCATCGTCCTGCGCCTCCGCGAAGACCAGGACGAATACCTCTCCCGCTGGCGCATCGAAAGCCTCGTCCGCCAGTACTCCGACTTCATCGCCTACCCCATCTATGTCACCGAAATCGGCGAGAAGGACGACAAGAAAGACGACAAGCCCCAGCCCGTCAACACCCGTACCGCCCTCTGGAAACGCAACAAGGCCGAGGTCAAGCCCGAAGAGTACGAAGCCTTCTACAAGCACCTCGCCCACGAATCCGAAGCCCCCTGGCGCACCATCCACTACCGCGTCGAAGGCTCCCTCGAGTTCCAGGCCCTGCTCTTCATCCCGGCCAAGCCCGGCTTCGATTTGATGATGCCCGAGTCCCGCCACGGCCTCAAACTCTACGCCCGCAATGTCTACATCGGCTCCGACTTCAAAGAACTTCTCCCCGAGTACCTCCGCTTCGTCCGCGGCGTCGTCGACTCCTCAGACCTGCCCCTGAACATCTCCCGCGAAATGCTCCAGGACGACTCCATCATCCGCCGTATGCGCACCAACCTCACCGGACGCATCCTCAAAGAACTCGCCGATGTCCTCAAAGAATCCCCAGACGCCTACCGCACCTTCTACAAGGCCTTCGGGCCCATACTCAAAGAGGGCATCCATACCGACTGGGAGAACAGGGACAAACTCAAAAACCTTCTCCTTGCCCAGACCGCCAAGAGCCCAGACGGTGAACTCCTCACCCTCCAGGCCTATCGCGAGGCCATGCCCAAAGAGCAGAAGGCCATCTACTACCTCGTCGCCGCAGACGCCGCCCAAGCCCGCCAATCCCCACACCTCGAAGGCCTTCTCAAACGCGGCTACGATGTGCTCCTGCTGACCGACCCCGTCGATGAATGGATCGCCGAAGACCTTGGCGAATTCGACAAGCTCCCCGTCCTATCCGCCGCCAAAGCCGACCTCGACCTCGGAGACGAAGCCCAGCAGAAGGCCGACAAGCAGAAACAGGAACAGGCCGCCAAAGACCTGGAAGGCCTCGCAGGCCAAATCCTCAAACGCCACGAGGCCGACCTTTCCGCCGTCCAGCCCACCACCCGACTGACCGACTCCCCCTGCCGCCTCGCACCCGATCCTTCCGCCCTCGCGCCCCAGGTCGAGCGCATGATGCGCGCCATGGGCCAGGAAGTCCCTAAATCCAAACGAATCCTCCAACTTAACCCCGACCATCCCCTCGTGCAGAAGATGGACGCCGCATTCAAGGCCGCCCCCGATTCCCAGGAACTCGCCGACGACATCGACCTGCTCTACGCCATGGCCCTCGTTGCCGAAGGACTGCCCCTTCCCGACCCTGCCGCCTTCTCCCGCATACTCGCCAAACTCATGGTCGACCGTCCAGCGCAATGACCATACTCCCGCGCTACATCCTCCGCGAGTTTCTCTTCCCCTTCCTCTACTGCCTGACGGGGTTCCTGAGTGCCTATATGCTCTTCGACACCCTCGACTCCGCCGGGCGCATCATCGACGCCAAACCGCCAGCCAGCCTTGTGCTCAACTTTATGGCGGGGCGCGTGGCCATCTACCTTGAATGGCTCCTGCCGGCCTGCCTGATGCTCGCAACGCTCTACACCATGTGGCAACTCTGCCGCAACAGCGAGATTACCGCAATGCGCGCCAACGGCGTGAGTTTCCTCTCCATCACCTGGCCCATACTCGCCTTTGCCCTGTTCGCGAGCCTCCTGTGCGCCGCCAACAACGAGTTCTACGCCCCTCGTGCAGGCGAGAAAGCCGAACTCATCCGCCATCACCGTTTCAAGAGCCGCTCGGCCGGGACGCTCAGTTGCGCCGCCCTCAACAACCCCCGCGCCAACAGGGCCTGGTCGGTCGCGGAGATTGACCTCGATGCCCCCCGCCGCCTCAAAGGGGTCAAACTCTCCTTCTCCCGCCCGGACGGCTCGAAGTTGTGCGACTTGACGGCGGCGGAGGCTAACTTTCTCGACGGTGTCTGGTGGTTTTCCGCCCCCGCTTGGCAGCATTACGACGAACTCAACACGCCCATCGCAAGCCCCAATCCCGGGCACGCCGACGGCACGACCACATTGCTCTCCCTGCCCGAACTCGACGAGCGCCCCGAGGACTTCAGCCTTCAGAACAAACGCGCCAGCGAGTTCTGCAGCAGCCGCGATTTGGTGCGTTTCCTGACGACCAATCCGCAACTTTCGGGGCGCGAAAAGGCCTCTATCCGCTACGAACTTTGGAAGAAACTCGCGCTCCCGCTCGCGAGTCTGGTCATCACTCTGATTGCGATTCCCGCCGGGGTGGCGACGGGGCGGCAAAGTGTCGCCAAGGGCATCATCTTCGCCATCAGCCTCTTCTTCGCCTTCTACCTGACGGTGACGCTCTGTATGATGCTGGCGAAGCGCGAGGCGATGAACCCGGCGCTGGCGGCGTTTCTACCGGATCTCATCTTTCTGGCGGCTGGGGTGGAACTCTTCAGGAGGCAGCGCTGATGCGGGTCGTCTGCCACAACATCCAGTACGGCACGGGCTACCTGCGGCGGCTCGCGTGGCTAGGATTCTGGGCTGGGAGCCGGCGGCACTATCCGACACTTGAGCGCTTCTACCGCTTGGCGGAGGCGGATGTGTTGGTGCTGTGCGAAGTCGACAACGGCTCGTACCGCACGGGGCACCGCTCGCAAGCCAGAGCCCTCGGGCGCGCCTTGCGGATGCATGTGGCGTGCCGTTCCAAATACGGCCGCCGGCCGCTTCTGCGCCGCTTCCCGGTGCTCAAGTCGCAGGCCAACGCCATCCTCACCCGCGAGCGCCCCGTTGCCATACGATACCACGAACTGGGGCACGGGTTCAAGCGTCTTCTGATCGAAGTGGAGACTCCGACGCTCCAAATCTTCGCCGCCCACCTCTCGCTCGGGACGCGGGCACGCCGACGCCAACTCTGCGACCTCTACGACATTATCAGCGCGCGCCGCAAGCCCTGCATCTTGGCGGGCGACTTCAACTTTCTCTCCGGCCCTTGGGAAGCGCGGTTGCTGCTCAAGGCGTTGAACCTCGAAAGCGCCAACCGCCCCCCGCTCCCGACCTTTCCCTCTTGGCATCCGCGGCGCGAACTGGACTTCGTCTGCCACTCTCCCGAACTCCGCCTGCAGCGCCGGCGCCTGCCCCGCGTGCGCCTCTCCGACCACCTGCCGCTGGTGTGCGACTTTACCCTTTCAGACGCCCCTGAAACAACACAAAATCAAGGAGATAATCCACATGGAAAAGCCCAAACACCTGCTTGACGCCGCCTACGATGTCTTGCTCAAGAAACGCATCCCCATGTCCGCCAAACAGATGGTCTCCGTCATTCTGGCGGAAGGCTCTTGGAAGACCAAATCTCTCGCGCCCGATGTCACCCTCAGCGCCCGACTCTTCGTCGACCTGACCCAGAACGGCTCCCGCTCGCGCTTCTACAAGATTGCCCGCGGTCTCTTCGGCCTTCAAGAACTGCGCGACGAATACGCCAAACTCCCCTCCGACCTGGTCAAAGGCAAATACCGCAACAACCCCGACGCGCCCCTCGGGCAGATTCGCAACCGTGTACCGCGCCGCAAATTCGCCTTCGGCCCGGGCTTCGTCTACATTATGTCGAACCCCTGCTTCACCAAACCCTGCGTGAAAGTTGGTTGCTGCACCGCCTCCCGCCCCGCCCTCCAGAAAGAACTCTTCGAACTCTCCCGCGACACCGTTCCCACCCCCTACAAATTCGTCACCGCCCTCAAGTTCAAGAACGCCGCCTTCGCCGTCAACGCCTTCGCCGGAGCCATCCGCAAGGGCTCGCCCGAGCGTGTCCTCAACGCCGAAGCCGGCTTCTTCGCCATCAGCGAGATTGACGCCGTGCAACTCCTGCAGGACATTGCCATGGATCTTCGCAACCCCAACGAAATGGTTCGATTCTCGGGCAAGAACGCCTCCAAGGAATTCCCCAACGACTTCTGATTCCCCTCCCCACCGCCGCATCGGGCCAAGCGCCCGCTTCGCGGCGAGTCGCAACCACCTCTGAGGGCGGGGGGTGCCTGCGACAGGGGGCGCTTCCAACCTACCATTCCGCCCCGCTCCTGCGCACGATTCCCCCGCAGACGAAGCCATCCATCGCGCCCATTCCCGCCGGTCGGACGCGCCCTTCCATTCCCGACCGCCCGGCCGCATTCCTGCGCACGATTCCCCCGCGGACGAAGCCATCAATCGCGTCCATTCCCGCCGATTGGACGCGCCTTCCCTTCTCGACCGCCCAACCCTGTTCCACGCGGCGTCCAGCCCCATCGGTGGCAAACAGCCCGCACAATCTCCGCCGACATAGCCGCGCCTGTTCCAAGCGGCGCCCACCCCCATCGGTGGCAGAGCAGGAGATCGGTCGACGGCTGACCGACGATGGGGATGCCGAACATCGGACGCGGCGCGCCCCGCGAACGGGGATTGCGAAGCCGCGACTTGGACGGTCGGCCATTGTCGAGAATGCGGCCCGCCGTCGCACGCCTCCCCCTGCTTGAAGTTGAAGGAGACTAGGCGCGGCCGAAACCTGCCCCGCGGCACACGCCGTCGCGCCCGCCCCAGACACGACACCGGATTCAGCAAACCGCCCAAAATTGGGAAACGGCACGCCCGGCTCTCAAGACGCCTCGGCCTGCCGCTGATTTGACCCTACGGGGAAGGGCGCCGCCACCGATACAGGGCGGTTGACAGCCAGCGGACATTGCGCTAGAATAGAGACACTCTTACAATCCTTGAGGAATGTCCGTTTATGACTGAAACCAGACGCCGCTTCCTGCTGCAAGGAATCGGCACGATTGCCGCGCTCACGGCCAGAGCGTCCGACGCGGAGAAAGGAATGCCTATGAAACCGATTACGATTCCCCCGCTTCCCTACCCGCCCGATGCGCTCGCGCCACATATCTCCGCCCGCACCGTCGAGTACCACTACGGCAAGCATCAGGCCGCCTACGCCAACGCGCTCAAGGCACTGCTCGCCGCCGGGAATGCGCCCGAAGCCGACTCGCTTCCGGCTTTGATTCGCGCCGCCCGCCAGTGCGGAAACACGCCCCTCTACAACAATGCCGCCCAACTGTGGAACCATATCTTCTACTGGGAGTCGCTTGCCCCCGTCGGCACCGCCGGAAACCATCCATCCGAACGCCTCGAAGCCGCCATCGGGCGTGATTTCGGCTCGCGCGAGGTGCTTGTTAAAGCCCTTGCAGACGCCGCCGTCAAGCAATTCGGCAGCGGTTGGGCTTGGCTGGTCGCGCGCGGGGAGAAGGTTGAAATCCGGGCTACTTCCAACGCCGATTCGCCTCTGATTGAGCCCGGGCTCTGCCCCTTGGCGACGGTCGATGTCTGGGAGCACGCCTACTATCTCGACTGGCAGAATCGCCGCGCCGACTATGCCGCGACGCTCTGCTCCAGCCTGCTCGATTGGCGCCGGATTTCCGAACGCTTCGAACGCGCCGTGGCGCGGCAGGCGTAGGAGCCCGTTCCCCTAACAGGTTGCCGTTCCCCCCTCGGGGCGCGAGGCACCGCCCTTGCGGAAGATTGGCATCTGCCGCGTCCGATGGTTGGCATCTCTGGGTCGAATCGGTTGATACCCATTGGGGCGGGAGGTTGATATCGGTCGCCCGAAAAGGTAAGAACCTTCCGTGCCGAAGCGCGGAAGGTTCTTGGCATTCTGGATGGGTCTGAGGCTACTTCAGAGGCGTCAGCACCAGGTTGCGGTAGTCGGCATCCGAATGGTCGCCCTGGAGGTAGAGCGGGCCGGGAATGGTTTCGTCGGGCTGGAGGGCACCGCCGGTAATGCCCGCGACCGGCGCGTTGTCGATAATGGTCTTGCCGTTGAGCACGACCGTGACATGGCGCTTGTAGAGGGTGATGTCGATGGACTGCCACTCGCCGGCGGGTTTCTCGGCCGCAACGGAGGGGGTGACTCGTCCGTAGAGGGCGCCCATATTATGGCAGTCGAGCGGCTTGCCGAAGGAGTCAATCATCTGGATTTCATAGATGCCGCGAAGGTAGATGCCGCTGTTGCTACCCTTCGGAAGGCGGACTTCTCCCTTGAGGTTGAAGTCAAAGAAATCGGCGCGGACGGTCTTGAGATTGGCCCCGTGGGCGATAACCTTGCCGTCTTTGTCTCTGGGCACACGATTGGAGAGGATACCATCCTTGACGCTCCAGCAGTTGGTAGCCGTGCCCATAGGAGTCCAGCCGGAAAGGCCGCCGGCGAGCAAATCAACGGGCTGGCCCTTGCACGCCTTGGAGAGGTCGGGCTTGGGTCCGGGCGGGGTGAGGGCAATGGCTTTGACGATGCCGAAGTCTTCAATCTTCCGGCCGTTTCCGTCCACGACAGGGACTTTGAATTCCTGATTGCCGCCGTCGAGGCGGCCGGTGATGAGGTGGTAGCGCTGGTCGGCAGGTTTCTCCTTGTTTGGCCAGTCGTGGCGGACGCGGAGGGTGAAGGTCTTGCCGTCGCAGACAATGTCATTCTGGGGGTTGGGGCTGGCCCAGCGCCAGAGGAGGGTGGAGGTGTATTTGCCGTCGGGGAGTTGGCGGACTTCGAGCCAGCCGGTGTTCATCGACTCGTAGGGAAGGGCGAGCGTCCAGCGGGCGAGAACGCCGTCGCCGAAGGTTTCGGCGGGGGCTTTGGTAGCGGTGGCGGTCTGGCAGCCGACGAGGGTCAGTCCAAGGGCGGCGGCGAGGCCGAAGGTGAGTTGCTTCATGTCGAATCTCCTGAAATGGTCGGGCGGAAGAGACGGCTCCGCCCAAACGGTGAAGGTAGTATAGCCGATTTCCCGGCGGAGGGCAAATTCTAAATCGGCGGACGGGTGCCTTTTTGGTTCGCTCGTATCAACCTTCCGCCCCCGCTCTTGCCTATCTCCGGGAGTGGCTGGTGGGCACCTTCGGAGGGGGAAGGTTGGCAGGAAGCGGGGCGGAAGGATTTTCCCGGGTGGTGGATGGTATTGGCTTGACTTGCCGCGCGGTTTACCTTATACTGGTGGCTCTTAGTGATTCCGTCGGCTGGAGGAGTGGGCTGCGCCCGCTCCTTTTTAGTTGAAGGGATTTTGAAGCGGTCTTTTCCATCAGCAGGAGTGCAGCATGAATAACGAACTGTTGGCAGTCGTCACCTACTTCGAGCGCGATCGAGGGGTCTCCCGGGAGGTCATCATCCAGGCGATCGAGAACGCGATTCAGCATGCCGCACGCAAGATGCTCGCCGTCTCCCCGGACTTCCGCGTGGAAATCGACCGCAAGACGCTCAACATCAGCGCCAAGGATTTGCTGGTAGTCTCCGCCGACGAGGATGGCAACGGGTTCATCTCCCTCGAACGCGCCCGCCGCATCAAACCCAGCATCAAGGTCGGGGACACGATTTACCGCTCCATCTCCCCGGAGAAACTCGGCCGCATCGGCGCTTCCCAGGTCAGACAGCTCATCGCAACTTACATCCGAGACGCCGAAAAGCAGCGCGTCTACGAGGAGTTCCGCAACCGCGTCGGCGACATCGTCAGCGGCACCGTCAAGGAGTTCGACAGGCGCGACATCTGCATCGATTTGGGCCGTACCCTCGCCGTCATGCCCGCCCGCGAATGCATCCCGACCGAACGCCCCGCCGTGGGCGATGTCATCCGCGCCTACATCAAGTCCGTGCGCAACGACGAGACCACCGCGGTCACCCTCTCCCGTGCCTGTCCCGAGTTCCTAAAGGCCCTCTTCCGGCGCGAAGTCGCGGAGATTGCCGACGGCGTAGTCGAGATCATGGGTGTCGCCCGAGACCCCGGATTCCGAGCCAAGATCGCCGTGCGCACCTTCGACCCAAAGGTCGATCCCGTAGGTGCCTGTGTCGGCGTCAGAGGGGCACGCGTGCGCAACATCGTAAGAGAACTCAACGGGGAGAAGATTGATATTGTCCGCTACCAGGAGGACATTGCCCAGTATGTCGCGCAGGCACTTCTCCCGGCCAAGGCGACGACTATGGAGGTCGATCCCGAACGCCCGAACACCATCCATGTCACTGTCCCCCCAGACCAGTTCTCCCTAGCCGTGGGGCGGCGCGGACAGAATGTACGCCTCTGCTCCAGACTTACGGGCTGGAACATTGAAATCGAGCGCGACGAACCCTTGCCGGAAGAGGAACCCGGGCAGGAATTCCAAGCCGAGCGGCAACATATCATTGAACGCCTCACCGAGCAGTTCCTGCTTGAACCGGGGCAGGCGGAGCAAATCCTCGAAGCGGGCTTTCTCACGCCCGAGGGAATCGTCGCCGCGGACCTTCCTTACTTCCAGAAAGTCACCGACCTTCCGCCGGAAACTGCCGAACGCATCTGGCAGACGGCGCAGAATCTCTGCACGCCGGACCAGAACGCCTAACCTCTACGCGGAGCGAATATTATGCGACTGCTTGAACTAGCCAATGCCCTCGACACAGCCCCTGTCGAACTTATGAAACAGGCGCAGGTCCTCGAAATCGAGGTCTATTCCGCGCTCACCCAGCTTGACGCATCCGAGGCTTCGCGTCTCAAGGCGCAGTACCTCAAACAGAACCGCGACGAACTGGCCGCTGCGCAGGCAGCCCGGGCCTCCCGTCGTGCCGCGAAGTCGGCGCTTGCCAAGGAGCAGTCCGACGCGGCGCTTGAGCGCGAGTCGCAGGCTCTCAAGCGCCATCGCGACCTTGCGCTCAAGGCGGCGGAGGAGCAGGCAAAGGCCAAGCAGGCGCCTGCCAAGGAGGATGTCCCCGATGCCCAGCGCCTCGCCGCCCCCGGCGAGACCGGTTTGGTCAAACCCGCCCCTTCCGCACTGTCCCAGGCGACCCCCAAGGCGGAGGCAGTCCCCGTCGCGCCCGAGCCCCAGCCGGAGCCCAAGGTCGACGCCCCGGCGGCCGAATCCAAGCCCCAGACCGTTGCCGCCCCCGTACGCCAGGAGCCTCAGGCAAAACCTGCCGTTGAGCCGCCAAAGGCCGAATCCCCCGCCCCCGCAGAAGTGCCCTACGCCCAGCGTTTGGCGGGCCCCGGCGAGACCGGGCTCGTCCGTCCCGCACCCAAAAAGGTTGCCACCACAGCCCCCAAATCCTCACAACCTCCGGCCCCCAAACCTGCACACGAAGTCCCCCAAGAGGTTGCCGCGAAAAAAGAGGTTCCCTACGCACAACGCCTCGCAGGCCCTGGCGAGACTGGACTCGTTCGCCCCGCACCCAAAAAAGAAGTCCCCTACGCCCAGCGCCTCGCCGCCCCCGGCGAAACCGGGCTCGTCCGCCCTGCACCCAAGAAGACCGCGCCCGTCCCCTCCCCCGCTGCAAAAGTCCAACCCCAGCGCCCCGCCCCCAAGCCCGGCAAGCCCCCGTTCGGCAAACAGTCCCCCGCCAAACTCCCCCCCACCCCCCCAGCCGCACCAGCCTCGCCGGCCGCCGGCGGCAAAACCATCTCCATCCCCGGCGCCTTGACCGTCAAAGAACTCGCCGAAAAGATGGAAGTGCGCCCCAACCGCCTCATCGCCGACCTGATGAGTATGAACATCCTCGCGGCCATCAACCAGCGCATCGAGCCCGGCGTCGCCGAGAAAATCGCCTCCAAATACGGCTTCCGCCTAGAGGTCGAGCGCGCACGCCGTAGCGCCGAACGCAAGCCCATCATCCGATCCGAAAACGCCGACGACGAAATCCCCGAAGATACGCCCGAATCCCTCCTGCCGCGGCCACCCGTCGTCACCTTCCTCGGCCATGTCGACCACGGCAAGACATCCTTGATGGACCGCATCCGCAACACCCATGTCGCCGCCGGAGAAGCAGGCGGAATCACCCAGGCCATCGGCGCCTACACGATCGAAATCTGCGGCCGCCCCATCACCTTCCTAGACACCCCCGGCCACGCCGCCTTCTCAGCCATGCGGGCCCGCGGCGCCAACCTCACCGACATCGCCGTAATCATCATCGCCGCCGACGACGGCATTATGCCGCAGACCAAGGAAGCCATCGCCCACGCCCGTCGTGCCGGCGTCCAGATCCTTGTCGCGATTAACAAATGCGACCTTCCTACCGCCAACCCCATGCGCGTCAGGCAAATGCTCCAGGCCGAAGGCTTGACCCCGGAGGAGTGGGGCGGCGACATCGTCGTGTGCGAAGTCTCGGCTCAGACCGGGGACGGAATCGACCACCTGCTGGAGATGATCCTGCTCCAGGCCGATGTGCTTGAGTTGACCGCAAACCCCAACCGCCGCGCCAACGGAACGGTCATCGAGGCTCAAGTCGAGCAAGGGCTTGGGCCGACCGCAACGCTGCTGGTCACGGGCGGGACGCTGAAGGTCGGAGATGTCGTTTTGTGCGACGAATATTACGGTAAAATCCGTGGATTGATTGACGAGCGCGGGCGCCGGGTGAAGTCAGCGGGGCCTTCGATTGCCGTGCGTTGCATGGGGCTTTCGGGCGTACCTGAGGCGGGGGCGGAGTTCCGCGTGATGCTCAACGAGAAGCGTGCGAGGCAGTTGGCCGAGCGGGCTGCTCAGGAGAATAAGGTACGCGAGCTTTCGACCCAGGCGAAGTCGGCTCTGACGAACTGGGCTGCGAAGCTCAGCGAGGATGGGAAGCCGGAGTTGGCGGTGATTGTGAAGGCTGACTGTCAGGGTTCGGCTGAAGCGGTGGTGGAGGCTTTGCACGGGCTGAAGTCTGAGAAGGTGACTTTGAACATTGTCTCGGATGGTGTGGGGAATGTGGCGCCGGCGGATGTTCAGCGGGCTGCGGGTGGGTGCGGGATTATCATCGGGTTCAATGTTTCGTGCGAGCCTGGGGTTCAGTCGCAGGCGCGGCACGATGGGGTGCGAATCAACACATTCCGCATCATCTATGAGTTGATTGAGCATGTCAAGCAGTGCATGTTGGATTTGATTCCTCCGGAGTACAAGGAGGTTATCCGCGGACACGCGTTCGTCAAGCAGGTCTTCGAAATTGGCAAGAAGGGGAAGATTGCGGGGTGCCAGATGGTGGACGGCACGCTGCGTTTGAAGGATTTGTTCCGCATCTACCGTGGGAAGGAGATTCTTTTCACGGGCAAGCTCTCGGAGATGCGCCACTTCCAGGAGGAGGTCACGGAGGTCAACGGCTCGAAGGAGTGCGGACTGCGCTTCCAGGACTTCGAGGGTTTCACGGAGAACGATTCGATCGAGTGCTACGAGATGGAGATGCTCCCCAAGAGTCTCTAGCGGCGATCTTCGCCGCCGGCGGGTAGGCAGGAGTTGCCCCTAGAGGTTGCTCTCTTCCGCTCTCGGCGGTTGGTACCGACGGGGGCGGAAGGTTAGCGCGAGGCGCGGCTGAAGGTTGATAGGAGCCGGCGCGCGGGATTGGCTGGCGGCGGAGCGCGGAGAGGAAGGATTCGGAACGATGGCTGTGGATCGGTTGGAGCGGGTCAATGCGTTGTTGCGGCGCGAAATCGGCGAAGCACTCTACCGCGAATTCCCATCGGTCGCGCACGGACTCGAAGTCGGCGCAATCAGCGTCCTGCGGGTTCAGTGCGCCTCGAATCTGCGCAACGCGACGGTCTATGTCTCCATCTTCGGGCACGACCACCAGCGGGGCAGTTACCTCCAGGCCCTTGCCGCCGCCGCCCCCGGAATCCAGTCGCGCATCAACCGCGACATGAGCCTCAAATACACCCCCAAACTCCACTTCACGCTCGACAACGGCTTGGCCAAAGGCGACCAGGTTCTCGACCTGCTCTACCGGATGGAGGAACGCGGTGAACTCCCCTCGACAGACGCCCCTTCCGCCGGGCATCCTGCTGATTGACAAGCCGACCGGGTGGACCTCATCCGATGTCGTCATCAAACTCCGAAACCGCTTCAGACTGGAGAAAGTCGGGCACGGCGGAACCCTCGACCCGGGCGCCACGGGGCTCTTGGCCATACTCGTCGGACGCCAAGCCACGCGCCTTTCCGACCCCTTGATGGCGGGGGAAAAACAGTACCGCGCCACCCTCCAATTCGGCGTCCAATCCGACACCCTTGATTTGGACGGGCGCGTCACCCTCACAGGCGACTGGCGCCGCATCACCCGAGAAGCCCTCGAACGCCTCCTGCCCACCTTCCGCGGCGACATCCTCCAGACGCCCCCGATGGTCTCCGCCATCCAAATCGGCGGCAAAAGGCTCTACCAACTCGCTCGTGAAGGCCTTCAAATCGAACGCCAACCAAGACCCGTCCACATCCGCACCCTAACCCTCCTAGCCTTCCATCCCCCCCGCGCCGAACTCGAAATCGACTGCAGCAAAGGCACCTACATCCGCACCCTCTGCGACGACATCGGAACAGCCCTCGGCTGCGGAGCCCTAGTCGCCGACCTGCGCCGCACCCGCATCGGCCCCTGGCGCGTCGAAGCCGCCGCACCCCTGCGCGAGGCACTCGCCTGGGACAGGCAAACCCTCCTCCAACACCTCCAGCCCATACCCCCCGAACTAGAGGCCCGGCGCCTCTCCCTAAAACACCCAGACACCCGCGCCACAGACCCGGCCCGCCCCTAGTGCGCCTCCAGCCAGTTCGCCCCGACCCCAATCGAGACCTCCAACGGAACCGCCATCGGCAGAGCCCCCTCCATCGCCGAACGCACCATTGGCAACAGCGTCTGAACCTCGCAGCGCGGGACATCAAACAACAGTTCGTCGTGAATCTGAAGAATCAGCCGCGCCGCCAGCCCGCGCTCCTTGATTTCACGGTGAATCCGCACCATCGCCAACTTAATCACATCCGCAGCAGTCCCCTGAATCGGCGTATTGATCGCATTGCGAGAAGCGGCCGCGCGCGTCGTCGCATTCCGCGAAAGAATGTCCGGCAAAGCACGCCGCCGCCCCAGCAGCGTCGTGGCATAACCCCGCTCCGAAGCCTCGGCAACCATCCGCTCCATACACTCCTTCACCCGCGGATAAGTCGCAAAATAGCCCTCGATCAAACGCTTCGCCTCGCCGATTGGGATTCCCAGCCGACGCGAGAGCCCAAACGGTGAAATCCCATAGATGATTCCAAAGTTCACCTGCTTGCACTGCGCACGCATCTCCCGCGTCACCGCTTCCAACGAAACCCCGTAGACCTTTGCAGCCGTCTGGGCGTGAATGTCCACCCCGTTGGCGAACGCCTCAAGCATCGCCGGATCGCCCGAAAGCGCAGCCATAATGCGCAACTCCACCTGCGAATAGTCCGCCGCCATCAGCACCCGATCGGGCGAAGACGGCACGAACGCCTCCCGGATTCGCTGCCCCCGGGCGGTGCGAATGGGGATATTCTGCAGGTTCGGGTCTGACGAACTCAGCCGCCCCGTCTCCGTCAACGCCTGGGAGAAAGTCGTGTGCACCCGGCCGGTCGCGGGATTGATGCAGAGCGGAAGTTTGTCGACATAGGTGTTCTTGAGTTTGGCGCACGCCCGGTAGTCCAGAACCGCGTCGACGATGGGGTGGCGACCTTTGAGCCCCAGAAGCACCTCCTCGGAGGTGGAATAGTGCCCAAGAGCCGTTTTTTTCGCGTGCGGGTCAAGTTTGAGTTCGTCGAAAAGAACCTCACCAAGTTGCTTGGGCGAGGCGAAGTTGAAGGTGTGACCGGCGAGTTCCGCGATGCGCAGGCCAAGGGCATCCAACTCCCCCTGAAGTTCGTTGCCGCAGCGGCGAAGGGCAGGCAGGTCGAGGGTGACTCCTTCGCGCTCCATGTCGATCAGGACGCGTATGAGGGGCTCTTCGGAGCGTTCGAGAGCGGACTCGAGTCCTGCTTTGCGGCAACGCGGGCGGAGGGTTTGTTCGAGCCTAAGGGCTACATCGGCGTCTTCGGCGGCGTAGTCGCAGATTTCCTCTGGGGATAGGCGATCCATGGTGGTGGCGGGGTGTTCCTTACCGTTGCCGCCGAGGAGTTGTCCGATGGGGATGGGGGCGTAGGAAAGTTCGGCGCGGGCGACATCGTCGAGGCTGTGTCGTGCGGCGGCGTCGAGGACATAGTGTTCAAGGAGTGTGTCGTGGAGGTTGCAGGCGACGGTGATGCCGTAGTGTGCCAGGACGCTGAGGTCGAACTTGAGGTTGTGGCCGACGAGGGTCTTGGTCGGGTCTTGGAAGATGGGAAGGAATCGGGAGAGGGTTTGGTTTGGGGAGGGGGCTTGGTCTGGTTCGTCTGAAGGCTGGTCGAAGAGGTCGGGCTGTCTGAGGGGTGGTTGTGCGGGTGGGGTGTTGAGGGGGATGTACCAGGCTTGTCCGGGGGCTGTGGCGAAGGAGCATCCGACGATGGTGTCGTGGTGGGGGTCGAGCCCGGTGGTCTCGGTGTCGAAGGCGATTAGGGGGGTCTTCTGAAGGGTTTTGAGGAGGGTTTGGAGTTGTGCTTCGGTGCGGACGCAGGTGTAGAAGTGGGGGGTGTCGGCGAGTGTTTTGAAGGTGGGTTGCTGGGGCTGGAGGGTGTGTCCGGGGGGGAGGAGTCGGCGGGCGGTCTGGTGCAGTTCGTAGTGTTGGAGGAAGGTTTTGAGGGGTTCGAGGTGTGGCTCTTTGCGGCGTAGGTCGTCGAGGGTGAGGTTGAGGGGGACATCTCTTCGGATGGTGGCGAGGGTTTTGGAGCGGAGGGCGTCGGCTCTGCCTTGGAGGACTTTCTCGGCGAGTTTTCCTTTGAGGTTGGGGGCTTGGTCGAGGATGGTTTCGAGGGTGTGGTATTGTTGGAGGAGGGTGTGGGCGGTTTTTTCGCCGATTCCTTTGATACCGGGGATGTTGTCGGAGGCGTCGCCGACGAGGGCGAGGTAGTCGATCATCTGGGCGGGTGATTCGAGTTGCCAGTGGGCGAGGACGGCTGGGAGGTCGAGTTGGGCGAGGTCGTCTTTCTGTCCGGGTCTAACGAGGGTGGTGTTGGGGTCGACGAGTTGGGCGGCATCTTTGTCTGGGGTGACGAGGCGGCAGGGGAGTCCGTTCTGGGCGGCGAGGGTGGCGAGTGTGCCGAGGATGTCGTCTGCCTCGAATCCGGGGATGCGCAGGGCGGGGATGTTGAGGGCCTGGGCAAGTTGGAGGGCTTGGGGGACGGCGTCGAGGATGTCTTCGGGGGTTTTCTGGCGCTGGGCCTTGTAGTTGGGGTCGAGTTGATGGCGGAAGGTGGGGCCTTCGGGGTCGAAGGCTAGGGCGATGTGGGTGTTGGTGGGGTCTGCCAGGAGGGTGGCGAGGCTGGAGGCGAGGAGGCTGATGGATGAGGTGTTGATGCCCGAGGTGGTGCGTCTGGGGTTCTTGAGGAAGACGAAGTGGCCGCGGTAGAGGAAGGGCATCACATCGACGACGCAGAGGGTTCCGTCCATCGCTATTCTCCTAGAGGAAGCAGATTACGAGTAGCCCGCAGGCCAGGCAGTAGGGGCCGAAGAGCCAGAAGCGTCCGCTCCCGAGCAGCCGTTCGACGGCCAGGATGGCGAAGTACCCCACGATGCCCGCGACGGCCGCCCCCAGCAAAAGCGTCCCCGGCGGTAAGGTCGCCTCGGCCGGACGGCGCACCAGTTCGACCAGATGCAGCACTGTCGCCCCGCCGATGATTGGCAGGCTCATCAGGAAGGAGAACTCCGCCGCCTTTTCCGGTTCGAGCCTCAGCGCCCGCGCCGCCGAGATGGTCATGCCGCTACGGCTCACCCCCGGAAAGAGCGCCACCGCCTGAGCGCAACCTATCAGTAGCGCCTCAAGGTACCCACCTTTGCGCCCCGACGGTGCTAACCTCAGGAAGCGAGTCGTACACAGCACCAGCCCCGTAAAGAGCATAGCAATCCCCACGCACCCCATGTCCGACGAGAACCCCTCCAGCCAATCCTTCACCACCGCATACACCCCAATCGCCGGCACCCCCGATACAACCAACGCCCCCCCCGTGCGCCAATCCCGCGCCCGCACCAACTCCCCAATCCGACGGCGATAGAACCCCGCCACCGCCAACAAAGTCCCCCCATGCAAAAACACCTCCAGATCCAACCCCTGCGGGTTGAACCCCAGCAACCTCTGCCCCACCGCCAAATGCCCCGAACTGCTCACCGGCAAGAACTCCGTCAGCCCCTGCACCACCGCCAACACCACCACCTCAAAAACCTGTTCCATCAGCCTACCCTCTCAGCAACTCAAGCAACGCATCCAACTCCTCCGCCGACGCCCCACCCACCCTCGGCACCCAATTCAACTCCCGCCCCGCATACCGAGGAATCAAATGAAAATGCACATGGTCGACCGACTGCGACGCACACCGCCCATTATTCTGCAGCACATTGAAACCATCCGCCCCCAGCCGCTCCACCAAACGCCCCGCCAACCGCCGCACCAACGGCAACACCCCCGCCAAACACCCCTCCGGCAGATCCAGAAGCGTTGCCCCATGCACCTTCGGAATCACCAGCGAATGCCCGCGCTCAAACGGATTGATGTCCAAAATAGCCACCGCATCCCCATCCTCATACCACACCCGCGAGGCAATCTCACCCCGCGCAATACGGCAAAAAATACAGTCGGAAACACTCATCTCATACCAACCTTTCCACGATTGTGAAGTTCAAGAACAAACCCGCAACAAGTAGCCACACCAGCGGCAAACCCGCCCGGCGTCCGCTCCGGCCCCAACGCACCACGCCCCTCCCTTGCCAGCCGCGCCCGACCCTCCCCGTCATCCACCAAATCCACCATCGCCCGCACCCATTCCGACGGCTCGTCAAGACACCTCCGCACCCCCGGCAAAGCCACCTCCTCCCCACTTCCAAGCGCCAGAACCGGAGCCGAAGCAAGATACGCATCGAGCAACCTCATAGGCACCTCCTCCGCCGGAGGAAGGTGCAGGATGCAGAAAGTCGAAGCCGCCAATGCGATTGAAAGAGACTCAGGCTGGAGGCAACCGGAAAAGCGCGCAGGGAGTTCGGGGGTATCTTGGCAGAGGCGCCGCCGGAGGGTTGCAATCTGGCGGGTGGTGCCGCCGATGAAGACATATTGGATGTCGGGACGGATCTGGTAAAGTTGCTTGATGGCCTCGGGAAGGGTGCCAAAGGGGAAGTCGCGCCGGGTGCCGACAATGACGATGACGGGTTGCTTTTCGTGGCCGCCGGCCCAGATACTTTGGGCTCTGGCGACTTGGGCGGGAGAGGGGGGCTGGATGGCCGAGGGGATGTCGGGGAGGTAGCTGACGCGGGAGCCGAGTCCTATGGCTCTGGCCTTGGGGATGATGTCGCGGCTGGGGCTCAGGAGCAGGTCTGCGCGGCGGGCGATCCAGCGTTTGAGCGGGCCGAGGGGGCGGCGCGGAGGGTGCTCGTAGATAAGCGGGATGCGGCAGAACCAGGCGACGAGGCAGGCGGCGAGGGAGCCTTCTGCGATGCCCAGTACGAGGGTGTAGTGTCGCTGGAGGGCTAGGCGGAGGGCTTTGTGGAGGAGGGTCAGGGCGTACCAGGCGCGGCGGACGGAGAGGCGTCTGGCGGGTAGGCCTCTGAGGAGGGGGAAGCGGGGGGGGAAGTGGACTTGTCTGGCGGATGAGTAGATGGGGTCGCCGAGCGGGGGGAGGAGGAGTTCGACGGCATATCCGGAGAGGGTGAGGGCGTCGACTTCGTGCAGGAGGCGGATGCCGGCGGCTCGGTTGGAGCGGTAGGGGGTGGCGCTGACGATGAGGACGGCGGGGGTCATGGGTCGGTCGGGAGGGGGCCTCGCAGGAGCAGGAGGTGGTCGGCGGCGGGGTCGTCGGATTGGGTGGTGAGCAGGACGGGGCCGGGGGGGACGGGGAGGCGGGCGGGGGTGGCGTAGGTATCGGGGCGGAGGGTGGCGCGGGCGCAGGTGTCGCCGCCGGGGGTGGCGGCGTAGAGGTGGACGGGATGGTCGGGTTGGCGGGCGAGGCGTACGAACCAGTTGGTCGGGGTGGTGTCTAGGATGAGGGTGTTGGGGTTGGCACGAAGGGTGGCGAGCGATAGCAAGGTTTCGAGGGCGGTCTTGGCTAGGGGTTCTCGGGGGGCTTCGCAGGAACCGGTCGCAGCGGCGACAATCATTGCGGCGTAGGCATCGGCAGCCTCGGGGGTGGGGAGTCCGCCGGAGTTGGGGCGGCAAGAGGGGTCGGCGCGCAGCCACTCGGCGCAGGCGAGTTGGAGGGGGATGAAAACCTGCCGGCGGGCGCGCGCCTTGGCGTGGGCGGCGAAGAGGTAGCGCTCCAGCCAAGCCAGCATCTCGTCGGGACGGTCGGCCGTCGAGAGCGGGCGGGCAAAGCAGATGGCCTCCGGCGGCAACGGCTCGGGGGAGTCGACGCGACCAAAGGCAAGCGTCGCCACACCCACCTCGTTCGTCACCGAATAGCCCAGCCCCATCCGCGCCAGACGATTCGTCACGGCCGGCAACAGCGCCTGCTCGAAGCGCCCAGGCGAGGCGTAGACGACAAAGTTCGTCCGCACCAGGGACGAAAGCCGCACCGTCTGATACGGCCGCCCCTTGCTCCAGGCAATCTCCTTCGACCGCTTAAGCGCCTTGCCCACGCTCCGGGCGTAGGACGGCGCCTTTTGGCGGAAACTCCCGGGCGCCGGAAGTTCCTCCGGAAGCGCGCGCCCCAGCGTCAGCGCAAGCGCCAACGCGTGCGTCCAGACCACTTCCCGCTCACCCTTGATCAACTCCCGGCTGTCCTTCACCGTCTGCCACCAGGCAAACCCCGCCGGACACACCTCCACCCCCGCCGCCAACGCCACCCGCGTCAGATTCGGAAGCAAGTCCCGGTACGAATCGTTCCACGAATAACGCGCCGGACGGTTCAACCCCATCGCCACCATCCGACCCTTCGCCAACTCCTTCAGACGGCAATACCCCGCAAACAGAAGTTCCGGACAATCCTCCACCGTCGAAGGCCCATCGAACACCACCCAGACCGCATCCGAACCACCACGCCCAATCGCCCCGCGAACCCCCTCCGCGCCAGACGAAAACGCCAGCCCAAACGAACTCCGCCCCTCGTACGGACACAACCGGACAGACTCGCCCGTCAGCAACGAAAAGTCCGACGCAATCGCCTTCGGAGAGACCGGCAGTTCCACCCCATCAGGGTAGAGAAACACCACATCCGCGACCAAAACCAGCGGCAGAAAACCCGCCAACCAAACCATCAGACCACGCATCCGAAACCAACCCTCCGCACCTACCGCTTCGCAGGCCCCAGCGTCCCACCCTCATTGTACTTCTGCGGCGGCTGCGCAAGACCCTTCCCCACACCTCGCTCCATCAGCCCCCGCAACTCGTCAAAATAGTCCGGGAACAACTGCCTCGGACGAATCCCGTGCGCCGTGCAGACCTTCGCCGCCATCCCGACCACCTCGCCCATCATCCCGCCCGTACGCATCAGACGCGTCGTCCCCAGCGCCACATGCGTCGTACTGATATTCCGACCCGCCATAAACAGGTTCGGAACCGTCCGCGAGTAAAGACACCGGTACGGCACCGGATGCCAATGTATCTGCGTGTGAATCGCCACCGACTTGAACGCCCCCTCGGGAAACAATTCGGCATTCCTAGGGTCAGGTTCGTGCAGATCCAGCGACCAGGTTGTCTCGCAAGTCCCGTCCACCTCCGCCCGCGAAGAAAGAATGGCATTGGCATCCAAGATGACATCCCCCTCCAACCGCCGGCTCTCGCGCTTGCCCGCCACATAAGCCACCCAATCGAGCGTGCGGGCACGAAACTTCCCCGCCACATCAGCCGGCAACTTGTTCTGCAGGCAAGCCCAGTTCGAGTAGACCACCAGCAAACCATAGTCCCTCACCGCCTCGAAGTCCAACACCTGATCCCTGTCCATCCCCGTCTCCCAAGTCCACTCACCCATCGTCACCGGGACACAGTTGGTCGGGTTGAAATCGAGCATCCACTTCTGAACCGGAAAGCGGGAAGGTTCCTTGCGCGTGTTCCATTGGACGGAGGCGCCCATCGTGCGACGATCGGGCTTGGTTTGTGCGCGCGCCTCGCCGGTTTGGGCTTGCGCCTCGCGGCCGTAGAAGTAGGCGGCACCGGCGAAGGCTCCTACGGCTCCGTCGCCGGTACAGTCGACCACGAGCGGGGCGCGGAATCGCCTTTCTTTCCCGGTGCGGATGTCCAGGCCCGTGACGGTTTCGATGGCTCCGTCGGGGGCGAGAGTAACGCCGGTGGCGGCGCAGGCGAGGTAAAGTCTGATGTTCTTCTCGGCTAGGACGGCGTTCAGTTTGCGACTATCTTCGAAGTTCTTTGCCGGGGAGGCGTTGCCGCCGCCGGCGGGGCCGATTTCGGCCACGATGTCGCCGAGTCTGGGGTAGCGGCCGATATTGATGCGGCCGCCGAGCCAAACGCGGACTTCGGAGGAGTTGTTGCCGCCAAGGACGGGGCGGTCGTGCAGGAATGAGACGGTAAGTCCGAGACGGGCGGCGCTGATGGCGGTGCAGATGCCGGCGATGCCGCCGCCTACGACGATGAGGTCGCTCTTGATTTCTTCGTCTGAGGCGGGGGCTAGGGCCCGGGTGGCGCGGCGGACGCGTTCGAGGGGGCCGGTGAGGTTGGTGGGGGGCTCGGAGGTGGTCAGGATAATGGCGTCGCAGCGGCCGTCAAAGCCGGTGAGGTCTTGGAGGGCGAGGGTGGATTTGCCTTGTTTGAGGGGGATGGTTCCGGCGTATTGCCAGTGCCAGTCGGTGCGTTGGGTGCCGAGTTCTTCGCTCAGGGGGATGTGGTCGATGGCAATGCGGAAGCGGCCTGGGGCGGCGGCTTGGGTCCAGGGTGCGGCCCAGTTGCGGGTGCGGGCGTAGACGCGGTAGGTGGCGTCTTTGGGGATGGTGATGGTGGTGGTGGCGTCCGGGACGGGTTTGCCTAGGCCGTGCGCCAGGAGGATGGGGGAGCCGATGGTGGGGATGAATTGCTGGTCGATGCTCCAGCCGCCCGGGTTGTCGAATGTCTCGGCTTCGATGAAGAGTTCGGGCAGGTGGTCGAGGGGGGCGTAGCGGGCGGCGACGGTGGTGTGGGCGATTTGGCGGAGGAGTTTGGCTTCTTGGGGGTCGACGGTATCGGGGCGCCAGGGGATTTGGGTGGCGGGTTTGGCGAAGAGGGTTTCGTACCAGACGAGGCCGAGGAGGTATTCTCCGGCGGGGCTGGCGTGGAAGCCGTCGGGGGCGTGGAGGGAGGTTTTGGGGGGTGTTTCCGCGGCTCCCCAGAGGGGGGAGTGTTTCGCGTTCTGGAAGGCATCGCCGCCGGGAATGAGGCGCAGTCCAAGGCGGCGCTGGAGCAGGCCGTAGGCGGCGGCGAGTTGTTCGTACATAGACTCGTCGGAGGTGGGGAAGCCGGGCTTGCGGAGGCGGTTGTGGTCGTTGCGGTAGGCCCAGGTCTGGAAGATGACAATCTCGGCGCCGGGGGCGTAGCGGCGGATGTAGGCGATGAGTTCGTCGGCGAAGCGGTAACTCTCGGTGCGGAAACTCTCGTGGCTGGCCTGCTGGATGGTCACGATGTCCCAGCGGCGTTTGGCAAGTTTGTCGCGCAGGCTCTGGGTCTTGCCGTCGTAGACCTTCTCCTCGGCCTTAGCGTGGCGCAGATGGCGCTCCATCGAGCAGCCCCCAATGTAGCAATTCTCCAGCGTCAGCGTGTCGCCCTCGCTCGCGGCGACGATTTCCCGCAGGTAGCGGTGGGCGTTGCGCGAGAACGAATTCCCGACCGAGAGCACCGCCAACTCCTTCGCCTGAGCCGCGACTGCCGCCGCCAACGCCACACACCAAAAGATACGCATCTTCATCGCCAATTCCTTTCTGCCAACGGGGGCCGCACATACGCACCAACGGCGCGGCAAGGTGCCTACCCCTGCCGCGCCAAGATGCGTTAGATCAACTCGTTGAGGCGGGCAAGCACCTCGAACGCGTCAGCCACATAGAGCACATCCGCCTTCCCCTGTGCCCAACCACAGTTCGGGTCTGTGTTGACCGCGCGGCGCTCACCAATGAAGCGCCAGCCAACCACATGCGGCTCCTCCCCGTGGCAACAAGTCGACAGCCCCTTCGGGTGCCGAGGCGACGCCCCCGTCTGCCCCACCTGGTTCATATGCGTCATAAACCCAAGCGCCTGCGTACCCTCGCTCTGGAGATCCACAATCGACTTGCTGCTCCCCAGAGACGCCCCCGACTTCGAGAGAAAACCGCGAATCAAACCCGCCGCCTCCTCCACATGCGCCAGACCATCCTTCTGCTTCTTCGTCCACCCCGCCCCAGCCACGAACAACAGCTTCGCCTCCGGCTTAATCGTCTGCTCATCCGCCGCAGGACGCACCACCCCCACAACCTCCGTCCGCGCCGGCCCAAACACACCCTCCACCGCCGTCGCAACCCCCGCGACCGCCTCAGCCGGGGCAAACACACCCCCGTCGACCAACACCACCCACGGCCCCGTCGAACGCGAGAAAGAGCCCAAAATGCGCTGACGGTAGAACCACCGTTTCGCCTTCGGAGCCCCCTCGCCGCAACTCTCCAACCC
>JAXFQS010000050.1:0-28490 GCA_034178815.1 Kiritimatiellia bacterium | reverse complement strand
CCGGGCTCGGGGCCGGGGGCGCGCGCTTTCCCGATCGCGTGCCACGGCACCCCGCCTTTGGGTGGGGGGGGGTCCGGTGGGGCGCCTTTAGGTTTTTTGGCGACCCGTATGGGGAATCGTAAAGGGGTGCTGTTTGTGGGGGGGCGTGCGGCGGATGATATTTTGGAGACGGAGGTTTTCGAGCGCCTGGGGTGGCGGGTAGAGGTCGCTACGGAAGATGGGTCTCTAGGAATGACAGGCTGGGTCACTAACCCTTTGGATCGTGAGTTGTCTACCAATGGGCGCCGGACCTTGTATGCTTGTGGTCCCGATGGTATGCTTAAGGCGGTTGGTGAACGGGCGATTGCGTGTGGATGCAAGGGGTGGCTTTCGCTCGATAAGCATATGGTCTGTGCGGTTGGTGCGTGCTTGGCGTGCGTCCAGAAGTTGAGGCGCGTGGACGGGAGCGAGTGGCTGGGGCGTGTCTGCAAGGATGGCCCCGTATTCGAGGCCCGGGAAATTGTCTGGTAGGCGGAGGCAGGACAGATGGAGATGGATTTATCGGTCAACTTGGGCGGCATCCGGATGAAGAATCCTGTGACGGTCGCTTCGGGGACTTTCGGCTACGGGCAGGAGTATGCGGAATTGATGGACATTGCCCGTCTCGGGGCGGTTACGGTCAAGGGCATCCGGCTGGAACGCTGGGGGGGGAACCCGTTGCCACGCCATGTGGAGGTGCCGGGGGGGATGGTGAATGCGATTGGCTTGCAGGGGCCGGGCGTGGATGGTTTTGTCGAGGAGGATATGCCGTTTCTGAGGCGCGCCGGAGTGCCTGTCATCGTCAATATCTGGGGAACGACGATTCAGGAATATGCCGAGGTGGCGGCTCGTCTGGATGGTGTTGATGGCGTGTCTGGACTGGAATTGAATGTATCTTGCCCGAATGTGAAAGCCGGCGGTGCGGCGTTTGGGCATGACTGCAAGACCTTGGAGTCGCTGGTCGCCTCCGTACGGGCACGAACCCGTCTGCCGTTGATTCCCAAACTAGCGCCGAATGTGGCGGATGTCCGACCTTTTGTTCAGGCGGCGGAAGCCGGCGGTGCCGATGCCATCTCACTTATTAATACGATTCCGGCTATGGTGATTGACATTGAGAAGCGTCGCCCCGTGCTGGGTAATCGCACAGGCGGGCTCTCCGGGGCTGGCATCCATCCCGTCGCCGTCAAGCTGGTCTATGATGCAGCTTCCGTGTCTCAGGTTCCCATCTTGGCTATGGGGGGGATTTTCTCCGCCAAAGATGCCATTGAGTTCCTTCTTGCGGGGGCAACGGCGGTGGCGGTCGGAACAGCGACCTTCATCAATCCTGTTTGCGCAATGGAAGTCGTTGACGGGATTGGTGCGTATATGAGACGCAAAGGCTTTGCCCGCATCTCGGATATTCGGATGGCGGAGTAGGATTTATTTGCCGTGCGGCAGACCGTGGGTGCGCGTTTTGATGGTGTAGAACCCTCGGCTGGCGGTGATGCAGAGCGTGTCCCGCTTAGAGCCGCCGAAGCAGACATTGGCAGTCCACGGCTCTGGAACGGAAATGATGCCTAGGAATGCCCCGTTTCGGTCGTAGATGTAGACCCCTTCGCGCCCGGTCAGATAGAGCCGCCCCTCGTAGTCGATAGTCATACCATCGCTGCCTTGATTGCAGAACAGGGTGCGTTGTGTGAGTTTCGGACGCGTCCCCTCACGTTCAATAGAGTAGCGGTAGGTCTTGCCGGCTTTGATGTCTGACACGAAGAGCATTTTGCCGTCAGGCGTTCCAATGATTCCATTGGGCTGGACGAGATCGTCGGTAAGGCGAATGGGATGTCCCTCATATAAGGCGTAGACCTGCGCGGATGATTGCGGAGGTGTCTTGTGGCTCCACCAGGCGCGAGCGTAGAAGGGGTCGGTAAAGAAGATCCCGTGAACGGTGGCGTAGACATCATTGGGGCCGTTGAATGGTTTGGCGCCAAAACTGGCAATCTTTGTCTTGGGTAGTGCACGGGATGTCAAAGGCATTTGCCAAAGTTCCATCCGTTCATCGGCGCAGAGCCAAAGAGTTTGGTCATTATGGTTGCAGCACATGCCGTTTGCCCGCCCGAGCCCGCTACCCCAAAGAGTTACCGAGTCCGGAGCCCGTTCGTCCCACAGCCAGACATTGTTGTTGTTCTGGTCGGTGAAGAGAACGCGTCCGTCGGGGAGTGCCGTGGGGCCTTCGGTGAAACTGAATTGGCGGCTGACGCAGTGAGGGGCAGAGCCTTCGGAAATGACCGCGTTTGGGCAGGGACCAGTGGCAAGCAGGATGGGAAGTAGAATAGGAATTGCTGTCATGGGGCGGTTGGATGTGAAAGATGTCTGTATGTTGCGATTTTATCGGATTCGTGGATGGAACTCAAATGAAAAGTGTTTGGGGAACGAGGCGGATGTGGTTTTGACGAGGAAATGGAATCGAGTAGATTATGAATTTGCCGGCGAAGATAGTCGCCCGACAGGTTTTGCGCTTGTCATAGAATGGGGAGCGTGGTAGAATGTCCCAAGTCGAGTAAACAGCAAGGAGTTTTGTTATGGGCCAAGCATCTGTACGGGAAGAGGATTTGGGGAAGGGCATCATCGCCTGGGCGCTCAATGGCGCGGGCGGTTTGAAGTTGCGCGTCCTGAATTATGGAGGAACAGTCCAGAAACTTATCCTGCCGGACGGGACAGATGTGGTGATTGGGTTCGAGAATGTGGCTGGTTATGTGGAGAATCCCTACTTCGCACAGTTGATTGGCCGCTATGGCAATCGGATCGCCAATGGAGTGTTTACGCTTGATGGCGTTCAATATAAACTGGCGCAAAACAATGGCCCGAATAACCTCCATGGCGGCGTGCAAGCCTTCCATACCAAATTGTGGCAAGGAATGGCTACGGTCGAAGGCAATTGTGCTGTGCTTCGGTTGGCGTTGCACTCCCCTGATGGAGAGGAGGGATTCCCTGGCAATCTTGATGCGGAGGTGACCTATACCATTACGCCCGATAATGTTTGGAGGGTAGACTATTCGGCGAAGAGTGATGCCGCGACCCCGATCAATCTCACGCAACATGCCTATTTCAATCTGAAGGGTGATGGCCAGGGCGATATGCTCGATCACGACCTCCAACTGTTCGCAGACGCCTATCTGCCTGTCGATGAAACGCTTATCCCAACAGGTGAGCGTCGTGCCGTCAAGGGGACGCCATTCGATTTCACTAGATCAAAGAAGGTCGGACTGGAGATTGATGCCGACGACCTTCAGTTGCGCTATGGCGCCGGATACGACCATACCTGGATTCTTAACCATCCCGATGGTGTGTTGACCCGCGCCGCGCGTCTTTCTGCCGCCGGGAGAACCTTAGAGGTTTGGACTACCGAACCTGGTGTGCAGGTCTACACGGGAAACTATATTCCCAACGGCATGAAGGGCAAGCACACCTATGTCCGCCGCGGTGGTATTGCGCTTGAGACGCAGCATTGGCCTGATTCGCCCAATCATCCTGATTTCCCCTCTACCATCCTTCGGCCAGGGCAGACTTACCAGACTACCACCGAGTTCCGTTTTTCTTAAATTCTCATCCGGGAGGCAACTATGAAAAAAATCAAAGTTCTGCTGATTGTCCTGTCGCTGTTGGCCTTGCTGGCAATTCTGCTGGCGAGACTTGATCGCACAACAACGACGCTCTCTACCTCGACCACCTCGCTTGGCGACACGCTGGTCTATACCTATCGCGAGTTTGTCCAGCAGCATCTTCGGGAAAAGATTGGCAATCGTACCGCCTCTATCGTTGTCAAGCCAGCTGGCGTTCTTCCAGATGGTCGCCCGGTAAAGGCCTATTTGATGACCGGTTTTGGCGGTCTTCAAATGGAGGTTCTTGACCTTGGCGGAACGGTTCGGACGCTCTCAGTTCCAACCGATGTCGGCACATTCCGCGATATTACGGTGGGGTTCAATACGCTGACCGATTACACCACCAATCTCTATTTCGGTGCCCTGATAGGCCGCTATGGAAACCGTATTTCTAAGGGTAAGTTTTCCATTGGCGGCACCGATTATTCGGTTTCGACCAACGAGGGCCCAAACTCTCTCCACGGTGGTGTTGATGGCTTCAATCTGCGCACTTGGACGGTGCGCGTGTTGCCTCTTCGCAACAAGACGATAGGCATTGAGTTAGCGCTTCGCTCGCCCGATGGGGACCAAGGTTTCCCTGGCAATCTGGACATTCGTGTCAACTACTTGATTACTGAGGACAATACTTGGCGCATCGAGTACAGTGCCCAGACGGATAAGCCGACGCCTTGCAATCTGACGCAGCATATCTACTTCAACCTCAATGGCGCAGGTTCGGGCACGGTCATGGATCAGCAACTCCGTATTTGCGCTGATCACTATATTCCCGTCGATCCCAAGGAGTTGCTTCCTACGGGCGAGATTGCGCCAGTGGAAGCCACTGCTTTTGACTTCCGCAAACTGCGTCGTATTGCCGACCCTTACGACCACAACTGGTGCCTTGATCAAAAGCCAGTCGGAACCTTTGCGCTTGCCGCCGAGGCTCGCGGCGGTGGTATTGCTATGGAGGTTTGGACCGATCAGCCGGGAATCCAGTTCTACGATGGTTCGTTTATGACCGACGGTATGCCCGGCAAGGATCGTCCTAACTGCAAGCATGGGGGCTTCGCGCTGGAAACCCAACATTGGCCCGATTCGCCCAACCATGCCAACTTCCCGTCGACGATTCTCCGCCCGGGGGAGACTTACTCGACGGTGACGGAGTATCGGTTCCGCCCGCTCTAAGAGGAATAGGCTATGCCGCGTCTCAGTCCGTTCGCCTGTTTTGCTCAAGCCTGGAAGTCTTGCAATGGGCATTGGGGATTGATTACATTGATGCTTATTGTCTATGGAATCATCTCCCTTATCGGCTTAGTACTGGGGAGGGGCGTCTATAATCTTCTACTCGCCCCAGTATTTGACTTCACGCTTTCCATTCTCTTCCTGAAACTGGTTCGGAACGGTACTATTTCGCCTGGAGGACTCTTCCAACGGTTCCGGACGATTTCGCTCTATTGGCAGACGCTTCGGACTGTCTTGCTGATAGGGTTTCGAGCAATCGCTTGGGGGCTAGCGGTAGTGCTTCTTGCGTTAGTGGCATGCCTTATCCTTGAGATTGGACTGTCCGGGTTTTCCCTTGGAATTGGCGAGGCTTGCAACCTCTTGTCGGGCTGTATACTGTTGCCTAGGCCCAGGTTGCCTCTAGTTCCAGTGATTTTGGCATCTGCCCTTTCGCTGACTGCCTGCTGGATAGCCTACATTTATCGTTTCGCTCCTCTTGCCATCAATGATTTGGGGCCTGATGGTCGTGCGCGTGATGCGCTCCGGAAAAGCCGCGACATTGTGATGGAAAACTTGGGCAGGCTCTTTTTGCTGGACTGTTTCTACCTCATCCTGTGCGTCTCCTTCTTCGGTGTCATTTTGTTCGGTTGCTACCTAGGGACACCGAGGACGGAGATGCTGGTTGCGCTGCCGCCTGCGCTCTTCGAGGAATTGCCAAATGCTCTTGTTTCGTCATCCACCATTGCTAAGTGGTTGTTGGCATTGTTCTGCTTCTTGCTGTCCTATTATTTCTTTCTAGACCCGCTCTATAAAACTGCGCTTGCTATCTTTTATGATGCGCGACGCGCAGAGTTGGATGCTTCCAGCGGTATACGCGGGGATAAAGCTGCAACCTGCTAACCCTTCTACCCAAAACCTGTCTATCGCTGTCCCTCTAAGGTTGCATTGAAATCTCTTAGAAGGTGTGCATCTGTCGCTTGATTAAAAAAGGCCCCACCCCTTTCGGTTTGGGGCCTTTTAGGTTTCAGAGGAATGACTCACGCCAGTTCAAGGGTTAATTCGTGATTCCCGATGGCAATCGACTTGAGTTGCCCTTGGATGCGCATTCCTTTGGCGGCGCCAATTTCAGCGAGGGTGATATAGAGCGAGTCACCCTCGGGGCGCACGCCAGGTACGACACCAATCTTGTCCTTCATTGCCGAAATAATCTGCTCACCCCCTCCGCTAAAGAAGGCCGCTTTGACCTTCTTCAAGCAGACACGCAAGACCTTCCCTTCATCCTCGGCTGAAAGTACGCACTGCGCTTGAAACGGAACGGGCAGAATCCCGGCTACAAACTTGCCAGAGAAGATAATAGCCCCGTCTTCGAATGAGAGTTTGGGGTCTTTGATTTGCTTGACCTGCTCGAAGGCGCGAGGAAAATTGGCGGACAATTCGGAGTCGGAAAGCGTAAAACTGAGAGCGCGCAAAATCATGGGCGAAGTTCCTTGATGGGGTTGGTCAAAGCCGCCTGCCACGCGTTTTCTGAAGTGCCGTCTTCTTTGGGCACCACCAACGAGAGAGCAAGACGGTCAGGGATGAAAATCTGCTGGGCCAGCACCTGAATCTCCTCTGCCGATACCGCTTCGAGACCGGCGATGGTGGTCTCACGCGCAGTAATTCGTCCACTGCGCGATAGGCATCCCCCCAGCCACGAAGACCTGGCCGATGCCGTCTCGATACCAAGTCGGAAGGTGCCGCAAACATAATCTTTGGCCCGGCGCAGCTCTGTTTCAGAAATCCTTTCCCGCGCCAAACGGGTCGTTTCACGCATTGCGAGCGACAAACCGTCTTTGGCTTTCGAGGAATCCAACCCTGCGTAGATGCAGAGCGCGGAGGTTTCATCGAATAGCTGTGTAAATGAACTGATTGTATAGCACAACCCTGCTTCCTCTCGGACTCTTTGGAAGAGTCGGGAACTCATATTCTCGCCCAATATGCAGGATAGAAGGCGTAGTGCATACCGAGTCTTGTGCTCCCGCCCAAAGGGAAGTCGGAAGGCAACGGCCGCGTGAATCTGCTCAATATCACGCCGCGTTATCGCAAAGGGAGTCAACCTCGTGCGGGTTGTGACGCGCTGAAACTTATGGCAAGGTTGTTTTGTCTGCTTCTCGGTCGCCTTGCGGACTAGTTCGACGCAATGTTTCGGGTCAACTCTTCCGGCAAATACATAGATTGTCGCGGCTGGCGTACAGGCCCGGCGGCGATAGGACTCGATGGTATTTCTGCTAATGTGGCGAATCGTTTCGACCGTTCCGGTGATGGGGCGCCCAAGGGGATGATTGCTCCACAACTGTTGATTGAGTTGTTCCATAGCAACCGTTTGAGGCTGATCCTGATACATCCGGATTTCTTCTATAACGACGCCACGCTCCCGTTCCAACTCCTTGGCTGGAATTGCCGGATGCAGATACATGTCCGACAGCACCTCGAATATGTGGTCGAGTTTGTCATAAGGGAATCGGGCATAATAGCAGGTGTTGTCCTCTGTCGTGAAGGCGTTCAACTCACCGCCCACGCCCTCAACTGCCTCCGAAATCTGCGCGGCGGTACGTTTCCGGGTGCCTTTGAACAACAAATGCTCGATAAAGTGGCTTACGCCCCCGACTGCTTCTTCCTCATAACGGCTGCCATTGCGAACCCAGATGCCAATTACGGCGCTTTCAACTTCCTGCATCGGAGCACAGGCAACCGTCGCTCCGTTAGGAAGTTTTGTTAATGTGGTTTTCATGGCAAAGATCCTAGGCTAAAATCGTCCCTCTGATGGCTTGTTCCATTGCCATCCGGTCGGCCTGAAGTCCCGTCCAAACTGTAAAGGCCCGAGCCCCTTGCCCCACCAGCATCCCAATGCCATTGCACCCCTTGGCGCCGGCGGCAAGCGCGGCATCCAGTGTCGGCGTCGTAAGGGATCGGGGGCGAATGACAATGTCATAGAGAAACTGTCCCGGATGGAAATGCTCGGTAGGCAATACCGCCTCGTCGCCTGAACGAATCCCGGCAGGCGTGCATTGGATAATCAGCGAGACTTGGTGCAAAGCCTTATCCCAGCCTGGCTCACCAATGGCAAAGGCCTTGGCGGAATTCAACTCTACCGCAACAGCCTGAAGGCGATCGCGGGAGCGGTTGAGGAGGGTCAATTCTGCCCCGGCTTCGGCCAAAGCCGCAGCAATGGCGCGACCCGCCCCCCCACAACCAATGACCGCAATGGGCAGACCTTTTAGGGTAAAGCCATAATGACCGACCAGGTCATCCAGCAACCCGTCCGCGTCTGTATTGTCTCCGTAGAAACCGCTTGCAGTGATACGAACCGTGTTGACCGCTTGAAGCCGTCGCGCCCTGGGAGAGAGTTCAGTCATTAACGGCACAGCGATTTCTTTGAGTGGCACCGTTAGGTTGACACCAACACACCCCTCAGATTGCAACCGCCGGAGTGCACTGGTGAGTTCCTTTGGGGGAACATCCAACTTATCATAGACGGCCTCATATCCGATGGCGCGGAAAGAGGCATTGTGCATAATTGGCGAATAGGAATGCGCAATGGGATGCCCGAGAACGTAGAACTTTTGCATCTAGCGGCAATCAGAATACGGAGGAGCCATCGCGCAAGACGGCAATCACGCCGGAACGGGAGATGTCCAGTATGCGGTGGTGTTTCAACAGGGCGAAAAAGTCCCTGACAGTGTCCCGGTTGCCGGCCATTTGGATGGTAAGCGAGGTTTCCGTTACGCCTACAATGCGCGCCTTGAAGATGGTTGCAATCTCCATTAGTTCAGCCCGGCTTTTGCTAGTACAGGCGACTTCGACAAGAATCAACTCCCGGTCAATATGGGGGCGGCTGGTCACATTGGTGACAGCCAAGACATTGATTTGTTTGCGCAGTTGAGCGATAACCTGGGTGATGACCTGCTCGTCGCCGCGGACTGTAAAAGTCATCTTGGAGACATTTGGGTCGTGCGTTGGCCCGACATTGAGCGTTTCAATATTATAGCCCCGTCCGGAAATCAACCCGACAATACGGGCCAGCACTCCGGGGGTGTTGTCGACAAGAGCATTGATGATGTTGGTCATGGTCAGGCTCCCAAATGATTGTCGTCGAAGACCATCTCGGAAAGGGGCATGCCCGGAGGTACCATTGGAAAGACATTTTCCTCTGGCTCGACGATACATTCTATGACTGTTGGTTGGGATGCCTTGAGAGCCTTGCGCAGTGCATGGCAGAGTTCCTTTTCGGTAAAGGCCCTCTCAGCCAAAGCACCATGTGCCTCTGCGAGTTTAACAAAGTCGGGGAGATATGGCGAACGGGGATTGTCCGGGATTTCTTCCAGGGGATGGCGTCCTTTCTGGCCTAGGGCAACGGAACTGTAGCGTTTGCCGTAGAAGAGTTGCTGCCATTGGCGTACCATACCAAGATAGGTGTTGTTGAGAATGATGAAGACGATAGGGAGTCGGTGTTCGACAGCGACAACCAGCTCCTGAAAGTTCATTTGCGCACCGCCATCGCCGGATATGGAGACGACTTTTCGTGTGGGGCAGCCGAGTTGAGCTCCTATCGCAGCTGGGATACCGAAGCCCATGGTGCCGAGTCCGCCTGAAGAGAGGTAGGTGCGCGGTTTAGTATAGGTGTAGAACTGGGCGGCCCACATCTGATGCTGCCCGACATCTGTGACGATAATGGCGTCTCCGCGTGTCACGAGGTCGATGGCTTTTATGGCTCGCTGGGGTTTGATTGGGGTGGATTCTTTGGGGAGTTGGTAGGGGAATTTGCGCTTCCATTGGGCGGTACGCTCAATCCATTCCTGCCGGCGGGGATTCTTCTTGACGAGGGGCAGCAAGGCTTCAAGCGCTGTCTTGAGGTCGCTCAGGAGGCGTATGTCGGTGGGGATGGATTTGCCGATAGCGGAGTCGTCAATGTCTATGTGGGCGACGGTTGCGCCCCGGGCGAATTCGGAGGCTTTCCCTATGACGCGGTCATCGAATCGGGCGCCTGCGGAGAGGATGAAGTCGCACTCACAGACGGCTCGGTTTGCCGCGGCGGTTCCGTGCATGCCGACCATACCGAGCGAGAGTGGATCGTTCTGGGGAAATGCACCGAGTCCCATCAGGGTTGTGATGACGGGAATATCTGCGGCGTGGGCCAAGTCGGCGATTGCCCGGCTGGCATCACTGGGGAACGCCCCTCCTCCGACATAGAGCACGGGGCGGTGTGCACGGTTGAGCACATTGGCCAAGAGGGTGAGTTGGTCGGGATCGGGCTTGAGGAAGGGGGTGTAGGAGGGAATGTCAATCTCGTCGGGGGACTCCGAGGGACGATCGGTCAGGGCGCGTTGTACATCCTTGGGCACATCAATAAGCACGGGCCCGGGCTTTCCGGTCTTGGCGACGAAGAAGGCTTCGGCGATGATATGGGGCAGTTCGTCGACACTTTTGACGAGGTAGTTGTGCTTGGTCACGGATCGGGTGATGCCCGTGGTGTCGGCCTCTTGGAAGGCATCGTTTCCGATGAGGGAGAGGGGGACTTGGCCGGCAATGCAGACTAGAGGAACGCCATCCATATGGGCGGTGGCCAGTCCCGTGACGGTGTTGGTCGCGCCGGGGCCAGAGGTCACTAGGCAACAGCCTACCTTGCCTGTTGCCCGAGCGTAGCCGTCGGCCTCGTGAACCAATCCCTGTTCGTGTCGGGCGAGGATGACATGGATTCCTTTGGCGTGGAAGAGGGCGTCGAAGGTGTCAATGATCTGCCCGCCGGGGTAGGCGAAGAGCGTGTCGCATCCAGCCTTGAGTAAGCCGTCGATGATACATTGGGCACCCGTGCGGGGGGGGACTCTTTTGGTCGATTTTGCCATAGATGGTCTCTTGAAATTGATTCGATTATTCTAGCCGCCGCAGGGGCATATTGCAAGGAAATTGCGCTTGGCAGGGTGAATGAATCGTGGAATGCGTGGGGAAGATGGCGTGGCAACTAGATGGAATCCGTGGGGTATCGGATGGCCCTGCTTCGGACTATTGGTTTTGTTGATTTTCGATGGTTCTCAAGTAGGAGAGGCTAGAAAAGGTTGGCAGGTTCGCGGTCGAGAGGTGCTTATCAATTTCTCCGGCAGGTTGGCATCCCTACAACTCAATCTTTGATACCACTTGGCAGTGGGATACTCGAGGAGAGACTAAAGAATCTCATAGACCCACTGGGGCAGGCCGAAAGCAAAAAGCGGGACTGGAGCGCTTGATTGGCTCCAGCCCCGCCTCCTGTGTCTCCGGCGCGGTTAGAGCTGCTTCTGCTGGGAGGCAAGAACCGGAGTCTTGCCTTTATACCACCACAGCATCACGGGCGTTGCAATGCAGATGGTGGAGTAGGTTCCCGCGATCATACCGATAAACAGTGTCAAGGCGAAGTCGCGGATTGCACCGCCACCAAAGATCAGCAGAGAAGAAACAGCCAGCAAGGTCGACAAGGTCGTCAGCACCGTGCGACCCATGGTCACATTGACCGCCTGGTTGCAAATGTCCTTGAAAGAACCCGACGGATTCGACTTGAGCGTTTCGCGGATGCGATCGAAGATGACGATGGTGTCGTTGACCGAGTAACCAATAATCGTCAGCAAAGCCGCCACGACCGTCAGACTGACCTGTGCGCCCGTCAGCGTGTAGAGACCGAAGGTGATGAAGACATCGTGAATCAAGGCCGCAATCGCCCCCAAGCCAAACCCGAACTGGAACCGGATGGAGATATAGGCGACAATCATCACGAACGCAAGCCCCACCGACCAGCAGACATCCCGCTTGAGGTCATCACCCACTTGCGACCCGACGGCATCCTCGCTTTGAAGGGCGAACTTGGAGTTGGGAATCTTCTCGTTGAGCGCCTTGAGAATCGCGGCAGACGCACTCTGATCGGCAACCGACAAAGTCGAAGTCTTAATCTGGAGAATCTCCGTCGCGGCATCCTTCATAAACTGAGGAGTCACATCCGTCACGCCCGTCGAAAGTGCGGCGGCACGAACCAGTTCCATGTCAGGCTTCTGTTCAAATGTGTAGTTGATTGCCACACCACCGGTGAAGTCTACAGCCATCACGCTCGCCGGATTGCGCACGGCACGGACAGCAAAGAGCGCACAGGTGGCGAGGATAATGGCACCCGAAGTGACGATGGCGGGTTTGCCAAACTTGACGAAGTCTATCTTCTCGAATTTGAACCACTGCATCATACGATACGGTTTAGTCCGCGATTCAGGCGTAAACAGGTTGAAGACCAGCCTCGTCACCACAAGAGCCGTGAACATACTGACAATGATACCGCCAGCCAAGGTCACTGCATAGCCACGAACCGGACCAGAACCCAGCGCGAAAAGAATGGCGGCCGTAAGCAAGGTCGTGATGTTCGAGTCGAAAATGGCCAGAAACGCCCGCTCATATCCGGCATTGATGGAGGCTCTTGCACTCTTGCCCAGGCGGAACTCCTCACGGATGCGCTCGAAAATCAGCACATTTGCGTCCACCGCCATACCAATCGAAAGAATGAAACCCGCAATGCCCGGCAAAGTCAGCGTAGGCAACTTGACCATAGATCCAGATGCGGCCGCATCTCTTGCAAAAATGCTAAACACCCCAGCCGCAATGACAATACCCAGCGGCCAAAGCACGATGTTTAACAGCAACGCCACATCAGCGATGACTCCGCAATAAACATAATACATCAGCATAAACGCCATAACCAGCGCCAAACCGATGACAGAAGCGCGAATCCCGCTATTGATGGAGTCTTGTCCCAAGGTGGGCGAGACGCTGCGCGTTTCAATGATTTTGATGGGGGCGGGTAGTGCTCCAGCATTAAGGGTGTTGCGGAGTTCGACGCCCTCGGCCCAAGAGAAGGAGCCGGAGATGACGGCGTTGCCATTAGGGATTGGTTCGTTGAGCACTGGGGCCGAATAGAGACGGTCGTCTAGGATGATGGCAAGCTGACGACCGCTTGGTGCTCCTGCATTCTTGGTGCCGTTTAGGCAGTATTCAGAAGTGACTTTGGCAAACTGCCGCGCGCCATCGCTGTTGAATTGGAGGGTGACTTGAACTTGCCCGTTCATCGGGTCGCGCTGAACCTCCGCATGCTTCAGTGCCCCGCCGGAGAGTTGTTCGCGATTTGAGACATAACAGGGCTCATAAACTTCTTCTCCACTCTTGAGTTGTTTGCGCTCAAGCAGGAGGGAGTAAGCAACGGATGGAGTCTGGAAGCGGGCAAGTCGGATTTCATAGCCTGGGGCTTGGGAGATGGTCGGGTAGTCCTTCGTCCGGCGGTAGGTATTGCCGTCTGCGATTTCATATCCTTCCGGCGCAAGCCCTTTTGTAAAGAGGTCACCGACCAGCTTGGCGTTGTTCTTGTGGACCAGACGGAAGGAGAGATAGGCGGCTGATTTAATAGACCGCTCAGCCTCTTGGCGCTTTGCTTCGTCGACGCCGGGCAGTTGGATTTGGATGCGATGGTCTTTTCCAGCGGTAATGACGGGCTCGTTCAAGCCAAGGGCATCGATACGGTTGCGTAGCACTTGAAGTGTACGGGAGTCGGCATCGCGTAGAATGCTGTCAACCTGGCGTTTGATAGACTCCTCGCTGGCGTTTGGCTGTTCTAGGCTGATTTTTTCAGCCAGTTTTTCTCGGTCAACCTGAACGGTAAAACTGGTTCCGCCTTTAAGGTCGAGACCTAGCGTAATCTTTTCCGCCGGTGGGGTGACGATGACGATAGAGAAGATGGTGGCGATCGCCAAGACGAGCCACTTCCAGAGGACTGACCTATCCATGTTGTGTTATACCTTTCGTGGTGAAGATGGGGTTAGCGGGCGGGTTGCGTGGGATCGAGGCATTCGCTGACGGCGTTGCGCAGGATTTCAAGGCGTCCGCCCGCACTTTCGATGATGAATCGATCCTCCTTTGCCTCAAGGATTTTGCCGACGATGCCGTTGGCGCAGAGGATTGTTTTGCCGGCCCGGAGTTCACTAATCATCTGAAGGCGTTTCTTTTCCTTCTTTTGCTGCGGGCGAACCATCAAGAAATAGAAGGCCGCAAACATAATGATGATGGGCAGGAAGGTCGCGAACTGGGATGTGGCTGCCGGGGCAGCGGCTTGTGCGAGGAGGGCTGTCATAAGGTGTGAATCCTTTGGGGGAATGTCCTATAAAAATGGGATTAGGCACCGCGGGCGCGAATGCCATCGGGACGCAGGCGGCGAGTCTGTTCTTCTTTCCATTGGGCGAAGTAGTCGGCGTTGATGGCTTCGCGCATCTCTTGCATGAAGGTGAGGTAGCAGTGGAGGTTGTGGAGGGTGAGGAGGCGAACGCCCAATATTTCGCCTACATTGAGCAGGTGGCGGATATAGGCTCTGGAGACTCTGGAGCAACAGGGGCAGGTGCACCCTTCTTCGATGGGGCGCGTGTCGCTCTTGAACTCGCCGGCCTTGACGGGGTAGGGGCCCGATCGCGTGAAGGCGGAACCGTTGCGTGCGTTTCGCGTCGGAATGACGCAGTCAAACATGTCGGCGCCTAGAGATACGGCCTGAGTCATCTGCCACAAATCACCCAGCCCCATGACATAACGGGGCTTGTTCCAGGGCAGGTGCCTCACGCCATCGGCAATGCCTTTGAGGAGGGCTGGCTCGGGCTCTCCGACACTGACGCCGCCAACGGCATAGCCGTCGAACCCCATAGCCACAAGTTCTTTGGCACAGTACTCGCGCAACTCGGTGAACTCTCCGCCCTGCACGATGCCAAAGAGGAGTTGTCCCTCTGCGTGGGGTTCCTCAAGGCAACGCCGTGCCCAGCGCAGGGTCTGATGGACAGCGTTGGTGGCGTAGGCTTCATCGCAGGGCCAGGGAATGCACTCGTCGAAGGCCATGGCGATGTCGGAACCCAAGATGCGCTGGACTTCCATAGATTCCTTGGGACCCATAAAGAAGCGGGCTCCGTCGATGTGGGATTGGAAGGAGACTCCGTCGCGCTTAATCTTGCGCAATCCGGCCAAACTGAAGACCTGGAATCCGCCGCTGTCGGTCAAGATCGGCTTGTCCCAGCCCATAAAGCGGTGAAGCCCGCCGCAAGTCGCCATAATGTCCATGCCGGGCCGCAACATCAGATGGTAGGTGTTGCCAAGGATGATTTGCGCGTTCATCTCGTGGAGTTCGCGCGGATCGATGGCCTTGACGGTGGCCTGGGTGCCAACCGGCATGAAAATGGGCGTTTCAATTGGCCCGTGCGCAGTCCACAGCACGCCCGTCCGGGCGCCCGTGTGGGCGTCCTCGTGGAGAATCTCGAAGGTTCCCGGAGGTTGCGTGCGTGCTGTTGGAATCATACGAATGTTAGTCGCTCTATCATAGCTTATTTTAGGGGCAAACGCAACGCAAAACCGCCTGCCGGAGGTTGCTTTCTCTTCTTCTCCTAGGTTGCAACCTTCCGCGAGGTAAGAAAAAGGCGTCCGCCCTGATGGACAGACGCCTTGAATCAGTGGAACAGTAAGGCTTTAGACCTTGTGGCACCAGCCGTGTGTGTCGGCCAACTCCCCGTATTGGATGCCTTGAACCATATGGTAGAGCTTTTCAAGTACCGGGCCGCAACCATCGGGGGAGCCTACACGGATAACCTTGTCGCCCCGCGTAATTTCGCAGACCGGAGTAATGACGACCGCCGTACCGCAGGCGGCAATCTCGGCAAAGTCCTCCAATTCCTCGAACGCTACACGGCGAACCTCGACAGGAATGCCGCAGTCGGCCGCAAGTTGCCTGAGCGTAAGGTTTGTGACGCTCGGGAGGATAGAAGGAGACTTGGTGGTGACATATCGACCATCCTTGGTGATGGCCAAGAAGTTGGAGGTTGCGAACTCCTCAATGTACTTGTGCTCTTTGGCGTCCAAGTAGAGTTCGACGGGCCACCCCTCGTGCTTCGCCTTCTCGTGAGCGAAGAGGGATGCCGCATAGTTCCCCGCCACTTTGACATTGCCCAGCCCCAGTGGTGCCGCGCGGTCAAAGTCATCCCAGATGACAGCCCGTACGGGTTTCAGGCCATTGCGATAGTAGGCTCCAACAGGCATGACCATCACAATAAAGGTATACTCGTGCGCCGGAGCGACACCGATTTGAGGCCCTGAACCAATCAGCAAGGGGCGGATATAGAGCGAACCGCCTGTCCCATAGGGTGGAACATACTCAAGATTCTCGCGGATGACCCGCTCGCAGGCCTCGATGAAGACCTCCTCTGGCACTGGCGGCATGCAAGTCCGCAAGGCCGTGTTGTACATTCGCTTGGCATTCTCCTGCGGGCGGAAGATGACCACATCGCCGTTCTTCTGACGGAACGCTTTCATACCCTCGAAGGCCGCTTGTCCGTAATGGAGCGCAGAAGCCGCGATATGAAGATTGAGGTAGGGCTCCTTGACTAGGCGTCCGGAGTCCCACTTCCCATCCTTCCAAACATACTCGATGTGGCAGTTCGTGTCCTGATAGGCGAACCCCAAATGTTCCCAATCAATTGCTTTCATGGCTGGCCTGTTGGTGGAGAGATTAAAGAGCCTCGGCGACACGGTCGCCAACCTGCGTGGTGGTCATACCCATTTGATTCGCCATCTGGCTCTTCATAGTGGGGGTCACCTTGCGAATCGCCGCTTCAACGGCCCGGGCCGCGTCCACTTCGCCGAGGGTCTCCAACATCATCGCGCCAGCACCGATAGCCGCGATTGGATTGATGGCGTTCTTACCCGTCCACATGGGAGCCGTACCACCAATCGGCTCGAACATACTCACGCCATTGGGATTGATGTTCGCTCCAGCCGCGACCCCAAGTCCCCCTTGTGTGATGGCAGCAAGGTCAGTGATAATGTCGCCGAACATGTTTTCCGTGACGACCACATCAAACATTTCCGGGCTGGCGACCATATACAAGCAGGTCGCGTCGACATGGTAATACTCGCGCTTGACATCGGGGAACTCCTGCCCCACCTCGTCGAACACGCGGTTCCAAAGGGCATACATATGGGTCAGGACATTGGATTTGCCCACCATCGCCAAGGTGTTATGCTCCCCTACGCCCCGGGCCTTCTTTCCGTATTTCCGGGCGTATTCGAAGGCATAGCGGATGCAACGCTCAACCTGGTTGTAGGTGTAGGTCATATTCTGAATGGCGACTTCGTCCTTGGTGCCGGGGCGAGAGATTCCGCCCATGCCCGTGTAGAGCCCGCCTGAGTTTTCGCGCACGATGGTGTAGTCAATCTCCTTGCACCCTTTGTTCTTAATGGGCGTCTCAACGCCAGGGAAGAGCTTGGCGGGGCGGAGATTGATGTACTGATCCAGTTCAAAGCGCAAGCGTAACAGGATGCCTTTCTCAAGGATGCCAGGTTTGACTTGCGGGTGGCCGATGGCTCCGAGATAGATGGCCTCGGACTGCTTCAACTCTGCAAGGACGCTGTCGGGAAGAGTCTCTCCTGTGCGCATATAGCGTTCGCCGCCGATGTCTTGCTTGTGGAAGTCGAGGGCGAACCCATGTTTGGCCGCGGCTGCATTCAGAACTTTGATGCCTTCACCAATGACTTCGGGACCGGTTCCGTCACCGGCGACGACTGCGATGTTGTACTTCTTCATGTGTTTGCCTCTGAAAGGATGGTGGGCCCGGTGGGAGTTGAACCCACACTTCTTGCGAAACAGGAACCTAAATCCTGCGTGTCTGCCAATTTCACCACGAGCCCGTAGTAAGTGTCAATGCCGTAGGGATGCGCAGAACTGGGCAATGCGAGCCAGTCCGGCTTCGATGTTCTCCATGCTGCAGGCGTAACTCAAGCGGATGCAGTTGTCGTTTCCGAAGGCTAGCCCAGGAACGGCTGCGACTTGCTGTTCAGCCAATAGTTTAGAGCAGAATGAGACAGAGTCAAGCCCAAATTCGGCGACATTGGCGAAAATGTAGAATGCGCCTTCCGGCTTGGGACAGTGGATGCCGGGTATGGCTTGCATCAGTTCGACGATGCGTTCGCGGCGTGCGGCAAAGGCCGAGACCATCTTCTGGACATCGGGTTCCGCCTCCCGGAGTGCTGCAACCCCACCCCATTGAGAGAAGGTTGTCGGGGCGGAAGCGGTATGGGACTGAAGTGCGGTCATTGCCTTGATGAATGGCTGCGGCGCGGCGGTATAGCCGAGGCGCCAGCCGGTCATGGCGTAGGTCTTGCTCATACCCGAGACGGTGATGGTGCGCTCGTGGTATTCGGGGCCGAAGGAGGCTACGCTGGCGAACTTTGCCGTGCCATAGACCATTCGTTCGTAGATTTCGTCCGAGACGATCCAAAGGTCGTGTTTGAGGGCGATATCGGCCAAGGCTTTGAGTTCTTCCGGCGTATAGACCATGCCGGTTGGATTGGAGGGATTGTTGAGAACGAGGGCTTTGGTCTTGGTTCCGATGGCTTCTTCAAGTTGCTCCGGAGTAATCTTGAAGTTCTGTTCCCATCCGGCCGAGATGAACTTGGGGGTTCCGCCGGCAATGCGAACCATCTGCGGGTAACTGAGCCAGTAGGGGGCCGGAATGATGACCTCGTCGCCTGGGCAGAGAAGGGTCTGGAAGGCGAGGGCGAGGGAGTGCTTGCCGCCGCAACTGACGAGAATCTGGGAGGGGCTGTAGGCTATGTGGTTGAAACTCAGGAGTTTCTCGGCGATTGCCTCACGCAGTTCGGGGATGCCGGCGACGGGCGTGTAACGGGTCTTGCCTTCGTCAAGGGCTTTCTGGCAGGCGCGCCGGATACATTCGGGGGTGTCGAAGTCGGGCTCTCCTGCCGCGAAGGTGCAGACCTGGACGCCTTGTTTGCGGAGGGCGGCTGCCTGCGACGAGATGGCCAATGTGACGGACGGCTCTATGGCGGAAATGGTTGAGTTGAGTGCTTTCATAACGCGAAGCGTGTTGGGGCCCTAGCGGAGACGGATGGAAAGTGTCCTTGCTGTGACGGCTAGGGGGGGCCGCCTTTGGAAAGGACTCATCTGTCAACCACAAAACCGCGCAAGAGCATATCAAAACCGCGAAATAGGGTCAAGGAAAACCCAATCTCGCTCTTAGCCGAGATGGCTGTGCGATTCTCCGGCGTAGCGGTGGGGGCTGTCGCGAGGAGGGCCTGCGCCGAATTGTGACAGGGGGAAGGTGGCAAGCGTTGGGGGCGTTGTTGGGTTGGATAGGGGGTAGAAGACATCAACCTTATGGTTCAGGGGGTTCGTATGGGGCGGGAGCCTTCCTGCCTATCAATTGGGGCTCCAGAAGCGATGAAGACCGGCCCGATGGAGGAGGAATGCGGTTGGTTCGATTGATAGCCCCTTCGGCGGGGTTTAATCTTTAAGAGCGCCCCATTTTGTGGTAGAATGGGCGGCGAAGGAAACGATATGAGCATTATGGATCACTTTACGCCGCGGGCGCGTCGGGCCGTTCAACTGGCCCATCAGGAGGCCTTGCGGTTCAATCACTCTTATGTCGGGACGGAGCACCTGCTCTTGGGGCTGGTCGCGCTGGGCGAAGGCTATGCGGTCGATGTGTTGGATCGTGTCGGCGTCTCGCTCGACGACTTGCGGTTGAAGATTGATCAACGCGTCGGAAGCGGTAGCGACATCATGGTCGAGGGCGACCTTCCCTATACGCCCCGGGTCAAAAAGGTCTTCCAGCTCGCCCTTATCTCAGCCCAGGAGACTCGACAGGCCTATGTCGGAACCGAGCACCTTCTGCTCGCGCTCTTGCGGGAAGGGGAGGGTATAGCCGCCAGCGTTCTGACGGAACTCGGGGTCACCGTCGAAAAGGTGCTTCCGGAGATTATCAGCAAGTATGCCAGCGAGGTTGATGAGGAGGAATCCGGTGAAGATCGCCCACCCGATGGCGACGAAGAAGAGGCGGAAAACGACGAAATCGACATTCAGGGACTCTTTGCCCCGCCGCCTAGGCCCGCGCGCGAATCCCCCCCGAAAAACAAAGCCCCCGCACTCAACGCCTTCGGACGCGATTTGACCGCCCTGGCAGCCGAAGGACGCATCGATCCTGTCATTGGCCGCCAGAAAGAACTCGAACGCGTCATTCAAATCCTTTCCCGCCGGACCAAGAACAATGCCGTCCTCCTCGGTGAGGCCGGTGTCGGCAAAACCGCAGTCGTGGAAGGACTAGCCGCCGCCATAGCCGCCGGAGATGTCCCCGACAGGATGATTGGCAAGCGCGTGATAACCGTCGACCTCCCCTTGATGGTCGCAGGAACCAAGTATCGCGGGCAATTCGAAGAGCGCCTCAAACGCCTCATCGAAGAGACCAAGCACGAAGGAAATGTCATCCTTTTCCTCGACGAATTACACACCATCGTGGGAGCCGGCTCCGCCGAAGGTTCCATGGATGCCGCCAATATCATCAAGCCCGCCCTCGCCCGAGGTGAGATACAGTGCATCGGCGCGACAACCCTGGCCGAATACCGGAAGAGTATCGAGAAAGACGCCGCAATGGAGCGCCGATTCCAGACCGTTCTCGTCACCGAGCCGACCATCGACGAGACAATCCAAATCCTCCAGGGCATCGCACCTCGCTACGAAACCCATCATAATGTCATCTTCTCACTCGCGTCCCTTCGCGCCGCCGCCGAGTTGACAGCCCGCTACCAGCCAGGGCGACAGCTTCCAGACAAGGCCATTGACGCCATTGATGAGACTGCTGCCCGCCTCCGCCTCAAAGTCGCTATGCGCCCCGAGGCCCTGAGAGACGCAGCTACCCGCCTCCAAGAAGTCGTCCAAAAGAAGAAAGAGGCGGTCGACTCTCAGAACTTCGACTTGGCGGCACAGTTCCGCGACGAAGAACTCCGTTCCCGCCAGGCCTTGGATACCCAACTGGAGACTTGGCGCAAAGAAGAAGGCAACCGGGTGCTCAATGTCGAAGCCTCGGATATAGCCGAGACCGTCGCCAAAATGACTGGCGTTCCCTTGCGGCAGATGAGCGACAGCGAACGCGAAAGATTACTTCATTTGGGTGAGGAATTGAAGCGCGAGGTGGTCGGTCAGGATGCCGCCATTGATGTCATTGTACGCTCGCTCAAGCGGGCCAGGGCTGGGCTCAAAGATCCCGCAAGGCCTATTGGATCCTTCCTCTTTCTCGGGTCTACCGGTGTCGGAAAGACGCTTTTGGCGAAGGTTCTGGCACGGGAGATTTTCGGGGATGAAAAGGCGCTCGTTCAGTTGGATATGTCGGAATACGGCGAGAAGGCGAATGCCTCTCGTCTGATTGGGGCGGCACCAGGCTATGTGGGGCATGAGGAGGGCGGACAGTTGACCGAGCGTGTGCGCCGTCGGCCTTATTCGGTGGTGCTCTTTGACGAGGTGGAAAAGGCACACCCGGATGTCATGCATCTCTTGCTTCAGATTCTGGAGGAGGGCAAGTTGACGGATTCGCTGGGGCATACGGTGGACTTCCGGAATACCATTGTCCTGCTCACTTCTAATCTCGGCTACGACTTCTCCCGGCAGACATCTAGTCTCGGGTTTTCGACGAATGACATGACGGCAACGGCGCGTGATGAGGAGCGGGTTCGGAAGCAGCTGCTGGAGGAGGCCAAGCGCTTCTTCAAGCCTGAGTTGCTGAACCGTTTTGATGCCATTCTGCCGTTCCGCAAGCTCGGCAAGGAGGATTTGCGCCGGGTGCTTGATTTGGAACTGGCGAAGGTCTCCAAGCGGTTGGAGCGCACAGGTTTGTCGCTTCGAGTGGACGATGCGGCTGCCGACTTTTTGCTTCGGAAGGATGCCAATCCTGCTATGGGGGCGCGTCCTTTGCGCCGTGCCATTGAAGGGGTTCTTGAGGACCAGTTGGCTGAAGAACTTCTCGGGCGCGCTGAGACAGATGGGACTGTTTTGGTGACTGTGAAGCCGGATGCATCGGCGCTTTCGTTTACTTTTGAGCCGCCGTCTGAAAAGGCTCCGGAGGGAGCCGTGCCTGCCGCCAAGCCGAAGCGTTCTCGCGCTTCGGCGAAGAAGAGCAAAGAGGGCTAGGTCGCCCTATGTCCCGTTTTGAGATAGTTGGAGGAAGGCCCATCGGAGGCACGCGCCATGTGCCCGGGAACAAGAATGCCGCTTTGCCGATGATTGCCGCTGCTTTGCTGACCGATGAGCCGGTCACATTGCGCAATCTTCCGCTTATCGACGATGTCCGCGTGATGCTGGATCTGGCTCGGGCCTTGGGCGTCGAGGTGTCGCTTGACGAGGATGGTTGCCAGGCGACTCTTTGCGCCCGGACTCTGCCCCAGGTGCCAAAACTCGATCGCGAACTTTGCCGCCGGGTGCGCGGATCGATTCTTTTCGCCGGCGCGCTTCTGGGGCGTTGCGGAACAGTTGTGGTGCCGCCTCCCGGGGGCGATGTCATCGGCAAACGCCGCCTAGATACGCACTTCATTGGGTTTCAGGCGCTTGGGGCGACGGTCAAAGGCGGAGCCAACTTTCGTATTACGGCCAGGCAGTTGACCGGGAGCGACATTTTGCTCGACGAGGCCTCGGTCACTGCGACTGAGAACCTGTTGATGGCAGCCGCGAAGGCATCAGGCAAGACGATTATTCGCAACGCCGCTTGTGAACCGCATGTGCAAAACCTTTGTAGGTTGCTTATGGCCATGGGGGTGCGTATCTCTGGGGTCGGGACCAATAAACTAGTTGTGTGCGGGGCTACGCACCTTAAGGGGGCAACCGTTGCTATCGGTTCCGACACCATCGAGGCGGCTTCCTATATGGTCGCATCGCTGGTCACGGGGGGCGGCTTGACGCTCAAGGGCATCGCGCCTGACGATTTCCGCGTACTGGAGCGCCCATTCCGCCGTTTCGGCGTCCGCTATACGATTTCCGGCACGACGCTCAATCTTCCGCCTAAGCAGGTGCTGCGCACGGAGTACGACTTTGGCAAGGCAATCCCCAAGTTAGAAGACGGTCTTTGGCCAGCATTCCCGTCCGACCTGATGAGCGTCTTCATCGTGCTGGCGACCCAAGCCAGAGGTACGACCGTCTTTTTCGAGAAGATGTTCGAGAGCCGTCTCTATTTTGTCGATCACCTGATTGGAATGGGCGCAGGCATCGTCCCATGCGACCCGCATCGCGTTGTTGTAACAGGGCCGATGCGGCTCCAGGGCGCGATGGTTTCCAGCCCCGATATCCGGGCGGGAATGGCTCTGCTGATTGCCGCACTTTGCGCCAAGGGAAAGACGATTATCAACAACGCCGAGAGCATCGACCGAGGTTATGCGCAAGTCGATCGCGAACTGCGTTCGCTGGGGGCAAACATTCGCCGGATAGGTTAGCGCAGACGCTGCCGTTGCTGCAGTTGGAGCACCTGCAAAATGCGCGAGGCCGGTACAATCCAATCCCGGTAGATCCCAATCAGGTGCCGCCGCTTTGGCTCTCCGATGCCAACCTCTCGGGCAAAAGTATCCAAGCGAGAATAGACCGCTTCTTCTACTGCCGTGTTGGTGATGGATGCTTCGATCGTCTCCGCCGGAACCAATCCTGCCTTCAACTTTGTTTGCCCGACAAGAGACGAATAATTGAAGCGCCTGGCCAAGGCTTCAAGGCAGAGATTGTCGAATTCAATGCACTCCCGCGCGGCGGCATCACACCCCTCGTCGCAGAGATTTTGAATCACAACATTCCGGTAGAAGCCGGCTATCGCCAAACTCTTCGTTCGCGCATCGGGGACATTGACAAGCGCCTCTGCCAAAGCCGACGGGGTCCTTGGTGCGGACGCAGCGGTATAAAGCTGCGCGTTCAAAGGATGCTCCAGCCGCCGGGCAATGGCTTGGGCAAAATCCCGGTCAACAACGCCAATCGCCTGGCGTAAATGGGTAAGTTCCATAGCAGATTGGCTAGTAGCGACCGAGCACACGGGCATTGGCAAAACGGTTCAGCAAGTTGAGCATCAACTCCTGCAGTTCGACCGTAATGTCCGCCTCCACGAAAAAGCCATACTCAAAGGCTTGGCCGGGCACCGGGCGGCTCTGAATCGAGGTGAGATTCACCCCAACGGTGTCAAACGGTTGGAGCACGCGAAGCAGGGCACCGGGCTCATTGGGAAGTTGGATGTGGAAGAGTGCCTTGGAAGCTGTCGGCGCGGCGGTCGCCTGCTGCCCAATCAAGAGGAAACGAGTGATATTCTCGTGATTATCCTGAATATTCCGCTTGGATACAGTCAACCCAGCGAGCTCAGCGGCGGCAAGACTCCCGATTGCGGCTACATTGGTTTCAGCCGCAATCTGGGCAACTGCTGCAGCGGTTGATGGGGTTTCTACCCACTCGGCCGCAGGCAGGTTCGTGCGGAGGAAGTTGGCACATTGCGCAAGGGCTTGCGGGTGTGAATAGACCTTCTGGATAGCAGTAAGGGGCATCGCATCATTGCAGACAATAAGGTTTTGCCTTACTTGGAATGCGAGGCTTCGCGCAATGCGGATGGTCGGATGCCTGACTAGGAGATCGAGTATTGGCGTGACTGAACCTTCGATGGAGTTCTCAAAGGGCACGAGGGCGACTGCGGCTGGATCGTCCTCAAGTCGTTGGAAGATTTCCTGGAAGGTGCGCACCAGGGTCAGGGGTGTTCCTTTGCCGAGAAGGATGCGCGCGGCTTCGTGGGAGTGGGTACCTTCGGGGCCTAGGCAGAGTGTGGTGGGCATAGTTGATGCGTCCTGATTAGTGGGGGAGGGATTTGGCGAGGTCGAGCCAAGGTTTGACGGCGTCGATGAAGCTTTGGAAGCCTGCGGAGGGGATTTGCTGGGCGGCGTCGGAGAAGGCGTGAACGGGGTCGGGATGGGTTTCGACGAGGAGTCCGTCGGCGCCTACTGCGAGGGCGGCCCGTGCGAGTGCGGGGACCATTTTGACTTTACCGGCGGCATGGCTGGGGTCGACGATGACGGGGAGGTGTGTCATGGACTTGGCGACGACGACGGCGCTCAGGTCGAGGGTGTTTCGAGTGGCTGTCTCGAAGGTGCGGATGCCGCGTTCGCAGAGGATGACATTGGGGCTTCCGCAGGAGACGAGGTATTCGGCGGCAGTGAGCCATTCTTCGATGGTTTCGGCCATTCCTCGCTTCAGGAGAACGGGTTTTCCATATTGGGCGATGTTTTCGAGGAGGTCGAAGTTCTGGGCGTTGCGGGCGCCTATCTGGAAGATGTCGCAGATGTCATTGAGCATCTTGATTTGCATCAGTCCGGGGACTTCGGAGATGTAGGAGATGCCGAATTCTTCTTTGACATCGCGCATGATGCGGATGCCGTCGAGTTTGAGTCCCTGGAAGTCGTAGGGGCTGGTTCGGGGTTTGAAGGGCATGGCGCGGATGATTTTAATGCCGCAGTCGACGAGGTCTTTTACGGCTTGGCGGAATTGTCCGTAGCTTTCGATGGCGCAGGGGCCTGCGATAATCGGGATGTTGCCTCCGCCGATTTTCTCGCCGCCTACGGTGATGATGGTGTCTTCGGGGTGGAACTCGCGGGAGACGAGTTTGTATTTCTTTTGGATTGGGACTACTCGATCGACCATGGGGAGGGAGCGAAGGACTTCCATGGCGTGCGGGGATACGCCGTTGCCGATACAGGATATGACGATGTCGTGTTCGCCCTTGGAGACTCTTGGCTGGTAGCGCAAGGTGCAGATGAGGTCGCAGACTGCGTCAATGTCGCTTTGTTCGGCGTTGGGCTTGAGGATGATGATCATGGTATGCTTTCGGTTGGTTGAAGGAACAAAAAAACCGCCTGCCCATCTGGGGCACGCGGTTCGCTTGTTTCTGAAACTTGGTCTACAACATTGCGCCAAGCCGTCTGGAACCGTGTGCCCAGTGGCTAAAGTAAAAGTAGGTAAAGTAGAAGGCGCTTGTCATAACGGCGAACAGGATAGCAAAACGACGCGGAACTGCAAAGCAAATTCTGTGTTCCGCGCCGACTTTTTGCATCGGCCTGCTGGTAGGAAGGTCTCGGGTGGAAGGGTTGATACCATTGGGGCGTGGTGGTTGGTAGGAGGTGTTGACGGAGGTTGGCAGGTCAAGGGGGGAAAGGAGGGTAGGAATCGAACCGGGGAACCGTTGCTCGGGAACAGGAGGGGTTGGTCCGGCACGGTTTAGTGTTGCAATGTGTCGGCCAGTTTGGCATACTGACATCTGATGCTTGCCCAAGTGGTGGAATGGCAGACACACCGGACTTAAAATCCGTTGCCGGGTTATGCCGGCATGCGGGTTCGACTCCCGCCTTGGGCACCATTTTAGGTCGCATATGCGAGGTGTTCAAACAAAGTTGCGAAATCATCCCAACTTTGTTTGAGCCTGGGCGCGTTGAGAGGCACTATTGAATTTAATTGTGAGCGCTTAATCCCGATTAGCTATGGAAAAGGAGTCTTCTAGATGAAGTCAACAGTCAGCGCCCTATGTATCGCAAGCCTGATTAGTTTGGCACCGTTCGCTGGTGCTGATGTTCCGACTTGGACGACGATTCAAGGATGGAATGGCACCTACACCGGAGGTGGTGATTATTTCCTTGAGGGCTCAGCCAACATCTATATGGGCGATAATCTGATGGGCGAATCCGGTACCGTCCTTTCCATCGAGGGCAATACGCACGCGTCGCCGGGGGAGACTACTGCCCTGACGAATGGCCGCTTGGGCAATAACTCAAATTATAGGAATTCTGCAGAGTCGTACAACTTGACTGCCGGCACGGTGGCGACTATCCAATTCGCCGAGCAGAAGGATGTCTATGGAGTGCAACTGTATAGTTATTACAACCGGACGACTTTGGGTGTCGCGAAGATCGAGGTTTCCCTCGACGGAACGGAATGGAGCGATACCGGTGCCGAGCCAATTGCCATTGCTCCCATAGCCAACGCAACAGCCAACTGCGCCGTTCTGAACGGTTGCATCGGGACGATTGATACGAGGGAGACGCCTTTTGCGAAAGGTATCCAGGCGTTACGGATAACCTTTGCGAATCCAGGCACTTATGTCGAGTTGATGGTCCAGGGGACTAAAGCAAAAGTGGATTCCTACGCAGTCAATTTCTGGAACAAGGATGGTACGGAATCCCTTCTGAGTTTGGCGGTGCAGCCTGGCGAGGCCGTCACTCCGCCGGATCCCCCGGAATTGCCAGGATATTGGTTCAGCCACTGGGCAATCGAGCCGGATGGAGCGGATGCGATAGATGAAAATCTACTGGCGGATGTCCAGTCTAATCTCGAACTCTACGCAGTCTATTATCCAGACGGTTTTACCTACAAGGTCTCATTCCTCAACCGCGATGGAACGGTTTGCAAAACCTTCGCAGTCATACCGAGATCGTCGGTGGCGGAAGAAGATGTTCCAGTCCTGTCGGACGAAGAGTGGTTCAAATTTGCTGGCTGGACGGGGGAGGGGTGGAAGCGTGTCACCTCAGACCGCATAATCGAACCGGTTTTTACCCCTTATTGGAAGGTTGAACTCGTCAACCGCCTAGGTTTGAAGGTCGCAGAACTCAAGGTTCTGAATGGGAACGGGGTTGAGATTCCGGGAGGATTGGATGTCGAGGAGACCCTTCCGGACGGCAGTGTTCTGACTGGGTGGGAACCAGATTATTCGTGCGTGACGAGCAATATGATATTGCGACCGGTTTACGCCGCTCCGGACTCGCTCCTATGGGAGTCGGAGGTCATTGGCAACAGTACCCACTCTGCTGTCGATTCCCATGTCATTTTCGAGAAGTATGCGGACAAAAATCTTTTGCTTATCGAGGGGGCGGAGTGGTCTATTTGCCGCCGAGACAATACCAATGCGGTTGTAGCCAGCACGCTTTTTGACAATGAGGTCTACTCGGGGAGTACCTACTGCACCGTGTTGCCGAGTGTAGGTGTCGAGTGCCAGTTTGTTTTTCCTGAGACCGAATCGTCTAGCGCCTATTCGATCAATGAGATTGTTTTCTGGACAATCGACAATGCTGGGCCTTCCTACGAACGGAATAACTTCAGTTGCGAGAGCATTGAGTATAAAAGGAAGCCGGACGGGCCTTGGTTGCCTGTGTCTCCGAATGCGCGCGAGGATGAGCAATTCACCATTGAGGCGCTTCCTTCGGGGACGATGTCCGCTGCCTATGGTTATCGCATCGTGGTGCGTCGTCGCAACTATCTTCCCCTTGTTCGCTCGGCCTGTGCCCTACGCATTCTCACGGGGGCCACGCCCAAGGAAGTGCGCTGCACCGAGATTCAAGTCAACGGCGGAAAGCCTGCAACTGGGATAATCCTTCAACTCTTTTAATTTCCTGACTCTGGTGCCTTATTGAACCAATCCTTCTCGGGCCTCATCTCTGATTATAGAGATTGGTAGAACTTATCCTGGTCAATGCCTGTCATTGCATGTGTGCGGGGATTGGCGGGCTGAGAAAGTCAAAGAGGGAAGGATTGAATGAGACACCTGCTTGTCGCATTAGCCGTTTTGTTGGTATGTGGTATGGCCGGCTCTGCTTTGGCGGAGTTGAGTTTGCCGCCAACTGTGAGCAAAAGTATGGTCATACAGCGCGATCGGCCGTATGTGCTTGCCGGACGCGCTTCGCCGGGGGCATCGGTCTCGGTGGTTCTCGGAGAGTTCGCGGGGAATGCGACGGCCGATG